>NZ_JBNJOF010000004.1:0-399227 GCF_050113875.1 Vibrio sp. TRT 1302 | reverse complement strand
CATGGGAATATTTAATGAAGAATGAACAAGCCGAAACCTCTAATTATGGGCGCAACTAATTAGGGGAGGTTTACACTTTCTGCCTTATTTCTGCTCCAGAAAGAGTTTTTTTGTCGTCCACTTATTGCCTCATTACTCAATTGCTCACCTAACGCCCTGACAACGCATAACGCTAAACTCAAATGCAACAACCATAACCATCGCGGCTCAATGGGACTGGAAACACCACGCGTTGACAGTCCCTCTTGAGGCTTTGTTAAATGTATAAAAACACCTAACCATCAAGCTTCATTGAGGTTTTGGGCATCAATTCGATAATTGAACGCCCAACACCTGCTTGTGAACTGGAGCTTTCATTTTTTATGTAGCCAGTGTCTTGAGGAGAGAAAATACAAGAAGCAGCATGATTGAGAACTATATCTTTAGTTTCACCAGTGACTGCTGCATCTGTTAGTGCTTTATAAGTCATTAGTGCGTTTTGTCTGTGTTTATTAACAATTGCATTATGTTTATGAGATAAAAAGTTTTTTGCAGCTAAGAAAAGCAAGTACGCAATTACACCGAAGATTAGCACCTTACTTGTCATCAATTGTAGTGCTTGTAAGTTATCTTCAGGCTTAAACCATGCTAGTTTGTGAATAAATAAGGTACAAAAAGCGTAAACTCCGAGTGCGATTGCTGCTTGGATCGTTTTAACTCTCCAATATTCAGATTCATTTTCATGAGCTTCAGATTCATCTTTGAAGTATATTGCCTGTTGCGAAACACCTTGTTCAGCAGCAACTTTGCGCACATCGGCTAAAACGTTTTCAGCTTGCTCTTGATGAGCTGTAAGCTCATTAGTAATTACCGTAGCTTCATCTTTGACATTTTGGAGCATTGCTCGCGCTTCATTTTCCATTCTTTGGAAATCAACGGATTTACTGGTTCCGTATGAAATGAATGGGAATAGTTTTTGAAAAGTCTGATCATAAGCAGCAATTACTTGCTGAATGATATGGTCTCGAGGTTGTGTTGGATTTTGATTTTCTACAGTAGTCGGATCAAAATCTAATGCTTGTTGAAAACGATTAAAGTCTGCATCAGCGATTTGCTTGATTTGAAGAAGAATTGCATCAGGAAAGTCTTCCAGTGTAGATAAACCTAACTGGTTATATAATCGAATTAATTTAGACGCTGGCGCTACAATTGCTGAGAAATCAAAATTTCGCCCTAAATCTTCCTCTCGCGCTAAACTTTTTGCCTCAAAAGATTGCATCCTAGCTAAAGACTCTTGTGTAACTGATAACTGACTCATTTAATTACTCCATTGTAAAAATTATACATTTAACGCCCGCTTAAGGGGCAGCCAACGCTACTACCAAGCTTCCGCATAATACTGCAATCACGAAAACCAACGCATAATGAAAATGCCACGCGTTGGCTGTCCCTCTTGAGGTGTTTGTTATGTACGTTGATCTAACAATTGTTGCCAATGTTCATGGCTTAGCGTATTTTCGGAATGTAAATACTACGTTTCTGCATAGTCTCTTCAAAATATGAGACCTTTATGGTCGAGCCTATTCCTAACGGCAGAAAGTCATACAACAAAGTTACATCGCAAGCTAACCCTTTGAAAAATAACTTCCCTCCTAATATTTTTAGAGAACCTTGCCGAAACTTATTCCATAACATAAGGATCCTAGCAGCTACACCACAACACATTATTAATGTAAGCGATTGTATTAAATGATGATTACCACTTTAAAGCCAATAGAAGACAAGCCACAAAAACACGATGTAAGCAAGTTCTGTGAACACATCTCTGTACATATTCGATCTAATGTTATTGTTCATCTTTTCTACCTAGTACACAACGGTGATTAGCAGGCCGTAAGCCGTCTAATCACTTCATGTTATGATACTATGGCAACTAATAATCCTAATACTTACATAAGCATATTATTGCTCATCGCGTTTTATACAGAAGTGTGTTGAATGCCGCAAGTCTGTAGTTTAGTGTTTGCGATGAACGATAGATTCAAGATGAAAGACATCTTTGCTAGCAATGAACAGCCGCTGACTTAGGCGGCTTTTTCTTCTAAGAAAGGACAATCGCTCGATGGTGGAAAAGACACGCTGAAGCCTTGGAGTGTGGTGGAATCTACCCCCATGATACATCTCGGGGATTAACAGCCAACAGCATGGGAAGAATCGATAACTTTTAGTATTGCAAAAACCCGTGAACAGGGTGTGAATGAGTAAAAGGTCTAAGCAACTTTGGGGCAGAATTGAGCTAGCTACAGCAGCTAGCTCTGTGCATTTCCACTTTATGCTGCTTCACTTAATCTCAAGCTTTCATAGTAATCCTCAGCTAAAGCAGTCATTTTAAATTCGGCTTCTATTCCAGCTATCTTTTCTACGGCTTCTTGGATAGATACAAGGTCGACATTAAAGAACTCTTTCCGAAGGTTTACAGCGTTTACACGCTTAGAATTGAATTCACGATGTAGTGCTGTTTCAAGAGCTGGAGCATCATCCGTGTAAATCATGGCATGTACGTCAAATGGGAACGGTACACTTGCATCACCAAGCTCTTTAACCCTGTCCATAGGCTCTAGTCGACGAGTAAGACCGATTTTGTAAACATCCTCACCAAACGAACCAATGTTACTAATCACGTAGACATGCCCTTTACGGGTTTGCTCTGCCATACTCTTAGCTCGTTCTTCTTTCGCTTCAGCTTCAGCAAGCTGTTGTTCAAGGATTGCGATGCGTTGCTCCATTTCAGTACGGTCTTGATCAGTAGCTTTAGCAAGCTCTCGCTGTGCTTTATCAAGTAGATTACGGTACATTTTTTCTTCTTTCTCTGCATCGGAAATCGCTTTTTCAAACTCTTTAATCGCTCTTTGTTCCTCACGGATCTGTTCTTTGATAAGCTTCTGCTCAGCGACTTCTTCCTGCTTTTTAAGTGTGTATTGGTATTGAAGCTTACACTCTTCGAACTTAAGTTCGATGTAATCTATATCGAATCCACACTCTAATGTCGCGGCTGACTTTTCTAGTGTATTGGCAAGCTTTTCTATACGTTCTAGAGTGCGCCCAAACGAACTTGGGGATACCTTCCCAATAAGCAGGTCACATTCAATATTAAAAGCCGTAAGCATGAGCTTAACCTGACCATTTAGAATTTTGTTATTGAATGACTTGTCGTTAGATATCACCGTTGACTCTGGGAAAGTGATCGCTGTTTTATCTTTGATCATGTCTTTTTGCTGCTGCCTAACATCCTTGATCTCTTCGGCGAATCGGGTCGATGTTTCGTAAAGGTACTGTGGCATTTCAAAATGACCATGAGCAGTGTATTCATCAAGTCTTGAATATAAATCGATATCACCCATTAACTCTTCTAGATCAAGTTCCCCTTTATCAATACTGGAGTTAAGCTCGTCTAATGTTGATTTAGCGGAATCCAAAAGCGATTGTTGCTCCTGAATACTTTGTTTTAGCGCATCATCTTGTCCTTTCAGTGCCTGGAGTTCGGCAGTTTCTTCGTTGATCTTTTCAAGTTCTCGTTTTGCTGTTGCATTGGCAGTAATTATTGATTCGCGGCTTATACATGCTGAATCGTATTCTTCTTTTGTTTTTGTTAGCGCTTCATCTAGTGATTTGAATTTCTCTATTTTCTTATCGGCTGAGCTTTTAGTTAGAATATAAGTTAGTACGACAGCTACTAATGACAAGCCCGCCAACATCAGTAAATTATTATCCATTGATTACTTTAAAACCTCTTGTATGAATTGCTTCCTTAAAGCCGCTCGCTCTTCGCATCTATCCTGATACTCTTCTGCGGCGCTAGCTATTGCGTCTTTAAAAGCCTGTTTTGCTGCTGACTTATTTAGTCTTGCTTGCCTCTGTAATTCACGCTGAGCTTCTCGCACTTCTCTTTCGTGCTCTCTCATTGCGTGAGCATGCGCTCGCTCACGAGCTTTCTGCCTGCGCTGGGATTCACGAGCTGCTTGCTTGTTGGCTCGATCTATTGCCTTAACAACCTTTATAGCCGTTCGTAAACCACTACCTCGTCTAGCCAAGGTTTTCCTCCTTTGATGTGGTGTAACACTGACCTTTCGGATGCTAACACAATCGAATATGTGCAACTGGTAGTTATATCAAACAGATGGAATATTTTTAGGTGTTTTAAGGGGGAAGTGATTACTTTTAGTAGGGTAAATTCCTGTTGCCTCATTCTTATAGAGTGCAGGCTCTAAACGATTTTGGGGCAGAAACAGCTTAGAAGTTATGTCCGTTTAAATTCAGTGTCACATAGCAGCTTTACATGTAAGCATTATTATTGGCGTTCTCCCTACGCGGCACACCGCTTCGGTCGGTTCATTCCGTCGCTACGCTCCTCCCCCGATAACTTGAGCCATGTCCATCGAGCAAGCTCGATATGGCTCTAAGTTCCTGCGGACAATCACCCAACGCCTTCGCTACTGCGTAGTTGCGCCTCGTCATACTTCCTCGTTGCCGTTCGTCGTACCTCCTCACATAAAAACTTTCACTGACTTCGATTAAGTTCGAGTAAGGGCTCGGTGTCTTATGTGCCGATTTTCCTTTCAACTCGCATCATTTGATGGCGCTCGCAGGCTGTAAACCATCCTCACCCAGAACCCTCTTTGCAAGGTAGGGCGAAGCCGCTGCGCGCCCTTGCAAAGAAGAACCCTGTTTGAGGAATGGGAGAGCCAAGCGGCTCCATAAAAGTGATACTCAAACAGAAGGAAACTCCTTATGGCACAACGACACTCAACCCCAACTCTCTCTAAATCGAAGGTCAGCGACCAGCGTTTCGCCGCTGGGCACGAAAGCTCACCAAAAAATGATATCTCTCGTTACTTGCTTCGACAATTACCCGTTTCTTTAAAGCCGGAAAACGTGGTTACGGTGGTGATTCGTGGGGAGCGTTTTGGTTCATGGGATACACCCCGCGAGCTATGGGAGGCAGGTTATCAAGTCGTGGCGGTTGATTCGAATGGCAATGAGAAATTCGTTAAGAACTTTCTACTTTCACAACTTTCAATATCGGCAATTAAACAAGAGTGTGGCGCAATAGCAAAAGCCCTAACTGCCACATTAATTGATACCACCATTAATTTTAACGTTGAGGCTTAAGTTATGAAATATCTATCAGATTACATCCAACAACCACAAACCGCTTTATTTGATGAGCTAGGCGCATTCTTCGCTTTTTCTAATAAGCAGTTCGACGAAGCTAAGAAAAAAGGCGTTGAATACGTGTCTCTTGGTATGGGAATGATTGTGCCAAAAAACAACGCTAAGAAATTAGTCGAACGCTTAGAGGAAATTCAAAAAGAAGGGATTAAGCAAGATATTGCCGAAAATGGCAAGGAGGCAATTATTCGTCGTGAACTCTCTAATCACGAGTGTTTTTATACCAATGATATTACCGACTGTGTGGAAAAGCTCGAAGAGTATGGTTATTCATACGACGATGTTTATCAAGTGTATAGACAGTGGCGAACGTACTACGAATAAACCAGAAATAAAATCGCCTGGATATTTGCTCTAACAAATATCAAGGCATGTTCAAAATATAATTGTATGAGGTATTAAATAATGAACACACTAAACACTACCCAAGCTCAAGATGATTTAAAAGCAAAAACGTATGTTTGTACGGCTATTCCTTTTGACTTAGGAAAAACGGTAATGACACAAGGTGTTGCTGATATACTAGAAAATAACAGTGGTTCACAGGGGAGTTTGTCTATTGCGCTGGCTCGTCATAAAAATGGGGATTGGGGCTCTATCTGCATAGAAGATAAAATCACGAATGATGAAGCTACCCGAATAGGCGAACGGGTTTTATCTGAATATAAATTGTGTGGTGAGCGTATCTGGATTATTACCGAAAGAGATAGAAGTGTTACCACGGTTTTGTTACCGATTGAATATTAATCTCTTCAAATGTGCGATAAAATGGAGTCCTGATGGACTCCATTTTTTTGCTTATGAAAAAATCATGTTTACCATTGCTTATTTTTCCTAGTGCGGTTTCGGCATTTTGCTTTGAAGAGGCTGGAGAGCATTATAACGTATCACCTGATTTGCTTAGAGCTATTGCGCGAGTAGAAAGCAGTCTTAGACCCAACGCTTACAACGAAAACAAAAATCAAAATGGTGAAATAATTAGCCGTGATTTTGGATTAATGCAAATTAACTCGTCTTGGTTTCCTCGTTTCGCTGAATTCAATGTTAATGAATCCAACGTTTACGAGCCGTGTTTTAATGTGTCGCTTGGCGCTTGGGTATTAGCGTCTAACTTTGCCAGTCATGGTTATAACTGGAACAGTGTCGGTGCTTATAATGCTGGATTTTCCAAACGCACCGAGAGTGCCCGAAAAATATACATCCAAAAAGTTCAAGCCGTTTATTTTTCTCCAAACTTCAAATAACACATGTCGCACCGTTGTGGTGCAAGTGGCATTTCGTTGATCTCCTCTCCAAGCCTGGCACACGTTGCCTGTTCTTCCCGTTTCAATCGCCACCGTTCGGCTTTTCGCTTCGCACTGGCTGCAACCCCTCCGCTCTAGATTGTTAACCGATGAGTGATCATTGTTAGCGTCGTAGGGTCTTTGAGTAGGAACCACACACCACGTCATAATCTGGCGATTATGGATGGTTGTCTGTAGTAAGTGTTTGATAGTTAAAGAGTGTGTAGTTTGTGTCTTTCATTGATACGACATGTTTTTACGAATTTTTCGTGATTCTATGTCCCTATATGAAGGTACTAAACGATGAAAAAAATCTTACTCACACAACGCTTTGTCGAACGCACCCCGCCTGACCATCTGATTCAAGAGTTCTACGATACAAAAGTCCCTGAATTGTATTTAAGAGTGTATCCATCAGGAGGTAAGCGTTTTTATATTCGCTTTCAGCATGAAGGGTTAAGGGTTCATCGAAAGCTTGGCAAAGCGACCGACTTGTCATTACGAGAGGCGCGAAAACAGGTGATGAATGAAGTTCACCAGACTCGCTATCTGGAGGATACGAAAGAGCTGCCACCAATAACGCTTCACCTCTTCGCTGAGGAGTTTTTTGAGCGTTATCCGCGTCACTGGAAACCAAGAACAACGGTAAAGAACAAGAGAGCTTTTCGGTTACATATTGCGCCCATCTTAGGCGATAGACAGGTTCATACTATAGAGCGAAGAGATGTTGAAAGGTGGTTTGCTAAGCTAACTCATGTTAAAGGCACCGCGAACCAGGCGTTAGTGTTGATGTCTGTCATGATGCAGCAGTGTGAGGCGTGGGGGTATCGACATAAAAACACTAACCCGTGTCGTCACTTTAAGCGTTATAAAGCGGGAGAGGTCGAACGCTACCTCAGTCCGGAAGAGTTGCGCCGCCTATGGCATGTGCTCGATACGTTGGAACCCGATAATCCAATGCTCGTCATGATTATCCGATTGTTAATCTATACGGGGTGCCGCTCTTCGGAAGTGAGAACGTTGCAATGGAAAGATTACAGGGGAGGGCATTGGCATTTATCAGACAGCAAAACCGGCGCAAAAACGGTGTACCTTTGCTCACAGGTTAGAGCGTATCTAAAAGAGTGGCGAGCAAATAGTGACTATTTGTTTCCAGCTAAATGCCAGACCAAGCCAATATCTGAGGCAGCCTTGGGGTCATTTTGGCGTAAAGTGCGTCGTTTAACTGAATTAGACGGTGTTCGCCTCCATGATTTACGCCACACATACGCCAGTATTGCGATTCAGTCCAATATTAACTTAACGGTACTGAGTCGTTTATTGGGTCATGCGGAAGTGGAAACAACGTTGAAATACGCCCACTTAAGCAGTCTGGACGCTTGTAAAGCGGCTTCTCGTATCTCTGATGCGTTGGTTAAGGGGATGCGCTCATGAACTATATCAAACTTACTCAGCAAAAGATTAAGAGCTTATTGCCTCAATCCAAAACGTATACTGTTTGGGATACAAAACAATATGGGTTTGGGGTGCGAGTAGGCAAAGATACCTCCCGTTTTTATGTCATCAAGACAGACGGTGGAAATAAGATTGTGGCACCTGTAGGTAGCCTTTCTTTGAGTCAGGCTCGTCAAAAATCGTTAAGCCTGATGCAGCGTAAGGGTAGGGCAGTAGGAGCGAGGCGCTTTGATGTGTTGGTGCAAGATGAATGGTTAGATAATGTATGTTCGACATGGAAACCCAGCTCGCAGAAAGGAGCGAGAGGTGCATTAAATAAACACCTATTGCCGGCATTCGGTCGTTACCCTGTCACCCGTATTGGTTCGTGCCATGTGCAGCGTTGGTTTGATGAGTTAAGCCAGGACTATGCCGGAGCGGCTAATCGCACTCTTGATGTACTTCGCTCCATTTTTAATTATGCCGAGAGGCAAGGGTATTGTTTGAACAATCCTTGTGATGGTATCAAGCAGAACCGAAAAAAGAAGTTGAATCGCTTTTTAAGTCTGGATGAATTATCACGACTTGAAGATGCTTTAAGAGCAGTGAGTCAACAGGGAAAGATTGAGGCGTGTTGCTGTCAGGTCATAAAGCTTGTGCTTTTAACGGGGTGTCGGATTTCTGAAGTGACGGGGCTGCAATGGTCATTTGTGAAAGGAGATGAGTGGCATTTGCCAGACAGTAAAACGGGAGCGAAAGTAGTATATGTGGGTAAGGGTGCTCGAAAACTTCTTTTGCAGATAGGTAAGCAGTTTTTTGATGTAAATGCTGATTTGGATGATGTTTTTCCACCTCTTCGGTGTTATGTGAGCCGACCTACTAAGGTTACTATGATTTGGCAAAGAGTGCGGGTGTTAGCTGATATTGCCGATGTACGTATCCATGATTTACGCCATACTTTTGCCAGTTATGCGGTACTGGAAGGTTATCCGCTCCCGATGGTGGCTAAACTCCTTGGCCATAAGCGCATTTCTTCAACACTTCGCTATATGCATGTCAGTGAATGTCATGTAACAGAGGCAGCAGAGTTTATGGGGACGGTAATAACGGGGGTGTTAACAGAGTCTAAAGACGTAAAACCCAAAAAACGAAAACATACCACAAAGGCATTGAAGGCCGACAATCCTAACGCTAAACCAAAGGTAAGAAAAGGGGTGCTCAGCACCTCGCCAGAATTAACGGATAAGCAAGTAAGTGATATTAGAGCTGAGTTGGATTTTTTAAGTTGGTAACGACCTTGGATTCCTATAAAGCCACTTTTTTAGGGAGTGGCTTATCTTGTTATTGCCCCAAAATCCGTTAGTGCAAAGATTCCAATTCACTCTAGTCTGCAATATTTTTCAGCCCCCCTAACTGTATAGCCATTCAATTTGCCGCATCTAAACTTAATAAGGCCACTTTTAAAGTTAGACTGGAGGTCAATTATGTGGACGAAGAAAGGTCATCTAACTGGGCAGAAAAAGCCTTTCAAGCTTGAAGACATCTGGCGAATTCGCACGAGACTAGAAATCGAAGGCAATATCATGGAACTAGCCCTGCTCAATCTTGCCATCTTGCCATCGATTGCAAGTTGCGTTCTTGTGACTTGCTAAGAATGAAAGTGAGGGATATTTCTTCCGGTGGTGTGATTCAAGATCGGGTGCTTTACAGCCAACTATCGCCTCAAGACTATCTGTTTCCTAGCCCTCGAAAACAAGGTAGGGCAATGAGTTATAGCTGCTATGCAACTATTATTCGCCGTTGGGCAACGGAACTTGGCTACGATCCCTATCTGTATGGCACGCATTCCATGCGTCGCACTAAAGCGACACTGATCTATGCTCGAACCAAAAACATTCGCGCTGTTCAGTTATTGCTTGGCCACGTGAAGTTGGATAATACCATTCAATATTTAGGCGTAGAAATAGAGGATGCGTTAAATATCTCAGAAGGGATAGATTCATAGCAAGGTGATGATACATTTCGATAGGAATGTCATGGTTATCGTAATAAAAATAAATATTTAAATTCAGATAGTTATTAAATCCCCTTGTGGTGTGAATGCCGTATTTTCGCTGTCGTTAATGCCGTATTTATTCCTAACACATCAACGTTGCGTTATAATGCCAATACATAAGAAAGTTAGGAGGTTCAAATGACAGCAGTAGACCGCATTTATCAAAAGATAAAGCGTTCAAGACGGTATGTGTTTGAACGCAAAGACTTTGATGGATTTGCAAGCTATGACCAAATAGGTCGGGCACTGAGGCAACTTGTGCAGCAAGGTGAGTTAATGAAGCTTGGCTATGGTTTGTATACCAAAGCAAGAATTAACAGCCTCACTGGCAAGCCCATGCCCACTAATCCGGGAGGGACCGATGCCCTTATGCGAGAAATTCTTAAAATGAAAGGCGTCGATTTTGAAATGGATAGTCTATCGCTACAAAGTCTTTCAGGTACGAGTACCCAAATCCCATCCTCCGTTCAATACTCATGGAACCCCAAACAGTTTAATCGCAAATTGGCTGTCGGTAACCGAGTATTAAACTCGCCGAGTTAATATGGAAAAATTAAAACAACAATTTCTTGAGGTTTCCGATGCGCTTGAGCTCGGAAACCCAGCCATTATTGAAAAAGATTACTGGGTCGTCGCTTTACTTGCAGAATTAGCGAAAGTGTCTCCAGTGCATCATCAAATGGTCTTTTCTGGCGGGACTGCTCTAGCAAAGTCCAACGTTAAGATCCTTCGAATGTCAGAAGACGTCGACATTAAATTGATCCCAAAACCCGCATTTGAAGAACTAAGCCGCGCCCAAAAGAAAGCGGCTCGTAAGGTATGCATTAACGAGATTGAGCAGGCGATTACCCAATCAGAGCGATTCACCGTCGAAGCACGGCTTGTGCGTGATGAGTATCGCTATATTGAATTGGAACTTCGATACCCACAGCAGTTTAGTCAAGCGCCATGTCTTCGCCCCATAATTAAGCTGGAGTTGATGGAGACAATACCACTGCTTGATGTAGAGCCTCGCAGCATTCAATCACTGGTCGCAGAGCTGTATAAGCAGCCACAAGAAGTGAAGGCTTTCGATTGCGTCTCTATCCACGCGACCTTAGTTGAAAAAGTGATATCAATGTTGCGCCGTACAATGTCAGTCAAGCGCAGTGCTGAGCGTAAGGATGATGCCACGCTTGTTCGCCATATTTATGATGTTTACTGTATTTTAAAGACCGAAGGCCAGAAAGAAAGCCTCGATCTGAAAGCACTTACACCGTTATTTAAAACGGTGTTGGAAGAAGATATTGAGCGCTTCGGCAATCAGCATGCAGAGTTTGTCTACAATCCTAAACAAGAGCTACAACTCGGGCTGAAAGAGCTTGAAGAAAACCCAGTTTTTCGACAGCGCTTTCAAGATTTTGTTACCCCTATGGTATTTAACACCGAGCCTCATGATTTTGATACCTGCTTTGCTTCCTTCAGAAGCGTAGCGGAAAAGTTAATTTCAACAATTTAGTTAAGACACTAGTTTGCTAGTTACCCTACTCGTGGTGTATCAGCAAATTAACACCGAACAAGAGTGAGTTGCCCAAGCGTGGGCAAACACAGAGAAATCAGGAAATACTACCATGACAAGCACTCAACAACGCGCCGCGCTTCAACGCCAAATCTGGCAAATCGCCAACGACGTACGCGGCTCGGTAGATGGCTGGGATTTTAAACAATACGTACTCGGCACCTTGTTCTACCGTTTTATCAGTGAGAACTTTGCCAACTACATTGAAGGTGGTGATGACAGCATCAACTACGCCGAACTAAGCGATGACATCATCACCGATGACATCATCACCGATGCGGTCAAAACCAAAGGCTATTTCATCTACCCGAGCAACCTGTTTGTCAACGTGGTGGTCGATGCCCACAAAAACAACAACTTGAATACCAATTTGGCCGATATCTTCAAGTCAATTGAAAACTCAGCCAATGGCTACGAGTCGGAAGGCGATATCAAAGGCCTGTTTGCAGACTTTGATACCACCAGTAACCGCTTAGGTAACACAGTAAAAGATAAGAACAAGCGTCTTGCCGATGTGCTCAAAGGCGTAGCAGGGCTTAACCTAGGAGATTTCGAAGATAACCAAATCGATCTGTTTGGTGATGCCTACGAGTTTTTGATCTCCAACTACGCTGCTAATGCTGGTAAGTCAGGTGGCGAGTTCTTCACCCCACAAAATGTTTCTAAGCTGATTGCACAGCTAGCCATGCATAAGCAAACCAGCGTCAATAAAATCTATGACCCAGCGGCAGGCTCAGGTTCTTTGCTGCTGCAAGCCAAGAAACACTTCGATGCGCATATCATTGAAGACGGCTTTTTTGGTCAGGAAATTAACCACACCACCTTTAACCTTGCGCGTATGAACATGTTTTTGCACAACATCAACTACGACAAGTTCAATATGCAGTTGGGAGATACGCTGAGAGATCCACACTTTGGCGACGATAAACCCTTTGATGCCATTGTGTCTAACCCGCCTTACTCGGTTAAGTGGATTGGTAGTGATGACCCAACCCTTATCAACGATGAACGCTTTGCGCCAGCGGGTGTACTCGCCCCTAAGAGCAAAGCCGACTTTGCCTTTGTATTGCATGCATTGAGCTATCTATCCAGCAAAGGCCGCGCAGCCATCGTCTGCTTCCCTGGCATCTTCTACCGTGGTGGAGCTGAGAAAAAGATCCGTCAGTATTTGGTGGATAACAATTATGTGGAAACGGTGATCTCGCTGGCACCGAACCTGTTCTTTGGCACCACCATTGCGGTGAATATTCTGGTGCTGTCTAAGAGCAAAACCGATACCACTACACAGTTTATCGATGCCAGCGGTAAGGATTTCTTCAAAAAAGAAACCAACAACAATGTGATGCACGATAATCACATCGAAGAAGTGATGAAGCTTTTCGACAGCAAAGCCAATGTTGACCATGTGGCAGCGCAAATTGATAACAGCAAGATTGCCGAGAACGACTACAACCTGTCGGTAAGTAGCTATGTGGAAGCAAAAGATACCCGCGAACAGATTAATATTGCTGAGCTTAACCAAGAGATAGCGACAACTGTGGCTAAGATTGACGGGCTGCGTAAAGGCATTGATGCGATTGTTACGGAGATTGAAGCATGAGCAATCTAGGCTTTATGGAAAAATTGCTGGATGGTGCAGACGTTGAATGGAAGCCACTCAAAGATGTGCTAAATCGCACTAAAGGGACAAAAATAACTGCCGGACAGATGAAGACCCTGCACAAGGACAAAGCACCTCTGAAAATATTTGCTGGAGGTAAAACTTTTGCATTTGTAGATTTTAAAGATATTCCTGAAAAGGATATAAACAGAGAGCCTTCGATTATCGTTAAATCTCGTGGGGTGATTGAGTTTGAGTATTATGACAAGCCCTTTTCGCATAAAAGCGAAATGTGGTCATATCACTCCGATGGCTCTGCGATTAACGTAAAGTATGCTTATCATTATTTGAAAATGAGCGAACCTCATTTCCAAAATGTTGGCAGCAAGATGCAAATGCCACAAATTGCCACGCCTGATACGGATAAGTTTGAGATCCCAATCCCCAGCCCAGATAACCCAGAAAAATCGCTGGCGATCCAAGCGGAAATCGTGCGGATTCTGGACACATTCACCGCCCTGACAACCGAGCTTACAACTGAGCTTAGCGCACGCAAAAAACAATACAACTATTATCGCGATCAGTTGTTGAGCTTTGAAAATGGCGAAGTTGAGTGGAAACCTTTGGGGGATATTGGCGAGTTCATTCGTGGAAAACGTTTTACTAAAAAAGACTTCGTGACTGATGGCGGTGTAAAGGTTATCCATTACGGTGAAATTTACACTCACTACGGTACTTCCGCTACACATGCTATTTCACAAGTTCGCTCTGACTTAGAAGGTTCACTTCGCTTTGCTGAGCCAAATGACGTCATTGTATCCAGCGTGAGTGAAACTATCGAAGATGTGGGTAAGGCTGTCGCTTGGCTAGGTGAAGATAAAGTAGCAATTCATGATGATAGCTATGCTATCCGTCACTCACTAAATCCGAAATATTTGTCTTATTGTCTACAAACCGAAAACTTTACTATGCAGAAAGTTAAGCACGTGAGTCGAGGGAAAGTAAAAAGATTGCTTATTGATGGAGTGTCAAAGGTAAAAATTCCGGTTCCATTTCCAAATGATCCAAAAAAGTCACGTATTGAACAAGACCGTATTGTCGCTATCTTGGATAAATTTGACACGCTAACCAACTCAATCAGCGAAGGTTTGCCTCGTGAAATTGAACTGCGTCAAAAGCAATACGAATACTACCGCAATTTGCTGCTGAGCTTCCCAAAACCTGAAGTAACGGTGGATATGTAAGATGAGCAAGCCACTTAGCGAGATTGCACAAGACCTTCAAACATCGCCTAAGAAAGTGCAGTTGATCTATGCCTTTAACGGTACCGGTAAAACACGTCTTTCCCGTTTGTTTAAGCAATTAGTCTCCCCAAAGCTTGATGAGAATGGGGAGCAAGCACCATTAAAAGCACTGTATTACAATGCCTTCACAGAAGATCTGTTTTATTGGGATAACGATTTAGATGGTGATGCAGATAGAAAGTTGAAAATTCAACCTAATGCTTTCACTAACTGGGTACTGGAAGAGCAAGGGCAAGGGCCGGCAATTATCGAACACTTTCAGCGACTAAGCAGTAGCGTTATTGAACCTTTATTCAGTGCTGATTTTTCAGAAATCAGTTTTACGATGACAGGTGACGCACAAGGTAACCCGATAAAGATCTCCAAGGGGGAAGAGAGCAACTTGGTTTGGAGTGTCTTTTACAGCCTATTGGAACTAGCCATTGAAGAATTAAGCAGCGCTCAAGATGATAGAAGTACTGATAAATTTGATAATTTAGAGTATGTGTTCATCGATGACCCGGTGAGTTCTCTCGATGATAATCACTTGATTGAACTCGCAGTTGACTTGGCGAAGTTAGTAAAATCTAGCGAATCTGACTTGAAATTTATCATTACGACACATAATCCGCTATTTTATAATGTTCTTTCTAATGAATTTAATAACAAGCTAGCGAAAGATCCTACAGCCGAAACAATTCAATGGATTTATAGAGAGAATCAATCCCTGAGGTCGCGTTTAGATAAAAAATCTGATGGTACATTTGTACTCACTGAATTGGGGAATAAGACACCTTTCTCATATCACTTGTATCTTCTATCTGAGATTAAGGAAGCTATTCGTAATGATCAAATAATGAAATATCACTTCAGCTTTCTACGAAATATCTTGGAGAAAACAGCAACATTTTTAGGACACAAAGGCTGGGTAGAGCTACTTCCTAAAGCGGCTGATGGTAACCCTGACCCATTTGCCAATAGAATTCTGAACCTTTCAAGTCATTCTGCGCATGCCGGTGAGGAGACTGGAGAAGTAGAAACCAATGATAAACAGAAGTTAGAAGAGCTTGTTAATTTTTTAAGTAGTGAGTACGGATTCTGGCAGCAGGAAGCACAAAATGACTGATTACAAAACTATCGCAGAATCCAACAGCTTTATCGTGCTCAACAAGTACACCAGAGACTGGCAGATCAAAGAAAGCTACCAAAGCGAAGATGCACTGGAGCGCGAACTGATTGAGGATCTGAAAAATCAGGGTTATGAGTTTTTGCCTGAGTTAAATAGCCCCAAAAAGATGCTGGCGAATGTGCGCGAGCAGTTGCAAAAACTCAATAATGTGACTTTTCTTGACGGTGAGTGGCAACGTTTTGTTGAGCAGTACTTAGACAATCCCAGCGATAACATCACTGACAAGGCCCGCAAAATCCACGATGACTATATTCATGACTTTGTGTTTGATGATGGTCATATCGAGAACATCTACCTGGTCGACAAGCTGCACCTAACTCGCAACAAGGTGCAGGTAATAAAGCAGTTTGAACAAACTGGCAGCGCCGCCAACCGCTATGATGTGACAATTCTGGTCAATGGCCTGCCGTTGGTTCACATCGAACTGAAAAAGCGCGGCGTAGCCATTCGTGAAGCATTTAATCAGGTGCATCGCTACAGCAAAGAGAGCTTTAACACCGACAACTCGCTGTATAAGTTTTTGCAGTTGTTTGTGATCTCCAACGGCACCGATACCCGTTACTTTGCCAATACCACCAAACGCAACAAGAACAGCTTTGATTTCACCATGAACTGGGCGAAGTCAGACAACTCACTGCTCAAAGATCTAAAAGATTTCACGGCGACCTTCTTCCAGAAAAATACCCTGCTGGATGTGCTGTTTCACTACTGCGTGTTTGATGTCAGCAATAATCTGCTGGTGATGCGCCCCTACCAAATCGCCGCTACAGAGCGCATTTTGTGGAAGATCAACAGCGCTTATCAAACCAGGAACTGGAGTAAAACAGAGAGCGGCGGCTTTATCTGGCACACCACCGGCTCTGGTAAGACACTCACCAGCTTTAAAGCGGCGCGACTGGCCACAGAGCTGGAGTTTGTCGACAAGGTGTTCTTTGTGGTTGACCGTAAAGATCTCGACTATCAGACCATGAAAGAGTACCAGCGCTTTTCACCCGATAGCGTTAATGGCTCTGACAGTACCGCAGGACTTAAGCGCAATCTGGATAAAGATGACAACAAAATCATCGTTACCACTATTCAAAAGCTCAACAACCTCATCAAGAGCGAAAGTGCGCTACCAGTGTACCAGCAGCAGGTAGTATTTATCTTTGATGAGTGCCATCGAAGTCAGTTTGGTGAAGCGCAAAAGAACCTGAAGAAGAAGTTTAAAAAATACTATCAATTTGGTTTCACCGGAACACCGATCTTCCCAGACAACGCCTTGGGCGCAGAAACCACAGGTAGCGTGTTTGGTCGAGAACTGCATTCTTATGTCATCACTGATGCAATCCGTGATGAAAAGGTTTTAAAGTTCAAGGTCGATTACAACGATGTTCGTCCGAAATTTAAGGATATTGAAACCGAAACCGATGAGAAGAAGCTTAGCGCACTGGACAAGAAGAAGGCCTTTTTACACCCACAGCGTATTAGTGAAATTACTCAGTACATTCTGAATACCTTCCGCCAGAAAACCCACCGCCAGCAAATGGGCGGCAAAGGTTTTAACGCCATGTTTGCTGTGAGCAGCGTGGATACCGCTAAGGCTTACTATGAGCGCTTCAAGCAGCTTCAGGAGGAAAGCGAACAAAGCAAGACGGCTAGGAAACCGCTCAAAGTCGCCACTATCTTTTCGTTTGCCGCCAACGAAGAGCAAGATGCGATTGGGGATATTCAAGATGAGGGCTTTGATGTATCAGCGATGGACAGTAGCGCTAAAGAATTTTTAAGCGCCGCCATTGATGACTACAACGCCAGTTTTAAAACTAACTTTAGTGTCGATAGCAAAGGTTTCCAAAACTACTACCGCGACTTAGCACAACGGGTTAAAAACCAGGAAGTCGACCTACTCATTGTTGTAGGAATGTTCCTTACTGGCTTCGATGCGCCAACACTTAACACCTTATTTGTAGATAAGAACCTTCGTTATCACGGTTTGATGCAGGCTTATTCACGCACCAACCGCATTTACGATGCCACCAAGACCTTTGGCAACATTGTGACTTTCCGTGACTTAGAAAAAGCGACTGTTGATGCCATCACCCTGTTCGGTGACAAGAACACCAAGAACGTGGTGCTGGAGAAAAGCTATCAAGAGTACATGGAGGGCTTTAAAGACCTTGTAACTGGAGAAGCTCGAAGGGGTTATCAGGCGGTAGTCGCTGAGCTGAAAGAACGATTTCCGGATCCATCAGCGATTGAAACCGAGAAAGACAAAAAGGCCTTTGTGAAACTGTTTGGTGAATATCTGCGCGTAGAAAACGTACTGCAAAACTACGATGAATTTGCGGGCTTAAAAGCCCTGCAAAGTGTCGATATGGACGATGTAGAAGTGGTTGAGGCATTCAAGGCGAAGTATTACGTTGATGATGACGCTATTGCAAAAATGCAAGCGATTGATGTGCCAGCAGAGCGCCTGATTCAGGATTACCGTTCAACCTACAACGATACCCGCGACTGGTTGCGCCAACAAAAAAAGAGCAAAGACAAAAACGAGTCCACCATCGACTGGGATGACGTGGTTTTTGAAGTTGACCTGCTGAAATCACAAGAGATCAATCTCGATTACATCCTTGAGCTGATTTTCGAGAAAAACAAGCAGCGCAAGAGTAAATCAGAACTGATTGACGAAGTGCGCCGGATGATCCGCGCCAGCCTAGGCAACCGTGCCAAAGAAACCTTAATAGTTGATTTTATCGAGCAAACGGACTTGGATGAACTTGATGATAGAGTAAGTATCATTGAAGCTTTCTATATCTTTGCCCAAGCGGAGCAAAAGCGAGAAGCAGAGGATTTGATCAACAGCGAAAATCTCGTTGAAGACGCTGCCAAGCGCTATATAACGACATCACTGAAACGTGAATATGCCAGTGAAAACGGCACTGAGCTTAACTCCACGTTACCAAAGATGAGTCCACTGAACCCACAATACAAAACCAAGAAACAAAGTGTGTTTCAGAAGATCGTTGCTTTTGTGGAGAAGTTCAAAGGTGTAGGTGGGCCGGTTTAACAGTGTTTAGAGCTCTTTATAATATCGCTAGACAACAACATAGCTTTAGGGAAAAGAGCTCATACTCACTTAGGTATGTAGTGCCACATTACGATAACTTTATATTCATTTATATCGTTTATTTATTTAGCACTTTCGATTTAAATGGCCTTTCGAAAACTAGCGTGGTGAGTAATAGAACTAAACAATATTTGTCCATTTTTTAGATATATTTGAGTAAAAGGAATAAAATTAGACATTACATCAACTCTTAGAAAGAGTGTTTGAATAAGCTAATATTTAATGTATTTGGGAAAGCAAAGAATAGCATAAATAAACATTATGATTAGACTTGACCATTGTACTAGGTCATTGGGTAAATTGAGAACCTTTACTGTTACTTCTTCAAAGTGGTTAATACCAGAGGGGATACTTCCTTGGATTAAGGAACCATACTGGAAAATAGAATAATATTGAGCTCCTATAACTACATATGCCAAAAATTTACAGAAGATATAAAGTTTATTTTTACTGTATAAAAATAGCTTTCTTGTTACATAAATAAGAATTAGAGAAAACGCCCAAAATAAAATGAATGTAATCATTTTGAAATCTCACTGTGCAATTGTTTTGCTGTTGTATAATCACTGAAAGCCCCGACCCCTAATGATACTCGGTTTGATGCTTGGTAGCCTCTTAAGTAATCTTCAGCACTATACCTAAATAACTTAAATTGCTTGGCTTTTGGAGTTTTTGTCCAAAGCATGGGCTTTAAATTGGGCTTGGACATCACTTGATAAACCTCTGATGCATTTTTTACTGTAGTGGTTTTAGCTAACGCTCCGTATGCTGACAGAGCTAAATCTGCTCCATAGTAGGCGATGTCACCGTGAGATTTTGAATAGCCTAATAACTCAGCAGTGAATTGATAACCTTCTCGCACAAATCCGGTGGTATTTTCATCGCCATCTAAAAAGTATTTGCCGCTTTCTTGAATATTATTCATGCCATGAGCTACCATAGGAGCGCCAATCAAACATAAGGATGCAGCCGAAAAATAACATATTCCTGCTCCGGTTGTTACTTGCATGACGCCAGCTACGAGACCAATCCCTTTCTTCATGATCAAGCTACCTTGATCCATTAGGCTTTGTCGCTCTTTTCGAAGCTCTTTAAATACAGTTTCCTTATCTTTTCGACCACTCTTAAAATCATTGACAAGGCACTGTTCAAACCTATCGACTTCACGAATAAATTGGTTCTTTAGACCACCATTAGAGATATAGCGATTCGCGAGTGTGACGGCTTGCATTGTGAGTCCTTTTCCAGCCTTTTCGACTTCTCGAATATCCCATGAATCTGGTGCACTTTTGCTTCTCATCCCAACAATGTTTCCCATGTTTCATAACCTTCAGTACCAGCCATCTTATGTTTCCAAATGATGTCGCGATAAGACAGGTAGAGCTCTTCCGACATGTCTTCATCGCCCGACTGAAGCACGTTCGGTTGGTTAAATGATAGGGTCGTAATTAAGGCATCAACCAACTCTATGGTGTAGAAGTGTTCGTTATAGCCTTGTTCATTAGTGCGATAGAAATTAATTGTGCATTGTAAATGTTCTTGTTTGGAAAAAGCATTGCCAAGGAGTGGCGAGGCCTTATCAATGGGTTTGGTAATGACAACCTCAGCAGGACCACCGTGCTTGCTTAAGGTAAAGTTGCAAGCCAGAACGGTGATTTCATTGTTATGAGATTCTTGGGCTTTGTTGCCGATGGAGTCCTTAGTATTACAGCCTTGAGAGATGGAACCTTGCGTTTTGCCGATGATTGATAGGTATGCTGTGTGAGCCATATTTTACCTGTTTTATTTTATGAGATAATGCTCATATCGTATGTCAAAAGATAAGCTGAGATTGACTGTTAATGTTAAAAATTGAAGCAAGATTTGATTTATTTTACGGTAGGTTCATTGAGTGTATCTCAAAAAAATTTTTTCCAGCTAACACTAATTCAAGCGTGCAGTACTTGAAGTTGTTCAGGACTTATTAAGCGATACAAAATCACTTCTCTAAAGGCATTTTTCATTGTTATTTTGTTTGGATAATGGCCCTGAATTCCTAAAAGAGGTGGTGATTTTTTAGTAGTGTGATCCATTTTTCACCCCAACCCCTTTTCATATGGGCGACTTTAAAAAATAATACAAAGTGTTAGAGAAAGCTCGAACTACACAAGGGCCTAATAGATTGGCCCTATTTCTTCCTACTTTTTACCACACACCACGGCGGATTGATTTTCAATCCGAATGGTTGTCTGTGGAAATCTAAAGCTTTTAAAAACAATAGGATAGGGGTTCTTAAAGCTTGATTGTGAATGGTGAAAAAATTTTCAAATTATTCACTAAAACTTGTTAGTTTTTTCAATTGAATTTCATGTAGTTTCATTGAAATGTCATTTATCCCTTTGGTGGTATGGGATGCAGGCTGATTCAATGATTTTTAATTTAAAGTTCATTGAATTGTCATTTATCCCTTTTGTGGTATACCTTCAAGCTCTAGAGGTTGAATTTGATTCATTGAAAATTCATTGATAGTGTAATGAATTTCAATGATGGGAAATGGTGGAAAATATGAGTCGTGCTTACCCATTACAGAGCTCATTACGAGGTCAATTAAAGCAAGATTTCATCAAATTCAGAGACAGAGAAAACCTTTCGGATGCCGAAGCTACTCGGCAGCTTTTGACTTTGGCTTTACGGATCAAGCTGAATGATAGTGATGATGACCGTCCGTCTAATCGTGAACTGATGGAGGAGATTTATCGGGTTGTTCGCCAGTCCTCTGCGATAGGGGATGTTATTCATGGTCAGACATTTGATGGTGAGAAGTTATTTAAAGATCAAAAAGAGTCTCAACCTGTTAGGCGACAAGTTAAAGCCGATATTGATAATCAAGTGGATTCATTTCTTGAAGGCAAAAAAAAAGGGTAGCCATTTGGCTACCCTTTTTTTACCGTTCTAACTCTCTGTCTAAATCTAGATATTTGTCTACGTCTTGAGCTTTATTTAAGTCAAGATCTTGTTGAGGTGAATGTTCTTTATGATCAAAGTGCTCTAATTCTTTGCTCTCTCGCTCATTATGTATAGACAAAATAACATCTTTATGATCACTATTAGGCTGTTTCAACACACTCTCATCAATGGCAATATTGAGGTTGATGTCTTTATCCTGTCCTTCAAATTTCTGAATGCACTCAGTGATTTGCTTGAGCATATCTTCTTCGGTAACAAAGTGAATATTAGGAGAAGAGAATTTTTCAATTATCTTCTCCATGTTGTTTGAGTTGATGTCTAAGTTTTGATTGGTCAACACAATAATGACATTTTGTCGTATTTCGTCAGGCGTTATATTTTGAATGTCATTTTTATGATTGACATTGATGATGTCATATCGTCCTTGAGTATGTTCATTTATTATGAACGACTGCTCAATACCCGTGCTGATAATCGTGGTGTTTAAATCCTGTCCTTGGTTAAAGTGAGTCATTTGCTTCGATTTAGTCCCTAATACTCTTGGGTTCACATCCATATCAATATCTTTATTGGCATCATGGTCAAGATAGGTAATTTCAATTGCTCGTGTTTCTCCTTTCTGGTTATGAATGTTTGCAATCATAGCAGGGTGAAACTCTTTATCTTCTGAGGAGTAAACAGCAGGATGGAAACGTACGTTGTCGTTCTCAGCGTTTTTAACGCCTAACTTATGGAGGTATTGCTCAGCTAATGTTCCTTTTAGCTCTTGGCTTTCTTGTAAATAATCTTTCGCTCGTTGTTCAAATTGAGCAATGTGTTTTGGTGTTGTATTCATAAGCTTGTCGTGATCCTTGTTAATCGCAACTTGATAGTGTTCAGGATTATTTAAGAGATGATGAGCCTCGTTCATCGCCTCTTTGTAACTGAGGTCTTTGTGACTCATCATTAGATTAATCAGCGAGCCTTTTTCTCCAGTTGTGTAATCTTTGAAATAACCGCGATAGTCCCCCGTTAAACTGACTTTAATGGCGGACTTGCCCGTACCAAACGTTAAATAGTCTCGATCGGATTTCGATTTGTTAGGCGCTCCTAATAGGTGGATAGCGAGGCTTTCTGTGTATTTTGGTAACTCAGAGTTGATGTGCTCTCTAAATTTGTCGTAATCGAAATCGCCATTTTTGTTTTGATAACGAACGTTTTCATGAGGAAGCGCGTTGTCATTAAAATACGTGGTCGATTGAGGGGCGATGTGCTTAACGGTTTCAATCGCACTGGCTTTGTTGACCTCTTTGGATAACCAGCTCTTCATCATCTGTTTGGGGTTATCGGTGTAGAGTCTGACGTGTTCACTTGCCCTTGTTAAATCGATATAAGCACGTCTTAGGTTAGTTAGAGCACCTTTCCCTTTGATAGAGGTAATGACGTTTTGGTACGTGGCACCTTGCGCCATATCTGCGGTTCGGGTATAGGCGTAATCCCAATGGCCATCCTTAATTTTTTCGGGATCGATCGTGAGTGATTGTCCATTTTTGGTTTGGGCAATCACGGCGTTATTGTCGGCTTGAACAATATGGTGCACGACGTTGGCCTTAATGCCGCGAGTTTTGTCTGTAAAGCGGGTGATGATCTTATCGCCTGTCGATAATGGTTTATGCGAGACCGAAAACAGGGCAGTAAACTTATGATCACGATGCCTTGGTAAAAAGGCGCTTTCTTTCCCTGTCTCGTGGCTCTTTACCATGACCACACCATGTTCAGAATCGACTTTGGTGATGGTTCCGTATTGCCCTGGCTTGGTACTGAGCACAAGTCCTTTTTGGTACGGCATCATGGTTTTGAGCTCTTCGCCACTGGCGCCGATAGAGCGAAGTCTTGGCACAATGACATTTTCTTTGCCTAACTCGTTCTTTTTTATTAAGCCGTGGCGAATGTGTTCAGTGATGGCATCTCGCTCATTGTTCGTGTAAGCAATGATAAGTGTATTTTCGCGCGTTTCTTGAGTACGTGATAGGTAATCTTGCGCGACTTCATAAGGAAGCTTCTCAGTCGCGATTTGCTGCGCTTTTCGAGGGTCTTGAGGGTTATCGGTAAGTGTTGAAATGACATGCGGCGTTTTTCCTTGTTTATCCGCGTCTTGTTGACTGAGTTTGTCGAGCGCGCTGTCAGGTTGTTTATCGAGAATGTTGTGCACTGCACTTAATGTTGCTTTGTTGCGCTGACGAATGATGTCGGTCATTTGCTCTGACTCGATGATCTGCGCGGTATCGATGATGCCTTTTGTCATGGCCAGCTCGAACGGCTTACCCGCATTCAGAGAGAGCAATTGCTCTTTATCACCTAATAACACCGCTTTAGATTGGCTTTGTCGTACCAAGTCAGTGAGCTCCTTCGCTTGCTTATTGCTGACCATCGAACTCTCATCCAGAAAGAACAAGGTGTTTTTATAGTCTTCGGGTGAGGCTCGGCCCTGGCGAATATCGGTGAGTAAGCTCTCCAGTGTTTGCGCTTTGACCCCTTTACTTTCCAGTTCACTTACAGCTGAGTGAGTAGGGGCAAGACCAATAATTCGATCAGGTTGGTTTTTTCCCACTTGGGTGACGTGCTCGATGAGATCGATGTTGGTTTCGAGCATCGTGGACTTACCCGTACCGGCTAAACCTTGTATGGCCACAAAGCTGTCTTTTGTGGTGGAGATCAAATGAATGGCATTACTTTGGCCATGAGTGAGGCGAGGGTGGTTTTCAAGGTACTGATGAACCTGTTTAGAGGTGCTGAAAGGCTGATGCTGTCCTTTTCCTTTCTCGATGTTTCTGAGGATATGCTTCTCGGTTTCGATGGCCGCCTCTGTCGTCCAACGTGTACCATCACTGTATTCGGCTGAAAGGGCGTCACTGCGTTTTGCCAGCTCGGCCTCAATGTACGCTTTGGTGATCGGACTATTGGTTTCCTCAAAGGCATAACGTACCGCCTCAATCACGAGCGCTTTTTGAGTGAATCCGGCCTCTTTTTCTGACAGGTGGTTTAGGGCGAAATTCACCGCTTTCTCTGACACGGGCGCGTGTTGCTCTTTCGCGAGTACACCAATGGCGTGTTCAATATCGTGTCTGAGGGTAGACTCTGTGGCTTCAGAGAGATAGCGATCATTGATGGGCTGAGTGTGCAGGACTCGTTCGATGGCTGACGGTCTGACTTCGGCTTTTTCTAGAGCTTGCTGCGCTTTCTCAGGATGGTCTGTGAAGATATCTAAGCGAGCACTATGTTCTGTTAGGTCATTGAGTAACTCTTTAGAGAGCGCAAAGGCTTTTCCCGACAGTAAGGTATGGGCTCTGGGCTCAAAGTGATTGGCTGAATGCGCGTAGTCATACGTGAGTGGCGCGTCTTTCAATTTATCTAAAGGGAGCGTACTGGATTGTCCTTGTTGATTGATTAGCGTTAAAGAGTTTTTAGTAATGGACGTGACGAGGCAACGCTGTCCAGCTTCGAGTTGAGAAGGAAAGTGCTTATTTGTGGCCAGAATACGTTCACCTTGTGAGATCTCAAGGACGTCTGGTTTGTACAATTGCATGTTCATCGATTGAAATGCTTTAGACGAAGGGTCAAAAGTCTTTGCTTTACCGTCCGTTTTGCTCAACACCTCTAGGGTGTTAGAGGCTTTATCGACACTGGCGATCACGAAGTCGTGAGGCTTTCCCTTATCCCATTGTCTGAGGGTCATACCGGATTGGTAATGCTTTGCAAATTGTTGTTGTGGCTTTGAAAGGTAATGAGGTTGCTGGGTGAAGACTGTGACACTGGTACGTGAGAGTTGGCCATCGTTTTTCAAAGCGGCGCGTATCTCATTGGTTAATCGCCGTTGTTCGACGCCAGAGGTTACCAATACTTGAGCATTGGTTTTGTCGGGTAAGTCGGCGTAAGTGAGAGCAATGTTGTGCTCCTCTCGATGATGCAGTCGCACGACACTGTCCGCTTGTTTGCTGTTGACCCAAGTGTGCGTCGTGACATTTCCTTTACTGTAGAGGTCGATTGCGCTGTGCGCTTTCATGCCTTGGCGGTTTGAGACACGGTTAAGTAAGATGACTTTACTGTTGCTGCTGCTGGCTTTTTCACTGAGTGAGAGCAGTTCATTCGCACTCATTTTGTTTGCGTTATCGACTAAAATAATGTCCTTGTTGGTCAGCGGGTGCTTAGAGTCAAGTAGACCTTGTAAGGTATGACGCTGATCGTCCTGAAATAAATGCTTAACCCAAGTGGCAAAGGTGTGGCTTTCTCGGGGGATGTTTTGTTGATTATGGCGGTGGTGTTGGGTGTTTTGAGAGACAAGCTGCACTCGCTTACCACTGTGGTTGCCTACGTTAAGTAGGTTTTGCGCGATTTGCTCGGAAGAGCCAAACACGTTGACCACGTGAAACTGTTTGGTTGAGCCATAAATGTCGGCCACTTTTTGGCGATTATCTTGGGCAATATTGAGGCGGTTTAGGGTCGTCTCATCGATATTTGTGCGCATGTTATGAGCCCGTCCCTTAGTGATATCCATGAGCGCTTTTTCGTTTTTCAGCATAGCTTGAGACGTGTAGTGTCCTTTCTTGGCCAGTGTTACAAGCTGGCCATTTTTTATCCATTCATCGGCGACTTGCTTTAAATCAATCGCGTTGGCTTGCTGTGCTCCTTTAGTAAAGTCTGAGGCCGCGACCTCAATCACTTTCTCAAGGCTCAATGAGGTTGAGTACTGCCCCAAGTGCGTCATTGCATGTGAAAACGCTTTATGGGCTTGCTGCATGGCATGGCCACTTTTTTGTGGTAATGCCTGGCTTTGTTTGACCAAAAGGGCCGGATCAAACCCCTGACCTTTGACGGTTTGTTGCCATTTGTGGTTTAAGGTCGCATCACTGTGGTAAGTTTTTCTTTGTCGGGTATCGAGAGCGGCGACATCTTTTGATGCACGTGAATCGTGTCCAAAGTCGAGCACCTGTTGGTCGATTTGCTGTTTACGAGTAGAAAAGGCTTTATGCAGTGATTCAGGCACGCCATCGATATCAAATTGAGCGTTACCCAGCCCCTTTATCTGAAAGCCGAGTTCTTGAGACTCTTTGGCGAACTGACTTTGATAGAGCGCGCCATAATACTTTTGGAAGTTATAGATTCGTTCACCGCTGCCATTAATGACGCCGCCTTTTTGTTTTAAGTTAGACGCGAGTGTACGTAAGTTGCCTTCCTGATCTCGGGTCATATTGGCCGCGAGGACGTGGGAGTGAACTTGTGGATCGTTGTTGCGACTGGTTTTGTGACGAACGACCGCAAAAATCATAGACTGAGTATTGTGAAATTCACGCTCACCTGTTTCGTTGATGTGCGTCGCCTGAGCGACGTCTTTCTCTAGCTCTGAGAGGGCAAATTTTACCGCGTTGTTGTGCGCTTCAATCAGACGAGTATCCCCTCCGACCAAAGCGAGTATGCTGGCGTTTTTAGGGGCAGAAAACGTGAGGTCAAATCCGCTTTTATGGTCTTCTCGCTTTCCTTTAATGCTTTCCTCATTGAGTGTGCCCGAGAGCACGGTTTCTAAGGTTTTTTGTTCAACGGGCTTGCCCAGTAATCCGGCTTCTTCGGCCAGTTTTCCATGCCAGAAAGTGTTTTCACCTTGTTCTTTCTCTTTGAGGTAATAGTTGTCACTTGCGTCTTTTTCGAGAGAGGTGTCTGGGTGGTCTTGGGTGTTTTCTTCGTTTAAGTAGTACTGGGCTGCGTTAGAGGGTGATTTTAAAGGGCTGATGGACATCATAGTGGTGTTTCCTTTACGGGAACCACCAAGAGTAGGGGCGCTTAGAAACCAAGTTCACAAAGAGATAAAGGAAAGGACAAGAGCAAGCTCTTGCCCTTTGACCTTATCTTACTTCGTAGGCAAGTGTGATGCTAAGGTCGTTCTCTTTGTCTTTATATCGGACATCGCAGAGCGAACCGGTATAAAGTGCAGTGAGAATGACTGCCGTGATGCAGACCACGACTAAGGCTGCGAGAGCCGTTTTTTTAGGCATAGCTTGCCTCCTATGAAGTAAGAGGCTAATATCAAGTTGTCACACATGGTAAAGGCCTCGTTTGAATTTATAGTTCATGCGGGGCTTTTTCATATCCATGTTTTGGCTAACGCTTCGACATGGGTATGTCTAAGCGCCCAGAAGCATTGTAACAAAATGCAGGGGGATGGCTACTCTGGTGATTATTGAGGGGTAGAGAGTTAATGACAACGCTTGGCCAGGATAGGGTTGGTATTGCCTTGTTGTTGCTTTATCCGTTGAGCTCGCTGACATTCCACTTTTGTTGTTGGGTATTGTTTGTCCCACGCTTGCATTAACTGCCTTTGCGCTTTACTCATTGAGTATCGAGGGTAAACCGCTTCAAAGTACAAATACGTGCGAGCAATCGCGCCACGAGCCTGCTCCGGCGGCTGTACTTTCTTACCATCAATACGCACATCGCATTGACCAAAGTTGGACGTCGCATGGGGCAGCAATGTGAAGTTGTAGTTTTGCCTTGCCGCATTGACACTACCAATTGCAGGATAGAGGTTATACAAATCCGATTGCATCAAGCGATACTCGATGTTGACCTTTTCTGCGCATTTACGGCCTTTAAACGCTTTTCCTTTGTTATCGATGCATTGCGGGTGTCCTTCGCGCCACTCAATAAAGGTGCGACCAAAGTTTTCTGCCGGAACGATATGCTCGGCTTCCCAACGTTTTAATCGATTTTTGTATTGAGTCGTCTTGAACCCATTCGGGGGAGTGACTTCTTTTTTCGCGTTAAATGTGGCGCCGCAGTAGAGTGTTTTACGCAGCTCTGGTGTGGTGTACACATGCTGTTGCATGATCTCCTTGGCGGTGTTGAAAGAGGTAATGGTGGTATTGCCGAGTGGTTCAGCCACACTGGCTCCCGAAACGATAACCAGTAAACTCATTCCGAAGATATGTTTTGTCGTCATACGTTGTTCTCACTCTTAAAGCGCGTCTTTCCCCCAAAGGGCTTCCCAAGCTTGTTGCTCTTCGATTTGCTCAATACGATCTCGAATTCTTTTCAGGTTGCTTTGCTCTTTTGAGGGCTTTTTCTTTGAATAACTTGGTTCATCCCAGTCTTTGACGGGGTATTGAAAGGGGTTAAGGTCTTGGGTGTCTGTCATTGTTTAATCCTTGTTAGCTGTAAAGGAAACCTAGTCGTAAACTTCTCCTATTTCGGCTTCTTGAGAAATGGCGGCTTCTTCAATATTGCGCTGTGCTTCCTCTTGATAGGCTTGCTCTTGGACTCGCTTCGGGTCTTGGTTAATCAGCCCGCTCACTGTCTCACTTTTTATCGCTTGCTGAATTTGATCGGTTTCCACTTTCATCTGTGCTTCGTTTTCAAAATTCGCCTCTTGAGCATCGGTTAACTTACGTCGATCTTCTTCATTGAGATACAGCCCAGGCGCCACGCATTCATGGTAGATCGCTTGTTCATATACTTTGTTCATTGCAGACGAAAGCACAATGGTGCGCTTATCAAACGATGGACAAACATCACGCATTTTGTCGAATTCCAGATCGAGCCTCGTAATGAGATCAATGCCAGGGGAGCGTAGATAACATTGCAGATCATCCAAGGCTTGGATTTCGCTGGCAGACACGACAGGGCGTGTAATGGTTTGATGGCCAAGAGAGACACCATCACGCAAGGTATTTGCGCCGTAAGAAACATTTTCTTTTGACACATCGACTTCTTGTTCACCCAAGTCTTTAGCAGAGATACGCGCCATAGGCTCAGAAGGGGCTCGAAAGAAGAAGCGTGTGTTAAGTAAATCAAACATCTCCTCAGCGGCATTCTTACCATAGGTTTTGACGAGCTGCGCATACGACTGAATGCCAATCAGATAGCAGCCTCCAAACTTACGCACCTCGGCAATGATAGAGCCCAGTTCAGGTAATTTATGCAAGCTAGGCATCTCATCCATAATGACCCAGATACGGCGCTCTTCGTCTTCTTTCAGTCCTAAAATGGCATTGGAAGCAATGGCTAACCACATCGATATCAGTGGTCTTAGTGAAGCATGTTGCTGTGCATTGCTCGAAAGAAACAAAAAGCCTTTTTGGTTATCGTCTTGAACCCAGTTTGTGATTGAGAACTTTTGTCTGAGCTTATCAGGGCGCGCTTCGTTATTCAGGCCATCCAAAAAGCGCAGGCTTTTGATGTAAGTGGCCAATACCGATTTGATGGAAATCGCGGTTTTCTTAATGTCCTTTGAGACAAGGGAAGCGGACTCAGTACCTTCTAAGAAGTTGCCAAGTGTTTCTAGCTCAGAAGTTAAGATCAAACTGAGCAATCGCTCAGTGGTACAAGGCTTGTCATCTTGACTCATGCGATAAGCGGTAGAGGAAAAAATGGTGCGCGCTGAATCGACCCAGAACGGATCGCCTTCACCGTGTTGAGGGATCAATGCGGCGGCCATGTTTTCAAAATCCGGCGCCTCGATGGCATCGCTCCAGACATCCCAGTTAGCGCAGCGTTTATCAAAGGGGTTGAGGAGAACGTCGGTTTCAGGGTTGTAGAATTTACCAGTAAAGGAGCATCCCTTATCGTAGATGATAGCTTTATCACCTCGAGCGCGTATCCAACGCACCAATTTACGGATCATGATGGACTTTCCCGCACCTGTAGTGCCATCAATGAGCAAGTGCTGAACTTCGAAATACTGTTTCAAAAGTGCATGACCATCAATCTTAAAACTGGAGATAGAGCCATCCCCATACCCTCGTTTCTTTTTGGATTTTGCTCGGGCTTTGAGCTCTTTGGTGATGGCTTCTGGCGGGGCTAAGCGAAAGCCTCGGATATGAAAATCTTCACTCTGTTTTTCGCCTTGCTCTTTAAAAAAGCGTAAGGCGATCATGAAGATGGCCATGCCTATCACTAAAGCAATCAGAAAGTAGATTTGAACGTTGTGCCAAATGGTGGCGTGGATATCGAGGAGAACCGAGTTTTGCAGTTGAGAGGCGAGGGTGTCGGTGTAGCGCTCACCTTCCCAGATGGTGGTGACAAGGCTATCGAGGGGCTTCCCTAACTTTGCGTAGAGAACATTACGCAAGTAATAGAATTCGCCCCAAAAGGCATTAGGCGGGGAATTGAGGTACGTCAGTAACAAAGTGAGCGCAACGACGCCCCAACCAATGAATTTTACAAGCTTATTGTTCACTTGGAAGAACATGGTGATGGCGTGAAAGGTCACTTGTCCGCCACGGGTAAAGTGGTTGCTTTTCTTGCGGGTAGGCGTGTGCATAAATGCTCCTATAGGGCAAAAAGAGTAATAAGGTTCAGTTTGAGATTCGATCTGAGAGGGAATAAAAAACTGCGCCATACAGGAAGTATCACGCAGTGTAGGTTTGTTAGTAGAGTTTAATGAATGATGTTAACGAAAGCTGTTATTCATAACATGGGTATTTTAATTTTAGTCCATATGTAATGGGACTAGTCGTAGACATAAAGGCAGCAGCACCATTGTAGTCTTTAAATCTTGTCGGAGCTCGTTTTAAGTCTCCCTCTAACCCTTGCCAAATGATATTTTCTATAAATTGGGTTGGATTATTAGCGTTAGGGCTGACAGTTTTTAGTCCACTTCCTGGGCAGAACCATGGCACGACATTAGTGTCGATTTGCTGATTGATACTGTTCATATAAGCTTGTTGAGTTCCCCATAGGTAAGCCTTAAGCAGCTTGTGCTCAGGCGTATCAGGCTTATCGATGTACTGAATAAAAAAGGACAGGTTATCGACTTGAGCCATCTGCTCATGACGAAAGTCAGATAAATTATCAGAAGTATAGTGTTGCTTTAATTCAGCAATCAGAGCGTTAAGCTCTGGGCTTTTGTGCCAAGTGTTGTCCTGCGCCCAGGTTGGAGCGATGAACAGCAAGCTTAAAATGACGGTAAGTATCTTATTCATCTGTGTTCTCCGTAAATAGCCCTTCATTCATTGGGTATAATAACATTAAATGAAGGACTGTATAAATAAACAGTATTATTTATTCGCTGTTTTTGGAATTGGAATCATACAATTGATAGCCTGTATGAGGAGGCCTGTCCGTATCCATCTGTGGCGGTGTCACGAGATGGTCTTGGACGGTTTTGGCTACATCCGAGTTTGGATTAGTCGTGGGTGTCACAGGTTGATCCGCTTCGTTTTGCATGTGCCCTCCGGCGACTAATGTATTGCCCTTTACATTACGATACACATCATGGTTATAAAGCCCGTCACTTCCGTTGTAGTTGATCATATCGATGGTCACTTCGTCGATTTTATTCTTGGCATTGGCTGCGCCACGGTTGACTCCCTGTTGTTGCTCTGGTGATAACGTCGCAGTCTCGCTTAAGTTGTTAGGTTGATACAACTTACCTAAGTCCTCGATATCACTGGTTGAGGTTGAGACCCCAAAGGCGTTTTGAAACGCATCACTGCGAGTGTATTCGTTAAATTGATTGCGTACTTCCATCAAATCTTCTGGCTTAGTGGCGTTCATAAGGCGAGCAACATTATTTGGATTATCGGGGTTGGTAGCTTCTAAATAATTCTGGAAACCCGTTACCGCACTGGCGCTAAAGTTCACCGAATCGGTATCAAGGCGAGATTGAATGTTTTGTAAGCTGGCCACTTCCGCATTCGATTCACTGACAGAAGCCGCGCTGCTTTGCAGACGTTGATGATTCAGCGCAAAGTCATGGGCGTATTGCTCCACCGCGCTGCGGTTCTCTTTGGTATCCAGCGTGCGACCTGCACGCTCCATTGAGGTGGCCCCTTCACTGTATTGCTGCGTTGCTTGCTCAAGGGCTTGTTTCTGCTCAGCGCTCATGTTGCTGTACGCCTCACGTTGGTCGGTGCTCCATTGAATGCCGGCACTTGCGCCACTGCCAAGCACACTTTGACCGGGCGTTCCTACGGTAACGCCTGCATTGGCTGAAATGGCATAGGCTCTGGCTTGATCCTGTGTCCAACCCATCGTCTGCGAGATGTTATCGATAGCCGATTCCATCTTCGAGTAAGATTGACTGATTTGACCTTCGGTGGACGTGCTATGGCCATCCCCATACGAGAAACTGCGTGACCAGTTATCATTCCAGCGGTCGCTTTGCTGCATACTGTTTGAATAGTTATCCGTGAAGGTGTTCATACTCTGCTTTTGTGCGGTCAGGGCACTGGAATATTGGTCGCTGACGCTGTTTTGCAACATGGTCGAGGCTTGCGCTTGCCAAATCGGTTTCGACTCGGCTTCCTGAGCGTTATAGAGTCGGCGCCCGCCGTCATTTTGCAACGTGGTGATGGAAGCACCATCTTGTTGCTGTATGGTCGCCATGCCTGTTCTCAGTAGTACGTTGTCATCAAATTTATTGGCACTGGTGTTATTGAAACTGTGGTTTTGCATCTGCAAATTGCCAAAGTCCATATTGCCGGTTGAGCTGGCCGCAGAGACTCGAGCGTTGGTGCTGTTTATCATCCCGGCTAACTGGTAGTTCATGGCCTGCGCCGCGGCAACGCCCCCTTGCAGCACCTTTCCGGCTAAAACTGGAATGGCCATCATAAGAAAGCCTGCCATGTAGCCAAAGCGCGTATGGAGCTCATCAAGGGCATTGGCGTTCGAAAGAGAGAGGCCATTCATGGGGTCTGCGGTGGCGTTTGAGGTCATTTCCAATGGCCAAACCATCAGGACATTTAAAATCGCAAACAGGGGAGGCCAGGTCGCTAAATACGCAAAGGTTTTGATGTAGTTAACCAAGACCATTTTGGTGAGCGCTGGAATGAGCGCGGCGGCGGCAATCATAAAGCTTAAGCAACTGAATAGGAAAAATAGCATGGTATGCATCATGGGAATGAACTCACGTGCTTGCATGCCAAGTGTTGCCCACATCGAGGTTTGCTGCATTTTGTTGGAGGTATAAGCGTAGTTCATGGCACTGGCATTCGGGTTGAGTGCGTGAATGCTGCGGCGCATGGCGTTTATCGTCATATTTTGTTTAAGCACGTCCACGGCGTTATTGCTGATACCGATAAAGTCCTGATAACTGTTTTGCAGCGCATTGCGAACGTGAGGGGCGTAGGTTGCCGCTTTTGCGCCGTGAAGATACGTGCCAATCAAGTCAAGCTCGTCTGCGGACGCGACGCCGAACTGGCGTTTTAAATCCGGGTAAATTTCACGGCAGGTTTTAAAGTCCTGACTCATGCCGTTTATCATGACGCCGCGAAGAGGGCTCATCGATTGTCCATCCAGAAAACCCCAAATATCAGGGGCATTCAGTAAGGCTTTCCAAGTGTATTTACGGTTGATTTCGATGTCGCCAATGAGGCAGTTTTTGAAAAAGTCATTCCAGGTTCGACGCACTTCAATGTCTCTTAAATCCGCTTGTCTGGATAACTGATACAACTCTGAGCCAAACATCATGCCTGTCCGACCGTAACGTTTGTCGTCGGTGGTCGTGAAGATGGTTTCAACGGCTTCGGTCACGCCCATCATCATGGTGCTGAAAAACCAAGTGGGCACAGCGACAAGATAAGGCACGTTGTCCACCGAGTAGACGCCACTTGGTTCGGTTTTATCGATGATTTGAACACGCGCGGTTTGTTGCAGCAGCATCGATGGAACCAGCGTAAAGACCATCGCCCAAACATAAATGTGTTTGGTGTTGCGAGTGGCAAAGAAAAGCACCATGGTCATCATCGCCCCAATCATCAAGGCGATGGAAGTCATGGAGGCAAAACTGGCCGATTGAAAGAACGCGGCGATGGCATTGAGTGCGCGTTGAAGTGTCGCACCTTGGGTGTAAACGTAGTATTCGAGTGTCATGACTTATTCCCCAAAAGTTAAGTTTTGTTGGAGTTGTTCGCTCAGTTTTTGCCAAGCTTTTTGGTCATTGCTTTTGTGCGCTTGGATAAGCTGCTCTTGCTCAAGGAGTTGTTGGGTGGCTTTGTCGGCTAACCCATCGGTGAAGCGTTTTGCTCTGTCGATATCACGAGTGATCAGTGCAATGTCTTTATGGTTGACTTGCGTGTTCGCCAGCGAGCTCTGCACCACGTTCAGCATGTTCGCCAGATAGCGGCTAAGTAACTCAATGGCAATGAGTCGTGAATAAGCGGCAAAGTTTGGGTAACGGTTTGCTTGTGTCGCACTGATGAAAATGGCCTGTATCGGAGTTTCGGTGTACTCAAGAAACGACTTTTGAGTGCTGGTTAATGCGCTGTCGTTGGCAATCGCGGTATAAAGCTGCTCCAAAAGAGTTCGAATGCGCTCTTGAAGCCCTTTTGATGAGGCTAACGTTAAGGTTACCTTACTTGGGTTTAAACACTGCTTTTGGTCTGTGTTATCACAGCGGTAATAAGACACCTCGCCCCCTTCGAGTAACGCTTGAACTAAGTTGTTGTTGTCGGCCAGCAAGCTTGCGTAATAGCGAGGTTGACCGCTGGCGTTATAGATGTACGTTCCCGATAAGCTCATGAGAAATTCCGCGAGCGCGGTATCACTGGAGAGAAAGCTGTTTTTTAGTGTCGCTGACCACACGATGTTGTGGTTGGTCTGGGTTAGGTCTTCCAGAGCCGGGTTGTTTCGCGCATTGGCCAGTTGGGTATTGGCCTGACCGCCTACACCACACTCTTGCTGCGCGGCGACCCAATCCGAGAAGGCATTGTTGTGGGTGCCCATGGTCGCGCAGATGTGCTTTTTCGTTTGAGGGTTGTCAAACGCGCCCGCAAGGCCACTCACGGCGGCTTGGGCGGTTTCACATGAGTTGATGGATTGGTTAAGCCACTTATCGGCAATGTTTTGTAAGTTGTCTCGGATTTGCTTGATTTGAGGCGCCCAGGTTTGCAGTGCTAAATCGACGGCAAACGGCACCGCATTCGAGACCACCGCTTGGCCAAACTGAACCAGTTGGTCTGAATTGATGTGACTGAATCCGCCCATAAAGGCATCGATACCGCCACACCCCATACTCACCGAAGGGACAGTGGCTGAGACTAATTGGGCGTTCTTGATTGGGGAGCGAACATACAGCGAGCCCCCATTGTAATAGTTAGCGCCTTGGCCTTTGTAAGCGTTTGGGCTGGACACATTCGTGTGATAGCCCAGATCATTGAAAAAACTGTCCAGCGAGCCGCTCACCCCTGTGGCGTGGACGGGATGCGCGAAGACCAACGACAAAGTAAGGCAGGTCAATGACCAGCGCGTTTTTTCCACAGAAAATGTGGATAACCATGCGTGCATGTTGAGATATCCTTATGTAATGAGGACGCATCTTTGAGACAGCTCAATGGGTTAGCATTGCCTGACTCTTAATGTGATTACGGGGGGATGAGTGGAGTTCATCTATGAAATCGGGCGAAGTGTGTGGGGGATGCTCCACGTGTGCCCTTGGCTGTGGTTGTTTCTTCTCGCCATGATTTTACTCAGTGCTCTTTACTCGAAGTAATCACTGCATCGCCTCCAATAGGGCTCGGTCACTTAATATGCCTTTGACGCTTTGTTCTAGCTCGTCGTAAGTCACATCCCCAATCGATACCTTGACAAATTTTCGGCTATTGACGTTGATTAAAAACGTCGCCGGAACCGTGATGTTTTTCGGGCTCTCAAAGAACAGTTGGCTGATCTCCGGTGTCGCTGGAATAGGCACGGGATACTCCGTGATCGGTCGGTTATCGAGTGAGAAGACGTAAGTTTGTAGTTGCTCTCGTTGAGTAAAGGCTTTGAACTTGGGGGCAAATCGGTGGCAGTAAGGGCAGTCACTGCGATAGAAAAAGACCATCGCATAATGATCTTGCATGGCGGCATAACTTGACGAGGCAGTGGTTATGAATAAAAGGAAAAAGAGCGCACGTTTGAGCATAGTTTTTCTTCCTGTGTCGTGTCAAAAGTCAGGGGATTGGTAATTGGTTGCGACGTTATAGAACCGTCCCAACAAATCGTTTTGTGAGATAAACCCGTAAGCGAGTGGTTTGAACTCTGAGGTGGTTGGATTGACCAAGATCAGGGCTGGGGTAAACGGCACGACAACTTTGTTATTATTGAGGCGATTTTGACGGATGTTGTCGATGAACACGCCGTCGTTACTCACGCCGAGCAGTTCAATGTTGTACGTATCGGCAAATTGCTGCATTGAGGGCGCCAGACTCTGAGTGAGCGGATCATCACCTTCATAGACAAAGAAAAAGCCCCAACCCTCGTTTTTCATCTTCTCCACCATATCGATTTTCTTTTGGCGCTCTTGTTGGTGATAGGTACTTCTTGCTGCCTGCTCTACAGGACGGTCTTTGACGTAGGAGTACTCTGGATACTTGAGTAGCAGTTTTTTAAACGTCATACCTGTTTGGGTCGTCTTCTCACCAATGAAGTGATTGAGCTGCATCAGTTTGAGATACTTCTGTTCATCATCGGGATTAATGGTGGCATCCGCCTTTACCTCCTCGTAAGTCTGATGAAACCACTGCATCTGCTCAGTGGCGCTCATCACGGTAGTCTTCGTATTGGAGGGCAGGAGTATGGGCGCTGGCTTGGGTGTTGTTGGGCGGGCTTTGGGCTCGTTATACCATTTCCAACCTTTAGGGTTTGAGTTTGCATGGACGAAAGATAGACTGCTTAACGTCCAGATAAACAACGTAATTATGATTTGATTGATAGCTGAGTCTTTTCTCATCATCTTGCCTAATGTAATGGTGTTAGGTTCCACATTTAGGAACATGAATATGGATAAGTTTTCCGGTACTCCTGAGCGCGTTTTCACTTTATTGTCCATATGCACTTTGCAGGCGGCCTTGGATTTCGGTGGCGGAAGGAAGGTTGGCGCTATTGTGCATATCGTCATAGAAATCCGAGAAATCGATGAGCTCGAAGTTGATTTTCTGAAGCTGCTCAGGGGTAATGGGCTCACATAACGGGGATTCGGCAGAGCCCAGACTGATGCCAAGCTGACCTTTGACGCCTTGCTCTTGAACAATGCGAGCGAGCTTACTGTCAAATACACAGTATCCTTGCTTTTTGCGGGTGCAAACGCCTAAGACTTCATTGGCGCAATACTCCCCGAGTGCAATAGCAATCCCTTGCTCTTTGGCTTGCCCGAGCGCTTTCTCTTCTTCATTGCATTCATCAAGCCCAATCCCCGTTCCCCATCCTCCATCTTTGCAACAATCCGCAAACCCAAAGGCTTTATCTGTGCATTGCATACCGTTGCCAGTGAATATCATTGGAGGGTTGCCAAGACCTTCCGCCGCCGCAGAGACCGCCGCTAACCCCGAGGCGGATTTATCGAAGTCGGTAGATTGTGTGGGAGTGTCATCATAGCAGTCCCCGTCGAGGCAGAACGTTGTGTCCAAACACTGAAGACTGGTTGTACTGCACTCTTCAATAGCGCATGTTTTGACTATCTGTTCACTAATGCAGACCCCTTCAAGTTCGAGACTGCATTGTCGATTATTTTCCTGACACTCTGTGAGTTCAGCGCAGGTGTCTTGTGTGTCACAGTGATATTGCTTTTCGTACTTCCAGCAGCTCATGTATGTCGGGACGCCATTGATCGTTCGGGTTCCACCGGGTTCGACACAGGTGCGGCTGGTTTGTTGACATTCAGGCAGTAAAGTGGAGCAATCTGATTGCCACGCCATCACGTTAACTCGCTTTTTAAAGTCAATGGTGAATGTACCGTTGAACAGGCCATAGTCATTGAGAATATCAATGGTTATCGCGCCTGATGTACCCACCCCTGTGCTTTGATAAAATCCGGGGTACTTCTTTAAGCACCAGAGTCCGGTTCCTCCGCTGGTACATAATGCTTTTTCGGCGTTAGGTGGAGAGAAGCCGCTAGTGTATGGCTTGGTATGAATGACCACGTTATTTACCTGAAACTTGACGCCATTATTGACGCTCGGTAAACACTTCAAGCCCTGACAACTCAGGACGGTTGGAAAACGTACCCCGGTAATTTCAGTCACCCCGTCAGGTAAGGTGTATCGTATAGGGGTAAATCCATGGTAACGGAACGAGATCTGTCCAGAAGTGACTTGCTGCCCATCAACATAAGGGGTATCGAAGCAACGAACCGGAGTATTGGTGGGCTGATCACATGCCCGGATTTGATCTTTGATGAGGCATTGGCTGCCAGTGTCGCAATCCACATAGGTGTTCGAGATGCCATGGGTAATTTCATAGGCATTTTCTTGGCCAAGCAGGGCAAATTGATAGGCAGGATCGGTTTTCACATCTGGCCGTCCCTTATCAAAGTTCTCTTGCATCGCGCCTGCGGTGTCATTGGAATAAAATTCCGTTGTTTTTTGACTGTTGATCTTGCTGTCATTGAGTCCTTTTTGGGGAGGGTTACTCACTTGGCTGACACACTCTGCATCATCACAGTAATCCGCGATATTCAGTTTGCCATTGGCCTTACTGGTAATACTTTGTTGAGCGCTTTGCGCCCAACCTAGATTGTCTTGATACTGTTGTTCTTGCTCAGCAATAGTGAGGTCGGAGGCAAAGGCATGAGCGGTGAGAAGCCACGACAAACACACGGTGATGACGACTTTCATTATTTTCTCCTTTGAAGTACTTGGCGAACCACATCGGGATTGTCTCCCTTGGTAAGCTGCTCCAATGCGTCAGGTAGAGATACGTTGCCTTTGACGATGTCGTAATCATTTTCACTGCAAGGTTGCTTGGGTAAGCAGCGTCCTGGCTTTACTGCAACGAACGTGGGCACTTCTTGAATGTTGAAGGTCTGAAACCATTCTGGACTGATGGCGAATCCGCTGTTTATCGGTTTCTTTTCGTTTGTTTGTAGCAGGGATTGAATGGTGTTGGCGGTGGCGGTAAAGCCGTCAGGTAAAACCCCTCGAATCACCAAAGGTACTTGCCAAATCTCACTCTGTTTTAACAGCGCTTTCAGGCTGCTTTTTGGCATGGTGAGAGAGACAAAGACCATGACACCAGTGGGGGCTGCGTTCGGGTTTTCTGTTGGTGTGGGGATATCAACAATGCCTTGTAACGAATTGGGGTCAAGCTTCTCTTGCCACTGCCGAGCTTGTTGTCTTGCATACTCTATAAACTCATGGCTAGCTTGTTGTTGTGTTTCCATAGCCTGTTGAGTCTGCAAAGAGGGGGGTTGCGAAGTGACTTGTTGTTCCAGTTTGGCCAGGGCTTTGAGCTCGTTTTGAGTGTAGCCAATGCTGGCGAAGGTCATTTGACTAAAAAACAGGGTTAAAGAACCGATGAAAAGGGATTGAAGGTGTTTCATGGGGTTTCCTTAAATTTGCGTTCCCCCTATGGGCGTATCGCTTAAGTAAGCAAGAACCGTTGTGCCTTCCCATTGAGGGGGAAATTGTTGTCGCACTTGCCATAAATCGTAAGGTGTCCAACCTTGTCTCGGGGGAGAGAAGCGAGCAAGTTGATGACCGTCAGGAGTTTGGATTTTTAGTGGGCTAAATTTGTGTGTGGTGAGAATATCTTTGGCTTTTGGGGTATTAGTGTCAGTGATGAAGTTCATTGTGTTCCTCTGAGTTAAAATGCATTCCCTGAATACACTCATTGGATAAGGTCAGGAACCGGCCTTCTTTTTCCACGGTCGAATATGAAGGAGTAAAGATATGCTCCAACTCTTGATTGAGGAGTTGAGTGACGTCATTGAGTGTGGGCTCTCCGTCAATGACTTTAAAGTAAACAATATCGATACTAGGAGTGCCTGAGCCAGCATTAGTAATGTCGGTGATTAGTAGGATCATGGTTAATCTCATTGAGTAATGAATTGTTAACTTTAGATTAAAGTCGGTCTTATTTTGGGGATCACAAGAAAACACAGTTACGCTTGCGCCATTGGACATAACCAAAGTTATCGCCAGTGGTCGGGTTGTCGTGTCCCATTTCCCATATTGCGGTTGTGGTGGTGTAAGGGTGACACCATCCAGCATCGGGAATAGGGACGCTCATTTGATAGCGGTAACGCGACTTAGGTAAAATAGGTGTGGGGTACTGATAACAAATTGCGCCATCTTCACCGCTTGTTTCCCAGACGATGCCTTGTCTGTGCAATTTGTAATTCAACCTTTCCATGATGAGCGTGCCTGCTTGGACTGGCGTATCTCGATAGTTAGTGTTACCTGTTAATGGATAAGCACTGCCTTGTGAGCCTAAACACCAAAATAAAGCATCAAAAGGTAAGACTGAGTTCGTGGTGGTCACAATCGCTTCGGGGACACAGGCGAGCTGCGCGATGGGATTGCCAAATAAAATGGCTTCAGGGTTTAAGATGAAAGAAAGCTCATCATCATCCCAAAACGGGTCAAGCTCTGTTAAATACGCGACATCAAAGGCGTCGGTGGCCATACAGGCGGTCGATTGCATTAACTGGAGCCAGTAAATGATAGGGTACTTGTACCAGTGAGCATGATAGAAGCCACCGTCACTGCTGGCAGAGTCTCTTGCTGTTGTGCGTCCTCCTATCCGTTGCATGTTTGCGCCACTTAACTCCATCCCCATGTTGACCATGCAGTAAGGCACTCGTGTGACATCGGTCAATGCATAGGGCTCCCAATAGCCAATGTTGAGACCCACTTGCACGTAAATAGGTGGGGGTTTGGGGCAATAAGAAATAGGCATGGAAGGGTTACTGGTATCGGGATAATTTGAGGGGATGACTGGTACTGAGCCTACAGTCATCGGGAACATGCAGCTCCAACAAATATCGCTGATGGGGTTGATAAAGTTCCCAGAGCACGTTGCTTTTGCTTGAGCGATAGAGCTTGAAAGTAAGGCTCCTAATAGCATCAATATTAAGCCAAGACGATTTATCATGGTTTGGGCTCCTCGTTGCTGACGTCAAACTCCGTTACTTTCCAGTGGATACCGGACTGCTCAACCAAACTTGGTACGGCTTTGATGTACATTTTTTTGGATAAATCCCCTTGTTGGTCAAAGTAAATGCGACTGTTGAGATGCTCTGAGGCTTGATTGGGGCTGCCTCCTGTTAGTATCCATTTGATGGGTTTCTTGGATTGAAAGGTCTGAGCAAAGGCCAATTGCTGCTCATCGCGTGCATCAAAGAAGACCAAAACATGGGAGTACTCAAATTGGTTTGAGGGACGACTGTGCTCTGGCCAAGTGGTTGTATCGAAGGGATTAATGCGTGTCCCTGCTTTCGCAAAGACTTGGCCCTTAGCATCGGCTAAGTCCTTAGCCAGCGTTAAGCTGGGATCAACCAAAAACGTCTCGGGGGTGGTGGTTGTGGTGAGTGAAAGCGGTGGCGGGGTCTCAACATTCTCAGCGACGCTTTGAGCAAACTCTTGCTGCATATCCGCCAGTTTGCCCGATTGTTCAAACCCCTTTAAACGCTGCTCTATCCAGATCAGCATATCGATTTCACCGATAGGGAACGTCGCCCCGATGCGACCTAAATCTTTCGCCCCAACATGGGGCTGAAATAAGAGTGCTGCGCCCCATAGGGTGAGCACTGTCATTTTTTTCATAATCACTCCTTGTCTTGGTATCGGGTGATGATGGATCGTTGGATTTGAGGGGTGATATCCACTGCCCCGCCCACGACGGCCGCGCTGACTAGTGCAATGGTGTTGTGCTGCGCGTTATACGCCTCGATTTCTTCGTGCATGATGTCGGCAAACTGCGTTAAACGCTCGGTTTGCTCTTCAAGGCTCATCTCTTTTTTTATGAGCGCTTGATGGTAGGCATTGAGGGTGCTTTTGACATCCACACTGACAAAAGTGGGTGAGGGTTGACTGAGAAAGGTATGAGCCGTCAGCGTCGAAAGCGCGCTGAGGCTCACCATCATCGCAATCATTGAAAATGACGGTTTCATGCGGTCTCCTTAGCTTTGAGTGCGTGTTCAAATTCGGCAATCTCCTGACCGTAAAAATGCTCTGCGGTGGTGTTAATGGCTTCCATGAGTGGCATGCCTTTATTCATCAGGTTTTCGCAGAACTCAAACTCATGAGGTTCAGTGCTTAAACAGGCGCGTGAAAAAGGGTCGGAGAACATGCGGTGATACGAAGTATGTCCCCCGGCTTTGACGCGAACGCAGCTATAACCTGCGTCACTGGCTCGCGGAAAACTCTTTATGATCCGCTCTTCCATCTCACTGAACGCTTTCGGGTTGTCGGTTAAGAATGTATCGAAGCCGTCGCCTTGTCTCAGAACCATATGGATATCGCTGTTGTCGTAACTGGCCCGGGCTTCTTCATTGGCAAAGAAGTCAATAATGCCTTGTGTGACGGTGCAAAATGAGCCACCAAACTTACGCGCCGTGCGATAGCCGGTATTGATGAAGGCTCGGGTCTGAGCGTTAGCGCCACTCATCAAGCTCCAGGCTTCCTCAATGATGCACATCTTAGGGGTCGAGCGTGAGCCAGATAGGTACATCTGTTGGTTGATAGAGACAATCAGAGCAAAAATGACCGGACGTAGAACCTCCTCATTGAAACCATCGAGCTCTAAGGTGGTGATGTCGATGTTTGGGTTGAGCATGGACGGTTTATTGAAGGTGTCGCCGTAAATGCCATTGCTGCAATATTTGTTCAATTGCACGGCAATATCATGGATACGGCGATCATCGTTATACTCTTCTGAGAGTTCGAATAAGGCGGTTTGAACATCGTCCACTAAGGTGTCGGTGTGTTTTCGCTCCCAAGCGCGAATGATGGCATCGCCAAGGACCGCCATCTGATAGCTTTCTAGCTCTTGATAAGGGGATGCGATGGTGGCAAACAGTGCGGTAATGTTACTGAGTGCTTCTTTGATGGGATCGACGTTTTCATGTTGGCCATTGTCGTTGACAAATTGCAGGGCTTCTTTGGCGCGTGATGCGCTGTCCATCAGTTTGCCAAGATGAGTGAATGGATTGAGGTAGATGTTACGGTGATCGAGGTAGGAACCATCAAGCATAAGCGTGAGCTTTTTGTAGCTGGCACCTTTATCCAAAATCCAACATTTCCCTCCATACGCATAAACCGACTTGGCCATGCTTTGCACGAAGAAGCTTTTACCTGCGCCCGAGCCGCCGGTTAACGCAATGTTCTTATTGTCACTGCCACAGTTGAACGGGTCAAAAAATGAAAGTTGCCCTCGCATGGTCGGTAGCAACAAGCCTCCGGTCATGCGTTTAACATCGAGCACAATAGGAAAGAAGTTGACGAGGTTAGAGCTCTTCATTGAGCGCACTTTGCCTGCCACATCACAATCTCGCCATAGTCCTTCGCTCATGGTAAAGGGCAAAGCGGTCAGCAGGCTTTGCGTTTGCAGCATAATTTGAGGACGGATATCAAGGCCAGTAGCGGAAAACGCTTCTTTGGCGGCCTGAACGTCACGACGCTGATGGGTTTGATTGGTAAACAGCGTTAAGTTCAATACCATTGAGCTGATGGTAAACTCTTTGTCGCTGAGTCCTTTTTGCAACCCTTTTCGCTCTTCCAGTTCATCTTTGGCCGTTGGCATGATCATGGCCAGCGACGAGCCGACCGTTTTAGTGAGATCGGAAATCTTGCGGTTATTGTCATGCTCAAAGTTTCCCGTCACTTCTTGACGAAAGTTTAAGGTCAGGACGTGAGGACACGTCACATGCCGAGCGATATTGCGGATCGATGCGAAGCACTCGGGGAGCGCGTAGAGCCGAAAGTCACTTGGGGTTCTAGCCAGTCCCATACAAACTGTGCGGGTTCGCGTCTCTATGCCTTCATGGTTAGTGTGACGAGTGGCGATATGGTCGCGACGAATAAGCAGCTCTGTATCACTCGACATCACTTGTTGATTGATAGGATCATAACGGTTGTAGGCGCGCTCGATAGGGCGCTCTTGCATCGCATCAAAATTTAAGAGGTCGCCCGTAAAGGTAATAAGTCCTTCTGGGGAGAGTCTTTGAGTGTCAATACCAAGTTGGCTGAAAGCCGTTTCAATGGTCGCGCGTAAGTCGCACAGCGCTTCGTCGTCTTTGGTTGTGGTGGAGACAAAGAAATACGCTTCATAATCACGCAAATCAAAATGGTGTCGTTGTTTGTGGAAAAAACCTTGTGTGGCAGCAAATTGCGCGTATTGCGCCTCTTTGGCGGCGAGGGTTTCACAAATTCCCCCACGCTTACTCATGAGCGCTTGGTTGGCCTCAATGTAATGCGCCACTTTGTTGTGGCCAAACATCGACAGCTGGTAGTCCCATTTATCCCCTTGAGGAAATTCGCACACCAACTTATTAAGTGAATGAATGAGCTCATCGTTAGCACCGCCTAAGACATTGAGCTTAAACCCAATACCATGGGACCCTCGATTGAGGAAAACCTTGGTGTCATTGTCGAAGGCGCGATAAGGGAGCTCATGATGGAAGTGATTTTGATGCTTTTTGACGTCTTGATAAAACGCCCCTAATGTGCCCGTTTTAGGCTTTGTAAAAAAATTCATAAACATGATCAGTCCTTCCAAATGGCTCGCGCTGGGCGACCTGTCCAACGGCTGTCATCGAGGATGATATAGATGTCCGTGGTATCCACGTAATGACCGTTTTTATCAATGAACGGAAAGACGGAGACCTTTTTGACCACATCCTCCGTTCGGGTTGGTTCACCTTGTCGTGTGCGTCTCGGTAAGGTCATAAAATCCGTTGGCGCGCGGTGAGCTTGCTCAGCGGAAGTTTGGTTTTCTTGGGCGGTATAGAGATCGATATTTCGACGGACTTCATCCATGCTGGTACAGCCTGATACGCCGCCAACTTTCGTGCAGCTATAATCTTCGCCAAGACCTGCCGCGCAGCCCGTTAAGAGCAGCACAGCAAAGAATATCGAGGAGAGTTTTAACATATTCCTATTCCTTTATTTGCGGCCAAATGGCGTTGGGGGAACGTCAATGCCTTGTGCAGACAACTCTTTCGCCAATGGATTCATAGGGGTATTAGTGATCACATCGAGGATTTGATTCGATTGACTTGACATGCTTTGCTCTGAGAGTTGCTGACGTTCGTACTCTTCGGCCATGAGTGGGTCGAGTGGGAATCCCTCTAAAAAGACAATATTGACAACGGCACCTGGGTTGATTTCCACGATGGGGTGGTAGAGCTCTGCAAGGCCGATGTAGTAATCGGAGAGCTTCGCGCCCACGCTTGCGGTGGCATTGCCCAGCAAGTTCAACGCCGCATCTTGGCTGTTGATGCTTGAGGTTGTGCCCAATGCCGAGGTGGAGGTGGTTTGTGAGAGCGCTTTACCTGTCTCGCCGATGCCCGTCAAAATGCCGGCAATTCCCGCCATTTGAACAATCTCCCCATTTTTTAAGATGGTGGTGCCCCGTATGCCGTTGCGTCCAAAGTTAAAGGCCGTTCCTTTGATGGCAACGTCTAAGATACGCCCTTCGTCTTGGATACAGCTCAGGCGGTTAGTGCGAACGATACCGCGGCTTGACGATATCTCACCGTAGGATGAACCTGTAATGGTGCAGTTGTTGAGCTTGGATTTTTCCCCATTGGGTAAGATACCCTCATGGATGGTTTGAAAAACTACGGGGGTGGTATCGCCTTGGCCAAGAACGCCAGCGTTGGTGTCCGCGCCTCCTGTCACTACGGCAGTCACAAAGGTTCCGGTCGGTACGTAATTATCAACGGTACGGTGATAGGTCTTTTCATCGCTTTCCCAAAAGAAATCAAAGCTATCAAACTCATTGCGATTGAAAGGGATTTGCTCTGAGGGCTGATATTGCATCTGCGCCATGTCGGGTTTGTCGTTCGAAGTGACAATGGGTCTGGGTGGAAGCTTGTGCTGCCCAAACGTTTCTGAGCCATTAATTGCCCCTTGAGTGTAGATGGTGCTGTACGGCTTGGAATTGACGCCTCCCGAATTGCTTTGTTCGAGTTCATCAATACGGGCTTGAAGCTGCGCTTCTTTACTTCGAAATTCTTCACGAACTTGCTCCTCGACTAAGCGAGCGGTCTTCTCTTTTGCTTGCTCGATTTTACGCTCGGTCTCTTCTTGATGAGTGCGTATCGATTTGGTCAAATCCGAGATTTGTTTTTCTAGGCCAGACAGCGTGTTTTGTTGTAGGGTGAGCGCCGATTGGTTGTCTTTTTCGACAAAATCTTGCTCAATGATGACCCCAAACTCGACAGGCTCTTGATGGCTTTCTTGCTGTGAAGGTGCAGTCGGTCTGGTGTATTTATACATTCCTAATGCAGCGAGGAGCAGAGCCGAGACAACGATAATGGTGACGGTGTTGTTTCTCGATGCGGTGCGCTGATTAATCTCGCCCCCTTGCTCAAAGTCGCCATCTGTGTCACTAAAAAGGCGTTTTCTCCAGTTATCGAGCATAATTCACTCCTCCCCCTGTCACCACATACAGGTGTGTGGTTTGATTTGGGCCGAGCTCAAAGGTATCCAGCGCCGCGCTTCGAGCGGCATAACTGTAGAACTGTGCGGTTGTGAGCGTGACGGTGTCACTGGATTTGTTCTTCACCTCGTAAATGATGCCCGAGTAATCCTTACCCACGAACACGGTTTGCGGAGTGACGGGCAGTAAGGAGTCCTTCTTAGGCAGGGTATTAGGGTCTACCGGATGAAGGCTAAATCCAGAAATCGGTGTGCCATTTTTTTTCCATGTCATCATGGCTTTGGTGAAGTTAGCGATGGCTGCAGGGTAATCAAAGCCGCGTTCAAGTACGGAAGGCTGAGACAGGTGACGGTCGGTTGGTGTAAATGCAGTGACGATGCCTGGCGTGGCTTTTGGGGTAATGAACAGGGCGAAAAGACGCCCTTTTTGAGTGAGAACGTGGGCGGTAAAAGGGAGCGCGACATTCAGTTTTAAGGACACCGAGCCCGTTTTATCTTTTTGAATACCGTTAGTGGTACAAAAACCGTGAGGGCAGGTGATGTTAAGAATTTTATCGTCTTCGACCACGAGGCGATTGATGTTCACAGACGACAAACTCACGGGGATGGTGTCGCCGTCAGCAAAGGGAAACGTGGCTTTTTGGACATTACTTGCTAACGCGAAAGGGCTAAGAGTGGTGATAAGCACGCTCATCAGCCAAGATAAGGGTTTCATTCTTTTGCTCCTTGTTTGTGGATGCCAATAAGTTCAATCACGCCATTGATGTAATCCATTTGAACGGTGTAGGTCACAAGCTCTGAAGGCAGTGTGCGGTCGCCGACGGTTTTCGTAAGGTGGCCTGTCTGTTTGAACTGCCTATTCTCAATTGAAATTTCGGTTCGTCCAGGCAGGGCGTCAAAGCGACTGGTCGTGTTGTACTTTTTAAGGTGCTCGGCATCTTGGATGAGTACCGGTTGAATGGCCGACCAGTTGTCGGCTGGTACGTACTCAAGCAAAAGACCGTATTGTCTAACGACATTCGCAGGCGTCACGTTGAGCTTGAGCTTTAAAAAGTATTCCCCCATGAGCTGAAGGTAAGGTGCATCAATGGCCGTATCTGAAATCGTAAATGCTTGTGAAATCGTTGGGGGAACGAGCGTTCGACTTTTTTCTGATGAGGTTTTCGCCAGGCTCAGTCCTAAGACCACGTTCACGAGCATCGATGCTGCAAATCCAAAGACGAGAAGAAAGTTCAGTAACTTACTCAGTGCAAGTAAGTTACCCTGGTGTTGGTTATCCATAGATTATCCCTCTTAAGAGAGCCAGTAACGCTTTTGCGCAGCGGGAGTATGTTTGAAGACACTGTGATTGAGTGAGGCGTTTCCCCACCAGTAGAGGGTTAGGGCGATGATGTTTTCACCGTACTGAACTTTTATATAGCGAAGTCCCATAAACCAGATGGCCGCAAGGATAAGGCCTATCAAGTATTTACCGGCTAAGAAGAAGAGCACAAAGAGAATAAACCCGGGCAAGACTTCGTCTCGGGGTAAACCTGATAAGCGCTTGCCTTTACTGAGGTGCTTTGGGATAGCAAAAAAAAGCTGTTGGTTGTCCATACATCACCGCCCGATTTTTAAACTAGGCCAACCAGTGGCTTAATGACTTCCCAGAAAATCATACCGCCAGCAAAACCGCCAATGGCAGCGAACCAGTTACGCGTCGTGAAACCGAGAACCGCAGCGCCGAGTGCACCTGCGGTGAGCATGGCCATTTCTGCCGCTGAATCGTCACCTGCGGTGGATTTGATGGTGGCTTTACCACCTGCAAACAAGTCCGTGGCGAAGGATGGGGCGGCGAAGCAGAGCAGTAAGAAGGTGGCGAGCAATAGAAAAAGAACGTGATGGGTGTGTTTTTGATTGATAAGTGGCATAAGTTGCTTCCTTATTTGTGTTGAAATAAAAAAAGACTCAACGCTGGATGATGTAGAGTCGTTTTTTGGGGTGAAAAAGTGATGAGATTAAGCGGTTAAATGATCGCGTACCCACTTAAGGCCTCGATTGCGACTGATGTGCAGTTTCCAATTCGAGGTACTTAAGGGCTGTCTCTTTTTGAGCTTTTTGCAATAGGTTTTGCGTTGCTTGGCATTCATCAACGCCGTATTGACGAGATGGGGTTTATAAGGTTTGTGGGTGTATGTTTGTTCTTTAACAAGAACGCAATGAGGCAGAACGACTGGAAAGTCGATTGGCTTCGAGCTATCAACAAGAGCGGCAAAGGTTAATTGATTATCAATGCGACCAATAGGTTTGGCGGCAATGAAAGTGCCTTGTTGGTCAAGCGTTTTGCCAATCAGCTCCATGGGATCGCCTTGGTAATATCCGTAGACGATGATCATAGGCACTCCTTGTGGTAGGACATTGTTGTGTAGACTGTAAAATCGACACAACAATGGAGCCCCTTACAGAGCTCGTGCTACAAACTGGCTTGTGAGTTTGTGTAGTCAAACTCAACCTTTAAGGTTTAGGTTAAAGGCTAAGGTGATACTCCCAATTAGCTCCCTCAAACCGAGTGATGATGCTTGCATACATACTCAGAATGTTGGCATTGGTCTGCGCCTCACCTAACAGGCGCCTGAATTTGGTTAGGTTATTTAAGCTGTCCTGCGCCCATCTGTGGCGCTTTCAGCAAAAAGAGCAGCCGACTCTTTTAGTTATGTATTGGATTCAAAAGTAAACGAGAATGACTCTTTGTTTTCAATCACTCCAATATCAATGCAACCACTATGCGTCAAAAATGAAAGTACAAGCAATGTACGAATATACCGAAATCGCACAATGGTATCTGTTTGGCAAGTCCGAGGATAAAACTCGAGGCTCGGTGGCACTACACAAGAGATCACGAACCGACGGAAAGTTCAGAGCTATCTCACTTGCTAATCTGGCCGCTTAGCAAGGCCCAAAACTGAACGCCGCATCAAGTTTGATAAACCAGTCACCTTTGATAAAGTTTAGAGTGAAAAGGGCCAGAGTTGAATTTGGATGGGGTGATATGGGGTGGACTTACTGATATAAAGTAGCCACCTGAATTTAGGTTGCTTAAAGGCCGAGTGTCGAATTTAATTTCACTCGAATGAGGGTAGTCGTTGGGGGACTGTGTCATATGTATAGTTAGAACAAATCTTCTTCGTTATATAGCATCATATGGTTACTTGGTACTGACCGAGTATCAGAATGATGCGACTCAATAAATCGTCAGTAGCCCCCCACTTGTTGAGCCTAACTTTGCAAGTGAAAACGGTGAAAGAAGGCTCGAGAGTTTTGCTTAAAAAGAGAGACAACGTTATCAATACCGAGCCTGTCGGTAGCGGCCGCTTTCCAAAATGGAAGGAGTATTTTCCAGACTTTCATTCTGAACTAACGTATTCTCAATAAACATGGAAATTCTGAGCATGGATCTCTCACAGGTTAGACTGAAAGAGAAACAGAAATGACATTGAATAAGACAAGCACTGAATTACAGGCAGTTTCAAATAACTTGGTGCATCATATGTGTGTGAAACTACTAGTCAATCAGGGGCTTAATGAATCAGAAGCCAACTGCCTTTTAGATATAGAACTCTATCTATCGAATCCGCTAGACACGAACGTTGTTATTACTGAGTCTATGTATCAAAGTCACTCCAATGAACAAGCATCGCTGCGAACCTTGAAGCAAAAGCAGCGTGGTTACTTTGCATTGCTTTTACACAGTTATTGGGAAGCGGAAGCTAGGAAATATTTTGACTGTATGGAACAAGTTAAAAGTATTTGAATTTCATAACCTTATAAATACGGTAAAACGCTAAGTATTTCTTAACTTCAATGGTGTAGTTCCTGTCCATCCCTTAAATGCTCTTGAGAAGGAACTAACATCGCCAAAACCTAACTGGAAAGCAATTTCTGTAACATTTAGCGAGTTGTCACTGAGGAGTCGAAGAGATTTTTCGATTCTGTAGTTAGTAAGCACGTCTCGGTAGGACGTATTCTGATTGTTGAGCTTTCTATTTAGAGTTCTTACGCTCATAGCAAGGTAGTTAGCTGTTGTTTCAGCGGATACCGTAGTTAAGTCACGCATGCCATCTAAGTAGATGAATATATTAGTTATAATATCGTTTTTCTTAAGCGCGCTTGCTTTGACGCGAACTAGATCTAATTGGGAGTGATAGACTTCTTCATCATAATATGGATTGCCAATTTGTAGCAATTCATGTGGTACACAGAGTTTATTCTGAGTTTTATTTGGACTGAGCGAGACGTTTGAAATTTGCCTGATGGTGTCTAATTGTATATCGGTAAACTCAGGAGAAACTAACTCAATAGCCAAGGGGGGGACCGGATGATCAATCAACTTTTGGAGCATCTCGCTTAAAGTTAAAATGTATAAAAGGGTACCAAGGTGGGTTACCGTTGGATTGTGATGAGTTGTTTCGTTGTCTATAAACCAGATTTCGATATCGCCGTTGTTCATGGTTTGACTTTGAAGGTGAATGGGGTTGCTCATTAATATTGAATAATCTTCACTGTTTTTTAAGGCTGTTTTAATGCAGGGTGAAGTCCAAAACAAAAGACTAAAGCAACCAAATGTGAAAGGGTTAACGCTCTTGGCACATTTTGATATGAATGGAATAGTTTGTTCTGGATCGGTTAGTGCTGCGTATAAGTCATTTCGCAAATCTTCCAAGTAAAGGCGATTTGATGGGGTAGTTCGCCAGCTATCAAATAAAGATTGTACACGGAGCTCTTTTTTTGCGTGTTGAAACATCTTTCCCCAGCCTGGGTGAACCGAGAGAGAGTCGTTCAGTGTATCTGTTGTTTTTTGCATACTATCTCTTTAAATGTTAGTTGTTGCTATAGCGCCAAAACAAGAAGGAATATGGATGATATACAGGTTTATTGTAAATCAAATACTCTACCTTACATTTCTGACGTTTGAAGTGACTAGACTGAGATTTTATCCCATTGCTATAGTTAAGGGGGATAGAGTATCAATCATCTATTGATGTTTTGTGACTTATCTGACATGACTCAAACATTCAAAGTATTACAACGACGAATGAGCGTGTATGGCTTTTCTAAATGAGCATATCTTCCAATTGACTGAACAGATCTTTCTAATGGTTACGTTCTAAAAACTAGACCTATAAATCAACTTGACCAATTTAAATAAAGTCATTTTTTGTTCGTTGTCTAGACTTAAAGTATTTTATTAAAAATCAAAAAACATGTAAGAAATCTCCTAATAAAAATATTGAAAAATAGGAAAATATGCATAAGAGCATTTCGATATATATTGGAGATATGTCTCATTTAATATTCTAATCTGGCCTTTTAAGTATGTCAATTGTCCTAATATGACAAGAGTCAATAGCTTTGTTGGCATACTATTGTGATTATTGTCACATTGTATGGAAATTTAATGCATGTAGTGTATCAGTACTACATGTCCATGTGCTTATAAGGGATTATGTGTAAGTTCCAATTGAGCAGGCCTTGTCATGCTAAAAAAAATACTAAAATATTCTCTATTGGCATTAGTTGCTATGTTAGTTTTTGTCACATTAGCAACATATCACTATCTAAGGGCTCTAGCAGACGCTGACGCAATACAACTTGACGAGCAGTCGAGAAAAATTATTGAAGTTTCCTATAATTCGGAGATGAACTCATTCATCGATGAAGCAAAATCAATCGCTTACGCGTTATCGAGTCTGCCATCATCTTGGTCGTACGACAAAGATAAAAATGATTATTTACAGTCTGTACTAAAGCATACCGCAGGTGAAACGGAAGCATTGACTGAAGTTTTCGTCGCCGATTTAGAAGGAAGAGTATTGACTTCTAATGGTTGGATTCCTGATTTTAATGCCAAAAAGGAATCTAGAACGTGGTTCAATGCTGTTATAAGGGAGCCATCCAATTACTATTTGACTCGTCCGTATAAGTCTTGGACTGGCAATTATACAATTACTTTATCGGTGCCAATAAAAAATGAAGGTGGACTTATTGGTCTACTTGGGTTTGACGTGGCTCTAGATAATCTAGTACCAAAATTAGGACTGGAATACGCGCTTACTAACTTGGATGGCGATGTTATAGCTGCTGACTCTTCCAATTCTGATTGGGTTGGCAATCAATTAATCCAAATACGGCCAATATTTTCTGAATTAGGGAGTGAAGTGTTGATGTATCAAACTCCGGATGGAGATTGGTACTCTGCTTCCAAAAAAGAACTCGGTGACATGAATCTATATAACTTTGTCAGTCAGAATGAAGTTATAAATGAAAATTCACAGCAAATACTTATATTTATAGGGATTGTTGTCGGAACTAATCTGGTTATAGTTGCATCAGTTATTCTAATTGTAAGGAAAGAATTAGTTGGCATAGATTATATTAAAATCAGGCTGCATCGTCTAGCTCAGGGCGACTTGTCTGAATATGAACAAACCGAATTACACAATGAATTGTCATCAATTGATCGATCCGTAACCATATTAAAAAATAGTATTTCCCTTATTGTTGGTGAAATTGTTAGTGCTACTGAAATTATGGATAAAAACTCTAAATATAGCAGAGAAAACATCGATGTAGTGGTAGAGAACAGCATAGAACAGCAGGGTAAATTTGAATCAATAGCGACGGCATGCGTAGAACTTAGTCAATCTTCTAAAGAAGTTGCAAGCAATGCGACGACAGTAAGTAAAACTAATGAAGCAATTGAACAACAGGTAGTACAGGGTAGGGATATACTAAAGAAAGTTCAACGTATTGGAGATCAAATAACTCAATCTACGATTGATTCGTCAGAAATTTCTAGTGGAATCATCGATAGCTCGACCAGTGTAAGTGAGATTGTTCAGATGATAGATACAATTTCTGAACAAACAAATTTATTAGCACTGAATGCCGCAATCGAAGCTGCGAGAGCAGGCAAGTATGGTCGAGGCTTCGCTGTGGTTGCTGACGAAGTCAGAAAACTAGCTTCTGAGACAAAACAATCGACATCATCGATACAAGACATTGTTGAAATACTCAAGGAGAGGTCAGAAAAGCTTGATACGTTTGTCAAAGAAAATATGACTCTAATCAAAAGTTACAATGGTAGTCGACTTGAACTAGAGAAGCAGTTTTCTGTCATTCAGGAAAATATAAGGACTCTTTTAGAAATGAATGCGTCCGTGAGTTCTTCCTCGGAGCAACAAGCGTCTGTAGTCGAGGAAGTATCTAAACAAATTGATACATTAACGCAATCTGTTGATGAAAACATGAAATATATCCGTAATAGCGGTGAGCTAGTTACAGGATTAGTCAGTGTGTCAAATGGTCTTAAAGAACAGCTACGTTTCTTTAAAGTTTAATATTCATAAATAATCTGAGAAAGATATTATGTTGTGTAGGTGTGATTTTTGTTGTATTCAACATCATGACTGTATCAAGTTTGGAAGTATTACAGTTTGTAGGAGCTGTTCTGAAACCATTAACAATATAAGCTCATTACCTTCTAATAATGATACGGATGATATTTTTAAATCAATGATTTTTCTTATCGAACTCGAGCTAAAGAAATTAAGGATAATATCAAAACACTGCAAAGATATAGACTCAAAAGCAATATCTTTACTATCTGGTCATGTTGCTAATTTGAAATTAAATGCTATTGATGTTAATAGCGAATTGTCAAATTACGCTAATAAATTAGTTTCTGAAATCAAAGTACTATGTAGTGTTTTAGTTTAATTGATAAAATTTGTGTTAAGTTGAGGTGGGTTCCATGTGCGAACTGTTTATAGGTCAACCAAAAGAAAACTATATGGTCAGAAGTAGATCTATTCGGATTCTAGGGCATATAACAAGTATTAGATTGGAAAATAAATATTGGGCAGTCTTAGATGAAATGTCTGAAATTGAAGGTAAATCTAGAGCTCAGTTTATATCTGAACTTTATAGTGAAGCATTAGATAGAAACATAGATATTAGAAACTTTACGTCTCTCCTTAGGACTTCGTGCGTGGTCTTCTTGGAAAATAAAAATAGCACTTAATTTTCGTGAATGTAGAGTTGTAATTTAATTCGTATATAAGCGTCATGTTTTCCAGAAAGATAAAACTAATAGTAGGATTTATGAACGAGTTTAAGGTAAGGATTTTAGGAACCATTGGCGCTATTATCGCGTTTATCGTTGTTGCGTTAATAGCGATTGGCTTTATGTCCTTTAAGAATGAGAGTATCGAGTTAAATAAACAAGTACTGCAAGAAAAGAATGCGACAATTGAGGAAAATTTATCTCGAAGGATAGAGGGGTATCGAAGTGTTCTCTCTGCGGTTAAAGCAAGTAAAGCCGACATAACGGATGAAGGCCTCTCGGTCAGAGCGATCATTCAACTTGAGATGCTGTATCGGACTCAAACTCGATTTATTGAAGGCGCGTACCTTATCGATATCGATGGAGGGATCTTTAATGCCAAAGGTGAAAAGCTAGACTTCAACGTTCGAGACCTTGGGCGTAATTACTATAAAGCTGTATTCAATGAAGGCAAAACATTCTTCTTTTCTCCACCATTTGTCTCTGCTGTGACCAATAGAGAAATCGTCGTGATGGCCTATAAAATAGACCACTCGATTGCTGTTATTACCTCTGTGTATCTAGATTCCTTTTTAGAGTCTGTTGCAGAGCGAAAGGATGTGTTCCTGTATGCTGAGGATGGCACTATCCTAGCCGCGCCATATCCAGGTCTACGTGGCAAAAACATTTACCAAGAGCTTCCACTTTACAAAAGCTTTAGTGCTAGTACACCGGAAATGAACTATAGCAAGGTCGTTGAAGGAGACGAGACTGCGTTTACTGCATTTTGGACACAGCTCGATATCGCAGGTTGGAAGTTGGTCAGTTTTATCAAAGATACAGAAATTGAGAAAGGAGCAGACAGTCAATTAGTCACTTCAGCCATTGTGGGTGTCATAAGTTTGATAATCGGATTAAGTATCTTATTGGTAACAGTGAACAAATTGGTATTAGTTCCTGTTGGTGGTACTCCGACTGAGATTGCTGGTTTGATGGAGAAGATGGCTAATGGCGATTTTACACAGCGCATTACCCCAAGGGGGAATGAAACAGGCATTTATCAGTCACTCATTAAACTATCGAATCAACTGTCGGAGTTAATCCAAAACACACACGCCATTTCCAAGAATGTGGCGTCTGCTTCGGAAGAACTGAATGCAGTGATGAGTGATACTAAGTCCAACGCGCAGGAGGAACTGTCTCAGGTAGAGCAAATCTCTACTGCTATTAGTGAGCTTTCCTCAACTTCACAGGAAGTGAGCCAGCAAGCACTAGTTGCAGAAAGAGAAGCCTGTAAGGCCAAGGAAAATGTACAGTCTGGTAAGCAAGCATTGGAGCAAAACATTACTCTGACCGGATCTATCCATTCATCCGTGAATGAAAGCGCGAACATTGTTGATGAGCTTCGTCAGTTTGCGATTGAAATTGGTTCTGTAACGGAGGTAATCAATTCAATTTCGGAACAAACCAACTTGCTTGCCTTGAATGCTGCAATCGAGGCTGCAAGGGCAGGCGAGCACGGGCGTGGATTTGCTGTAGTTGCTGATGAGGTGAGATCCCTAGCCTCTAAAACACAAGAATCCACGGTTAGTATCCAAGAAATTATTGAGAAGCTGCAAAAGCAATCAGAGCGAGCGCAAACTAATATGGCTCAGAACGTTGAGCTTATCGTGCACTCAGTCCAACTTGCAGACAACATAAGGGCCTCTTTTGAGGACATCTCGGCTTCTGTTGAATCCATTTCAGAAATTAACACCGTAGTAGCGACTTCCGCTCAAGAGCAATTTAGCGTGACTGAAGACATCTCTAAGAACACCACGTTGGCGTTTGACCTTGTTCAGCAAAACGTTTCTGGCATGAATGATACGCTTCAAGCATCCTCTGATCTCGCTAAGCTTGCAGAGACCCAAAAGAGTGATCTTGGTTTCTTTAAAATATAAGAATGTACGTATCAGATTATCGTTCTGATGCGCATTTGTACCAATTTGGGAAGCATTACTGATTGCAATATCAAATGATGGTAAAGATATTGACTTGTAAGGAGTGCTTATATAGAGGCAGTTTGAAACTCGACCAAGAAAAATATTGGGCAGCAGTGAAACTATTTTTATTAAAAGATATGACAAATAGTACAAGATTAGAAAAATCAGTATGTAGTATATAAATACCACCCATATTTAGAGTGCCATGAAATAATAGGTTTATGAAATGGAGGTCATATTATTGTTAAGTGGAATCTTTTTAAAAGTTTAAAGTGGTGTTTATGAAAAAACATATTATTGCATTATCATTATTGACGTCTTTTAGTTCTAGTAGTGTATTGGCTGTTGGCCAAAATGTTACTGAGGTTCAGTTTGATGGTTTAATTTCAACAGCAACATGTGATTTTGAAATTAAAACAGCTAATGGGGTTGTTAATACTATTGACTTTGGAGTGTTTGACGACTCTGCTCCAACGACTGCTTCCGCTGTTTTTGGTACTGAAGTGCCATTCTCAGTTGTACCAGAAAGCTCATGTTCTGGTACATTTACAAATGGTGCTGAAATTAAGGTCACAAGCGCGGACACTGTGATTGATAATAGCATTGTTACTGATGGTAGAAATACAAGCGCTGGAGTGCAAGTTAAACTAGCTGATGGTACCAAGGTTGTAAATGCAGGTTATACTGATATCTTGTCTACTAATACAGCTGCGTATACTCCAAGTACAGGCGCGATTCTTTTTAAAGCTCAACCTTATGCGCATTCGGCAACTCTAACTCCTGGACAGTTTGGTGGAAAGATCTCGCTACAAGTTGCTTACAAATAAAAGATAACAAGCTGTACGCCCAACATCACCCTGTGCCATTAAGGTTCAGGGTGTTTCCAAAAATAATATGAATCGATATATATGAGTCGTCTTAGCCAATTACACCTTGGTTTTGTTCTCTATTGTCCAGTGCTCTTGTTTGCTCAAGAAATAGAATACAAAGAAGATAGTATAATTCCAGTTTCGTATTGGGATGTATTACAAGCAACTGAATGTTCGGGAGAAACTAAGGTATCTTTATATACAGACTTTAAGAAACCGAATTTTAATGAATTTCAATCTCTTCTTGAAATAGATTCTACTCTAAAGCTAGAAGTAAGAAAATTACTTTCTGGTAAATGGAGAGTTTACATTTCTGGTTATGATGGACTAGATGAGGCAAAAAGACAGATAAGCTTTCTGAAAAAAAATGCCAATCTGAAGTCAATCCCTTTCCTTGTGTGCTATGAGGAAAGTGATCTTTCCCTGAAAGATTCTTTATTAACGGCGGATAAGACTGTTGATGATAGCACCCAATATACAAGTCGAGTTAACCAAGTTGTATTAAATGGAAATATAATTGGTGTATATAAAACTGATTATATAAATGACAAACCATTATTAAGCAGTGAAGTTGCAAGTAATATCATCTACAACAATGACATAGATTTAGTTGAATATATCTCTATGCCTTATGAAGATATCCCCGGTATGTTTATTGAACTAGATGATAGAGAGCAATCAATAAACCTAATCTTAGACATTGAATCTGAAGAGTCTAGTTCTGAAACAGAGATAAAGACCTTTGAAAATGGTAATGTTGCAAACTATTCCAATTATTGGATGAATTATAGCTCAAATATCAATAATAACGATAGTTTCACTGGTGGTTTGAACAATTACTTAAGCTTTGAAAGGTCGACAGTGATCTCTAAGCTTTCTTACTATGATTATGATAGTCGCTCAGAACTCAACCTTGATTCTTTATATTTGGAGTCTATCAGTGAGGAAGGCCCTATGATTTATTCAGTAGGGAAAATTCAAGGTAACTCCTCAAAAATCTATGGGGTGGGTGTCGAGTACAACAGAAGGTTATTGAATGATGATAGTTTGATCTATACGCCGCCGATTTATTTTACCACCGGAGGTCCAGCCTATGTGGAGCTATATCAAGGAAATCAATTAATTAGTTCAATGTCTACGTCAGGCGGTGAATCTAAAATTGAATCCTATCAATATGTCAATACTAATGATCTGACATTGGTTATATCCGAACTTGGTTTGAAAAAAAAGTATATAAATATCCCATATGACTATTCCAATAACATGGCTTCGCTTTACAAAAGTGGTAGTTATGAATGGGGAGCTAAGCTTGGACTGAGTGAGAGCAATGAAGATCTGGTTATTGAATATGAAGGGGTGAGGGGGTTCGATTATTACAGCGTCAGTTTGAATGGATATTACTCTACATCGGATCGTCAGCTTAATCTCAGTATCAAAAGTCTGATGTTTGGCCTAAATAACGATTTATTGTTTGGATATGATAAAACATGGGGATCATATGCTGGGATCTATATGTCTACAGGGGATGGCTTCAATCTATATGGCAAGTATTATCAAGACAATAACTACCAGTTAAATGCAACGTATAATCGAAAAGGATTAATACTAAACGACGACAGTTTATTGATTGATCTATCGAATAACTCCAGTGAGATTTATCTCAATCAAGTGTCAGTTGACTACTCGATACCTAATAGGCTTGGAAGTATGACATTAAATTATACCAATAGTAGTGACGAAGATGAATATTTTGGTCTTACTATGAGTGTTGATTTTGATAAATTACAGTGGTATGGGGATGTAAGTAATCGCGGCTATTATGCTAGAGCGAGTTACACATCTGATGACAGAGATAAGGGGATGTCTGTATCAGTTAGAAAAGACAACAGTAGAATTGGTACAACAAAATCGGCAGACGCATGGCTTAGTACTGAAGATACTAACTTGAACGTAGGATACAGTAAATCTAATCATTTTGAGACTAGAAGTCTGAGTTTATCTGGGGGAGCGATATACTCAAAAAATAACCTTTATCTGACATCACTGACGACACCCACCTTAATGATTTTGGAGAGTAACTCCGAAACTTTGTCAGCTAGAAATAGGCCTAACGATGATGGGGTGCTGATCATACCTTTAAATTCTCATTTTGCTTCAGAAAAAGTTTCATTAACGGAAGGCTCTGTGGATAAAAGCCTAGGTGATGAAGATGTATTGAATGTTACTCCTAAACCTAATGGTATTTACCACTTTGATGTCCAAGTCAACTTGATAAAGTATTTAGTTGGCTACGTAGAATCCGACTCTAGAAAAACTGTTAAAGGCATGGAAGTGCATCTAGGTGATGAGGTTTTATACATCGGTCCCAATGGACTAATTTCAAATGAATTTATCTTAAAACCAGGGCAAGACGAAGTCTCGCTTAGAATACCCGAGTTAAATTGTGAATATTCTTTACCAATTGATTCGGAAAAACTTGTAATCGATTTTGGAACGTTAAAATGCGCAGATTATATTATTTAGTAATGCTGATGATAATTTCATCTCAGGGTCATGCAGCAGTCACGATAGATCGTACTCGGTTGAACCTTGTTCAAAACCAGCCTGGCGAAGTTGTTTTAAGAAATAACTCAGAAGTGGTGAAGAATGTCTCTATTTTAGTGACTGACCAAAATGAAGTTCAGCGTACTGATAAAATTTTATTAACCCCCAATTTTATTAAAATGCAACCAGGAGAGTCACGAATAGTAAGGTTGTTTTCCTTGGAGAAAAATCTCAAAGAAGGACGCTTGTATTATTTTGAAATTCAAGAGGAGACAGATAACACACAATTAGGTCTTAATGTGGTGTTATCATCGAGAATAAAAATATTTGTCCGAAAAAAAGCGGATAGAATTGACTATGATAATGCAATTGAAATCGGGTGTGGAAAATCACCTTCTAGTTTGTTTGTAAGTAATAAGACTGATGGTCACATTTCAATCAATAAGGTATTGTTTAATGAAGATGTGCTTTCAGAAGAGTATTCACTGTCGGAGCTTAAACCTAATTCAACGACATACTTTGATTTGAATACTAAATGCCCTAGTGGAAAAAGTGTATTTGTTGAGTTTATCAACAGGTACGGTGGAATATATACTAAATCTTTTGCTATGACAGCCGAATGAGTTGATTAAGATGAAAAATAACTATGTACTATTTGGTCAGTTGGTGCTGAGTTTGTTATTCGTCATATTTCCAGACGTCTCATACGCTCAGACTTTCAATTGCGTCAATACGTCTGGAAATCAGAGAACGCGTGTTCAGCTTAATACGATTACGTTAACGCAAGCTCAAAATGTGCCCAACAGCATTATTTATGATCAATCTTATTCTACACCGCTTCTGACAGCTGAATGTGATTGTGCTGCAAACTCGTGGGTTGCGCAAACCTTCTTTACCGGTGGTACGAATCCTTACGCTACTTACGTGGACAATTATGACGGCTCCCAATGGTACACAGTGCCAGGGAGTAATGTATTAGCATATGCTTTAGATACAGATATTTGGGATGATAGCGTACGTGCCTACGTTAAAAAAGATATACCTTTTTCTGGTTACGGAAATAACGTCCCAGAAAGTAACTGCAAGGGCCCGTCCACTTTATCTAGCTTGACTCAAGGGCGACTAAGAATTCGCTTACTGGCTCCTATTATAGGTTGGGAAGATATTAATAATTCTCCTTTAGGCTACTTTAGAATGAGGAGAGGACAATCCCCAGATTCGAGTACGGACATAATCCGAATGGTTGAAATTAACGGTCAGGTATTTAGCGGTCACAACTGTTTCACTACAGGCGATTTTACCCAAAAATATACGTTTAAAACGTCATTTCTAAGCGACTTTGATGACCAGATGCCCAGCGAAAATACTCAAATTCCACCACAAACACATATCACAAATATTTATTGTAACTACTCAAATGTTCCAGTTGAAATCGAGTTTACTGGTGACTTTAGTGAGTATGGTTTGAAGACTGACTTGGATGGTGTTGAAATTAAATCTGTGTTATCTGTCGGTACTTTCGGGACTAACTACGTAATAAACAATGTCTGGAACAAATTTAATACTTCTCTTGATTCCAGAGGATATAAAAGAATTCAGTTTACTTCAGCACCTGTGTTGACTAAACCGAAGTCGCAAGTCACGTTGGGGGAGTATTCCGCCACAATGCGCATACGAGTTAACTTTAAGTAGGGATAGCATCGTGAAAAATGGCCAACTCATAAATTATTATCAGCCAATTATTGATAACAAATCCGATGTTGTTGCATTGGAGGCATTGGTACGACTCAAAGTTCCGAATAAAGGTGTCCTTTATCCGTCTGCGTTTTTATCGAAATTTGAACATTGTCGTTTGTTTGATAATGTTCTTTTGAATGCAATCCATGATATTGGATTTTATGAGGTTCCTTATAGGATTTCTTTAAATTTGCCTCCTAGTTTATTAGAAAACTCCAGTTTCTATAAGTATTTTGTTTCTAGATGCGAAGAGTACAATATTTGTCCTTCACGGTTTAAAGTTGAGATTACAGAGACAGAGTACTATGATTGTTCTATGTCTTTGATAAAAAATATACTCAAATTAAAACAATACGGGGTCGGTATTTCAATTGATGATTTTGGTGTTGGATATTCATCGCTCGATAAAATCCTAAAACTACCAATAGATGAGTTAAAGATAGACCGAATTTTTATATTGGACTCTCAGTATGATTTTAAAAAGAGATGTATATTGGAGAGTATGTCGGATTTAACTAGAAAACTTGATATTATGGTTGTGGCGGAAGGAGTAGAAAATACAGATACTTATGACTTTATCAAGAAGCTGAATATTAATTATTTTCAAGGATATTTGTTTAGCGCGCCTAAACCTTTGGGTGATTTATTTGGTTGATGAGTTCCGGCTTTATTCGGTTGCAATTGTGTATGTATTCTATTTAGGCTGTCTCTGACATGGATCGTTGGGGGTGGCCATTTTATTAATGGAATGGGATTTATTACGAGTGACTGACTGTTAATATCCGTTTTTTGTAGTAATAATTTATTAACTTTATTCTTTTTGATAGTTCGTTTTTCTTAATCATCGCTCCTCTATCCATCCCGATTTTCTTCTCAGTTTATATTTTGATTGTCGTCACACATTTTTTCAATAGTAGAATCTTACTACCTTTGAGTTCATACCCATTGGTTAAATGGTTACGAAGAAAAAGGAGAACGACATGCTTCAATCACATGTATGCTCAAATATCGAATCAGATAGCTTTAAGTCTGGTGAACATATTGGAAAAAGCATTAAATCAAAACTCACCAAAATAAGTATTATTTTTATATATATCAGTGAAACTCATGAACATACCCAGCTTGTTAAAGGCGTTAAAAGTGTTCTGGGTGACGTTAATATTATAGGAAACACGTCCTCATGCGGAGTAATTACACCAAGTGGGTATTTATTTAATCGTGAGGGTTTTGCATGCGCTTTGGCTATTTACGATGCTCAGCTGGAAGTTAGAACGTCTTTGGTTAGTAACACTTCTGTGCAATCAGACTCTTTGGAAGCTTATACTCTTGGGCTTAAGTTGGGTCATAGCTTAAACCAAGGTCTCGTTGTTTCTGAGCAGCCCCCCACATTTTTGTACATGGTTTCTTCTCCAGGTGAAGAAGAGAGTTACTTAGAAGGTATCAGCCAAAAAACTGGCCGTTTGCCCTTGTTTGGTGGGAGTGCTGCAGACAATTCGGTCCAAGGTCGTTGGGCATTGTTTACACAAAGCGAGTCAACCAGAAACGGCGCCGCAGCAGCGTTATTTTTGTCAAACAAAAAGATTGTTAATCAATACGCCGACGGATATCACGAGTCGATAAACATGGGACTTGTCACCAAAATGAAAGGCAAGCGTGTGGTATGCGAAATTAATAATCAACCTGCATTAAAACAATACGCCGAATGGATTGGAGAAACAGTAGAGAGCCTCCGCGGCGATCAGCTTCTTACGAAGTCTATTTTAAAGCCTATTGGCATCAAAGATATAACAGGCTCTTTGACTGCGATACGGCACCCGCTCGTTGGATATGATGATATGTCCATGTCCGTTGGAAACGACATTTGTGAAGGTTCGTCATTCATTCAAATGTCAGCGACGAAAACGGAACTCATCGGGGCAGTCCGACACACCATTAGGGAATTATTTGCCAAGATGCCAAAGGATAAAGTGGGCGCTTTACATCTCGTTCACTGTGCTGGCCGTCGAATGGAAATTGGCAACGAGATCCATCAAGTCCACGAAATCCTTCAAGAGGAATGTGGTGATATTCCTTATGTAGTGGAGTTCACCTTTGGCGAATATGGATATAACGAATGTAGTGCTAATACGTGCGGCGGGTTGATGCTTTCATTTACCGCTTTTGAAAAATAAGAATATTGAGAATAATCATGTCAAATAAAAATATGCTAAATGTTTATAACCCTTACAATAATGAACTGATCGCTGAGTTGGAAACAACAACTAAAAAGCAAGTGGAAAAACACATCTTAGATGCAGTGATTGGTCAGAAAACATGGAGTGCTTTACCGCTAAGCTCACGAGCGCTTGTTTTATATAGATTTCTAACCTTAGTTGAAGATGAAAAAGACAAGCTTAGTTCTTTACTGTCTCAAGAGTCCGGCAAGCCGATTAAAGAAGCGCAAGCGGAAATTAATAATATCGCTATTGGGTTTTTAGCATTTATCGAAAAGGCCAAGCATTTATACGACACTTCCTTCCCTGGTACCAGTGAAGCCGGCCAAGCTTCTAATCTTCAGATCACAACACGAGAGCCACTCGGTGTTGTTGCTTGTATTTTACCCTTTAACTTTCCTTGTGATCTATTTTGTCAAAAGGTAGCTCCTGCATTGATGATGGGTAATTCAGTCATTGTGTTACCTTCTACCAACAACCCCCTCACTGTCAGAGAGTTGGTTAAATTGTTGAAGAAAGCGGGGGTACCTGAAGACGCGATTCATTGTTTAATCGGGGAGGGGAGAGATATTGGTCCAGTGCTGACACAACATCCGGACGTCAATATGGTTACTTTCACTGGCTCGACACCCGTTGGACTCGAAATCGCCGATATTTGTGCGTCACGTCTGGCACATGTCGCATTAGAGCTTGGCGGGAACGATGCTTTCATCGTCTGCGAAGATGCCGATATCGATCTCGCAGTAAAAGAGATGATTTGGGGACGTATGTACAACTCGGGTCAAGTCTGCTGCGCAAGTAAACGTTTCATCATTCATAAGTCGAAAGTAGACACATTCATCGAGAAAAGCATCGCTCAACTGCAGCAACTAAACCTAGGCTCCCCACAAGATGAGTCAACAGATTTTGGTTGTCTTATTAGCGAGCAGGCTGCTGTGTCAGTGGAGAGACAAGTTGCACTGACAATTGAACAGGGGGGGAAACTAGTTTTTGGTGGAACAAGAGAAGGTGCTTGTTACAGCCCAACGATTATTACGGACATCCCCGTAACAGCCGATGTAGCATCAAATATGGAGATTTTTGGTCCAGTAGTGTCCATTATTCCTTTTGATACTGAAGAGGAAGCTATTCGTATTGCTAACGCCTCTATTTATGCTCTGAGTGCTTGTGTTTTCTCTACTGACTACAAAAAGGCCATCGCATACTCTAAACAAATCGAGTGTGGCGTGTTTGTTGTCAATGGAGCCAGTTTCTATCGTAGTTTCGAAATTCCTTTCTGTGGACACAAAATGAGTGGCTTTGGAAGTGAAGGGGTTTCATCCACGCTGGAAGAAATGTCAAAAGTTAAAAGCTTAATCCTTAAAGACGTTTACTAACTATTAGATGACCGTGTTGTGTGTTCATAACACGGTCCTATTATTTCAAGGATTTATTATGAATCGAGTAATTCTTTCTCCTGCTAAATATGTTCAAGGTCCTCATGTACTTAATGAGCTGGCGTCTTTGGTGATGCATTTGGGTACCAGAGCATTGGTGATCATTGATAAAACAATAAGCGAAAAGGTGAGTATTGATTTATCTGACAGTGTATTTAAGAAGATAGAACTATTTTCAGGTGAATGCTGCTATGAAGAAATTGAACGGCTAGGACTCTTAGTAAAAGAAAAGTCTATTGATGTCGTTATTGGTGTTGGAGGCGGAAAAGTCATTGATAGTGCAAAGGCTATAAGTCATTTACAGAACATCGCAGTGGTAGTTTGCCCTACAGCAGCTTCGAGCGATGCTCCAACGAGTGCTCTTTCGGTCGTCTATAAACAATCAGGTGAGTTCTTAGAATACCTTCCACTTCGCAAAAATCCAGATCTTGTCGTCGTTGACTCACATATTATCGCGAAAGCTCCTACTCGTTTGCTGGTTGCTGGTATCGGTGATGCACTAGCCACATATTTTGAAGCTAGAGTTAACTATCAATATCAGCGTACCACCATGGCAGGAGGTATACCGAGTTTATCTGCATTTACGTTGGCCAAGCTCGCATATGAAACCTTATTGAAGTTTGGTCTTGATGCTAAGCGTAGTGTTGATAATGGTGAAGTGACACTTGCTCTAGAGAATATTATTGAAGCGAATACCTATTTAAGTGGTATTGGTTTCGAAAGTTCGGGGTTGGCCGCTGCTCATGCTATTCACAATGGTTTTTCTCAAATCAACGAATGTCATCATTTGTTACACGGTGAAAAAGTCGCTTTTGGCACTATTGTTCAACTGGTATTAGAAAGATCTGATACCGATGAGCTAAAAGCAATTATTAGATTTTGTCGTGAACTAGGGCTTCCGACGACGTTGAAAGAAATGGGTATATCTAAAATCGAATTAGCTCACCTTAAAGTCGTGGCTGATGCTGCATGTGAGTCTAGCGAAACCATCCATAATATGCCTTTCACGATAAAGCCAAGCGATCTAGTTCAAGCGATAATCACGGCCAACGAAATTTCGTCAAAATTGGTGTAAATGTAGATTTAGTTTAGTCACCTTTTGAGACTATGGGTTGCTCTTTAAAGAGCAATCCATAGAAAGAAGTTATTTGCTGAGGAATGGAACAACAATGCCTAAGTAGCTTTGGTGCTTTACTCATAGCGCAGGTATACATACCTATTGTGCTTGATATCTCAAAGGATATACCGAGCTTCTGATATACCTAGCCCTGTGATCTTGTTCAGTGCTTTGGTCATAGTGTGCGTTTCTCCAACCTGAAGTATTATAATTTCTCAAGCTTAGTTTTCGTCCTAGTACCTGTTTTACTCGATACATAGTGGTTTCAGAGAGTGAGCGCTTGTGATACCAATACCGGTTCTTCTACGTCTTGTTCGAATCATAAAGCTTTTGACGTCCAACTGCTAAATTGTGCCAATGTCCTTGAGCCCAGAAGGGAGCCTTTTCTGTTAGCGGGGTGAGTTGAATCGCTCCCTTGAGCTATATAGCATCCTTACAATACCTTGTATTGTAAGCCCAATCTCTGGTTATTCCGTTGATTCGTTGACGTGTTTGCTTGACCAAATTAAGGAGGACTTCTGGTTGATAATATTAGATAGACTCAGGTCTGCCGCAATAATTTCGTGACTAGAGGTGTCTACCGCTCAGTGCAGCCTTCTCCAAACTCTACGTTTCCCATTAATCCAATGCTTCTTGACCTTCGCCATAAACCTTGAGGCATTCAGTATTGCACCTCTGATGCTTGGTTTAAATGACGTCTCAATTAGCTCTGCGAATGATATAACGGGAGTTTGGGCAGACTAAGGGGACGTTGGCTAACGCAAAAACTGAATCTGTAAACCCTTGCAATGCTCTTAACGGCATTGAGAAAACTCGTTTCATCAAAGAGCTGTGGTCTACCACGCTTATCTTGCTTGGTCTGTTTCTACTTGAGTATGGCTTCTTCATCGATCTGGAGAGTGAGTGAACCTGGATTGATTAAAGCTTGGTTGTACTGCATCCAGTTAGTTGCTTTGTAGCGAGGCTTAGACGATTAATAGGTGTAGCCTAATCGTAGTTTCTCGAGTGAGTTCCATCGATTTAAGCAACAAAGCCAATTTAACCCCACTAGTTTAACAAACGGCGTTGATTATTTATAACCGAACGGGAATTACTTATATTTGTGGTATTCACATATTACCCAGCCACCATAAGATCAATATAGAATTAAATTTCATCGAAACTTATCATAACAATAGTAGTTAACTTTAACAAATTTAAGGGGTTAATGCCATTTCATGTAAGCCATACCTATAAACGCACTAATTGACAACTACATTTTATAATAAAATTAGATCTGTCGAAAAAGATAATAATTCTTTTTTTTAAAGATATCTAAAATAGAAAGGGGTACTAGTTTATTTCTATTTTTATTATCTAGGGAAACTAAAATATAAATTTGTTTAAGAATTTTTGGAGAAATTAAATGAAAATCAATAGTATAAACTTTAAAACCATCCTATTAACACTGAGTATATTACTGGCTTCTGGTAATGCTATTGCTTATGAAAATAAAGTCGATGTGTATGATTTAGTTTCTACTAACTCTCTTGTTCCTACACTTGATACTGTGAAGTTAATCACAGCCGATGGGAAATTAAATAAAGAGCTTAAAGATTTTATGCTAAAAAAGCACGATAAAAAACAATTGAAAGGTAAGAAAATCGCCATATTAGCAACTGATGGTGTTGAAGAACTAGAAATTCTGGTCCCATTAAACTATTTACGTGAAATTGGAGCCGATGTTGTCGTTGTATCTCCTAGGAAAATAGATTACCCAGAAACATTAGGTTTGAAATTCCCAGAAATCCGACGTACACACATTATGACCGTGAGATTGATGGAAAATTCTGGTTGGTTAAAAATAGATAAATATATTGATGAAGTTTCTCCGAATGACTTTGATGGTCTAGTTTTACCCGGAGGAGCATGGAATCCAGACTTTCTTAGAACTGATATTGAAGCGCAAGAACTTGTAAAGGGAATTATGAGTGCAAACAAACCACTTGCAACTATATGTCATGGTCCATTAGTTTTAATTAACTCAGATTTAGTTAAAGGAAGAAAAATGACTGGTTATTGGGCAATCATGAAAGACTTAGAAAATGCAGGTGCTAAAGTTTATGATCAACCAGTTGTAATTGATGGAAATTTGATTACTAGTAGGTTTCCTTATGATTTACCAAGATTAATGGTTTCATTTACTGACAAAGTAAAATAATTAAAACGTTGAAAGAGTATAAAATTATACTCTTTCCTTTTAGGAGAATATTTAGATGTGTAAGTTATTTGTAAAGGGAGATCAAACTTTATGGTCAAGCGTGACACGTTCGTTAAGAATAGATGGTGTGGCAACATCTATTCGATTAGAGAACTTTTTCTGGAATACATTAGAAGAAATATCTAATAGGGAGAATATGACTGTAAATAAAATGATTACGAAATTGTATTTTGAATCTCTTGATGCCGATTTAGATATAGGAAATTTCACATCATTCCTTAGAGTTTGTTGCTCTAGGTATTTATCACTAATTGCAGATGGTGAGTTAATAAGAGGTGATAACTTTCCTTTAGAGGAAGTTGATTCAGAGTATATTTTAATGAAAGAAGAAAATAATCTAAAGTTAAGAAAATTTAGTCCAATAAAGTCGTCATCTATTAATTAATCTATACAAATTAAGACTTGATCTGATAGTTATTCACTTTGGACTCGGTGCCTGTCAGATCATATCTGTACTAGATTTTTATCAGCTTAAATGGGCTTTGTTTCCTAATTCGAGTTCAATTAAGAACGCTCCTAACATGACTAATTGTTAGGCGATCATCATTGTTTCAGGCATACCTAGCCCTGTTATTTTGTTCAACGCTTTTATCATGGCGTAAGTCTCACCAACTTGGCCATTGTAATTTCTTAAGCTTAGCGTCCCACCGAGCAGTTTCTTTACACGGAACATCGCCGTCTCCGAGAGTGAACGTTTATGGTAGCCGTACTTCTTTTTCCAATGCTTATTTGAACCATATAGCTTCTGGCAACCGACTGCTAAGTTGCGAGGAGGACCTTGTTCCCAGAAGGCTGCGCTTTCCCTTGGTGGAATGAGTGCTGTGGCTCGTTTGATGCGAATGGCTTCGTGGCACAATCTTGTGTCATAAGCACCATCACCAGATATCTCTACAATTCTTCGGCGAGTTTGTTTGAGCAAATTGGGGAGCGCTTCACCGTCACTCACATTCGATAAACTTAACTCAGCGGCAATGATTTCATGCGTGTCTGTATCGACCGCTAAATGTAACTTTCGCCAGACACGACGCTTCCCGTCAGTGCCATGCTTTTTTACCTTCCATTCACCCTCACCGAAGACCTTTAGTCCTGTTGCATCAAGAGCTAAATGCTGGATTGTTCCTTTAGTTTTTGTCTTGAAGGCGACGTTGACCGTTTTAGCTCGTTTGCTAATACATGAATAATGAGGGCATGACAACGGTAGTTGAGCGAGCTTAAAAATAGAGTTAATGAATCCTTGGAGAGCTCTCAACGGCAGTGAAAATACTCGCTTAACCATAAGAGCCGTCGTAATCGCTAAGTCACTAAACGAACGAGGTCTTCCACGGTTCCCCCGCTTGATTTGCTTCCATTGCTGAACAGCCTGTTCATCAATCCAAAATGTCAGTGAACCGCGATTGATTAAAGCTTAGTTATAGAGTTTCCAGTTGGTTGTTTTGTAGCGAGGCTTGGGCATTGGTCTAAGTATTTGAGTGAACTTAGCCGATCAGATCGTAGGTTAATGATTTAGTTCCCTGATTTAGGAAACAAAGCCTACTTATACCGGTGTGCAATGTCTAATTAAAGTACCAGCTATTATTGAAAAAAAATTTAAATTATTAATACCCAAAGCCTTCTCGTTAGGTTCTTTGGTGAGCTCAAAATTTGTTTCAGATCACGATGCATCAGACGAATTCCATACTTGGTAACATCTAAAAGCCGCTACTCTAGTTGTATGAATGTAAAGACTATCCTGCTAACACATATACACCGAGCAAAGTCAGATAGAGAGAAGTGTTTAGACGAGCTTCTTGATTTGATGAGTCAAGCTGTGGCGCGAACTGACCTTGAAGAATTCGATTGGTATTTAATGAACGATTTAGTGGATGCTGACATACTTTTTACCATTGTTTTGACCGACGTCGATTTAACGATCAATTTCAATGAGTATGTACTGATTGAGGCAGTAAGGTTCGTAATGACGTTTGGTTGCGAGTTGCAGCATTGACCCGACTTTTTGCAAATTATGCGCTAACACTTTTTGAGCCAAGATTATTCTCGTGTGTTAGAAGCAACACTTTTATTATTGATTTAGCAGAACCAGTTCAAAGTGGTGAGGTGAGTTGTTAGTTTTAAGTGCCTTGTCGTCGAAGCATTCGACTAGCTTACGAACTTGTCTTCTCAAGTAGCGGCTATATTACCATCAGACGCTAAGAATGTACTTTTTTGATTACCTCCTTATGAGTCTTACTTATGACACTTGTTAGATATCACGATGTGCTAAGTTTTAGTGTAACAAGGAGAGTGACCATGAAAACGTTAGCTGGCTTATTGTGTTTAGTGTGCTTACAAGTACAAGCAATAACTATTTCAACAATCAACACTGAATGGCTTTGGGACTATAAAGAACCCCATGAAGGACAGGTCGTTGGTTATGAATACGATGATATTTATCCACCAACTCGCAAAGAATACGAAATGGAAGTTTTTGCACTTGCTCTAGTCATCAAAGCTATAGATGCTGATGTTGTTGGCTTAATTGAAGTTGAAGGCCGGCATGTTGTTGAGGATATAGCGGCTTATCTTCCTGAATGGAACGTTGTTTTCGTTGAGGGTAGAGACACGTTTACGAAGCAGGATGTGGCTATTTTAACGAGATTTTCTGTGATCGAGGGGACCGCTTCAAACTTACCTGAATTCAAGGGCACTTCAAGTGTCACGAAGAAACCGGTACAGCCATCTAAAGTCTTAGCTGTTGGCTTAAAGGATGAACGTAAGAATTATTATGTGGTTGTGGCTCATTTGTCTTCTAAGAGAAACAATAGCGAAGAGAAAGATGCTAAGCGTGCGGCTCAGGCAGAAGCCATTAGAAAAGCTGTAGTTACCAATTGGAGCAGTTATGACCACGTTATTGTAATGGGTGATATGAATGACCTCCCAGACTCTAAACCGTTGAAGACATTACTAGGAGAATTTGACGATGGGGACAAGTTGGTTCAAGTTGCAACTGACGAGAACTATTCATACATCTATAGGAAGAAAAAGCAGCTCATTGACCATATCTTGGTCGATATTGGATTGAGTAACGCTGAATTTAAGAATATGGACCTGCCCAAGTCGATTAGTGACCATCGTATATCTACTCTGATAATGAAATAGGAGGCAGGTGTTATGCGCAACTTAAGCTTGAGTATAAAGTTTAAATCTGTGTTTGATTCGAGAATGCCTTTAGCTCCGATCGTTCGAGTTTTAGATTGTACATCAGATTTTGTAATTGAGAGCATTGAATCAGATATCGACGAACTCAAAACAGTATTGATGGGGGTTGATGAGACGTTAGTAGAAAACCTTGAGGTAATATCTAAACAAGTACATAAAGGTGAGCTACAAACTTTGTTCCTTGAAGATGTGAGAAAGGGAAGCTTTGAGTTCCTTTTATCGCCAGAGGTTATGAGTGTGGCAAAATTTATAGCCGGCTATGTAGCAAATTATCTTGTTGGTATAGCTATTGAAAGCCATCTAGAAACGAAACAAAAGAAGACCGCTGAAACGTATGAAGCGGAGTTGAAAGGAAAGATATACCGTGCTCTAGATGAAGAGTCTCTAGATTACACTTTGGAGTCTGAGTCCGGTTCTGACGGTGAGTTGCTGTTTGTGAAGATTACAGTAATTTTTAACACAGATTACGGGAAGCAAAATGATCCTGACGTTCACGATAATGGTGGTCGAGAGATTGACATAGAGATGTTCAAAAAAACGCTCGAGGCTTAGTGTATTAGAATTTCAGTTAATCCTTTGATTTACATTTTCACAAGACCTTCGAATTGCGCCTACCCAGAATCTGATGGTTTGAATGCTTAAACTTAAACGTAGTGCTCTCTGATTCAAAGCGCCCCAAAACTATTGACCCACTATTCAAGTGAGTTTTTCTTAGCAAAGTAGACCGAAGTTGTATACGTATCCTATATTCGTCAATTTAGGCTGCTTATATCTAAGAGTTCAATGCTACTAGTCCATACTAGTCTGCTCTTGGATTCAGAAGTACATTCCAATAACACCACAGAAAATCAATGCGATAATTGAGCAGCCGATGGCATAATGAGTTTAATATACAATTAGAAAAGGCTGCGTACGTTGGCAGAACTGAAAACGAAATCAGGCGAAAGTGTTCCTCTATCTGATGAATCAGGGCTAATCCTAGGGTTAAGGGCTGTAGCTGCGCCTCTCACCAAAGAGCATATTCACCTAGCCGCTATTCAGTATGTTGGTTCATCCCCATTCTTAACCCTACGTATGATTTTTGCTTTTTAAATATCGTGCAGCAAAAACTAGCATTTTGGATGGATTCAACAAATAGGTACAGTTAACGTTTCAAAATAGAAAAGTCACATGATAAGCAAAAATAGTGGCGACAAAAATGGCGGCACCCACTGAAAACAAATGTAAATCAGCGTTATATAAGGGGCAAAATGCTGTGTTTATGTACATGATAATTGTGGTTAAGTTTCTGATTGTTAACGTGTTTATTGTATTTGTGTTAGGTTCTACGGCATGTCTTCTCAGTCTGCGATGGACAAGCACTCAGGTGGTGTCGCTAAGTACCGCGCAGCTGAAGGAAAAACCGTACTATTGCCATACCGCGGTAGCGTTCACGGCACTATCTCAGACATCCTTGGCGGTGTACGTTCAACCTGTACCTACGTAGGCGCAGCAAAGCTTAAAGAGCTAACTAAGCGTACGACTTTCATCCGCGTACAAGAGCAAGAGAACAACGTATTCGGTAAAGAGAAGTAAAATTACGAATTATTAAGAGCCGCATTTCGCGGCTCTTTTTTTGTCTGAAAACTGACAGCACTAGATTGCCAATCTGTGAATAGCCACCAACTTGCTATGAGCGCAACACAACGGCTTGTTACTAATGCATTTTCCCCCGTTTCTAGGGTAGTATTCATTTACTCCCCACACTCTACTTCTGCTATTTATCACGGTTTAGGTGTTTGGTTCGGCGATTAGAGAAATGCCCAGATGGCGTAAAGGTTAGGTCTACTATGCAATATGTAAAAATCAAGGATTCGATTAAAGAACAGATTGAGACGGGCATGTTAGCACCGAGGCAAAAACTGCCATCAGAGAGGAAATTGGCCGAGTCGTTTGATACTACCCGAGTAACATTGCGTGAGGCGCTAGCGTTACTGGAAGCAGAAGGCAGTATTTATCGTGAGGACCGTCGTGGATGGTTTATTTCTCCACAGCCACTTATTTACGATCTCTCGACATTAGCGAGTTTTACCGAAGTGGCGCGAACGCAAGAGCGTATGGCTAAAACAGAACTCCTGATGTCCAAAACCGGTCTGGCTAATAAGCAGGCTGCTAGTTTGCTCAAACTTCCGCCCTTTTCCGATGTGTATCACTTGGAGCGTGTACGCTACTTAGAAAACCGTCCGGTAGCGTTCGTTACTCACTATATTCGACCAGAGTTATTTCCCAATTTACTCGATTTTGATCTATCTGACTCACTGAGTGGGATTTACCGAAACCACTTTGGCGTCCACTGTCATAAAGTAACCTATCGAATAGGCGTTAGTACGCTACTTGGAGAGCTGGCGTTAGCTTTGCGAGCCACGCCAGGCACACAGGCAATGGTGATTGAACGAATCAAGTATGATCGCAACGGAACCCTAATTGAAGGGGAGATCGAATACTGGCGACACGACGCGATCAGCATTCAATCGCAAGCGGTCTTAGATCAATAAACAGCCGTTTGACAACCGAACAGGGTGTGATTTTGGAGATCTGAAACTCTCTGGCATTTCAATAAGGACGTTTTATGTCGCTTTGGGCAATTGGTCTGGTGGTGATATCGGCATTTTTGCATGCCGGATGGAATCTGTTGAGCAAGAGCAACAAGTCTTCGGGTAAAGCATTTTTTCTTTCGAGCAGCGCTGCAGCTTCGTTAATGCTGCTTCCTTACGTTATATGGTACTTGCACGAGATAAACTACGCTTCGCTTTCCCCCTCTTTTTGGTGGGTGCTACTGATAAGCGGCGTGGCGCAGGTTATTTATCTTATTAGCTTAGGTATCGCATATAAACATGGTGATATCGGCGTTATATATCCTATCGCTCGTGCGTTACCTGTTCTGATGGTTGGAGTAGGCACTGCACTGCTAGGTTATCATCTGTCACTGACGGTATGGGTTGGGTTTTTTCTCATTACAGCGGGCTGTTTATTGGTTCCAATCGTATCCCTGAAACAGTTCCATATTGCTCAATACGCGAATACGGGTGTGCTGTGGGCCCTTGTTGCTGCCATCGGGACGATGGGGTATTCAATATTAGACAAAGAAGCCTTGGTCATTCTTGAGCGGGAGTTAGCCAACCTCACCACTGAAAGTTATCTTGCTATCTATTACCTAGCTTTGCAGTTTTGGGTCATCTTCGCTGTGATCGCTTTATATCTGATCGTCACCCGTCAATGGAATGAATTCAGAGAGGCTTGGAAGATACGTAAACCTTCCGCGATGGCCGGTGCTATGATGGCGATGACTTATGGCATGGTGTTGTATGCGATGACGATGACAGAAAACGTCAGTTACGTGGTGGCACTGCGTCAGATGAGTATCGTGTTTGGCATGATTTTCGGCGTTGTGTTACTCAAAGAACGTTTTTCTCTGACGAGAAGCATCGGCGCCAGTTTCATCTTTATCGGACTTGTAATGACCGTTGTTTAGATCAACAAACAATAAAAAACCCAAGCAATGGCTTGGGTTTTTCTATTTATTGCTGGCAGTAAATTAGCTTTCAGCTTCAACCATTTGAGGTTGCTCATCTGCTCGTGCTGCTGCAAGCATTTTGCGGATGATCATTGAAGAGAACAGCGCAATTGCGACCATGACTACTGCAAGAATTGTGAGTAGCTGGAAGTACTCACCGTAAACCGTTTGCACGATCTCTTGGGTGATTTGCTGGCCTTTCTCTAATGCGATTGAGGTGGAGAATACCGCACCAACGATGCCACTCAGTGCCATGGCTACCGAGAATAGTGATACTGAGAAGCCTTCGATGTGCTTAGGTGCAACCGACAGAATAAACGCCACCACCAAGCTACCAACGATAACTTCAGCGAACGCTTGGAAGAAGTGGATAGCAAGGAACACTTCAGGGCGAATAATTACATCTTCGCCAACATTCATTACAGCCATCGTCAGGATACCAAACGCGATCGCAGTAAAGATGAAAGCAAAACCAATCTTAGTGGCTGTTGAGAAAGTGATGCCTTTCTTTTCCAAAGAAGAGAAAGTCATTGAAATCACTGGACCTGCAACAATACACCATAGTGGGTTCATCGCCATTGAGGCTTCTGGTGCGATTGGGATCAAGTTGAACAGATCACCACGCATTGTGTTGATGGTGACCATTGTCATAGATGTCATCATCTGACCGTAGTAAACGAAGAAACAGGTCGTGAGCACTGTCATGATGAGGATAGTACCCATTTTCAGTGCGTCAGATTTACCTGATTTAAACATTAGTGAGATGAAGTAAAGAATCGCGGCCGCGCCAATCGCATAAACGATATTTTGACCAATATCCATGTTAGAGAACATGAAGAATACTAAGCCTACCATCGCCGCAGATAGGGTAAGGAAAGCGATCCAGTTTTTTGCGCTAACTGGTTTCTGGTCGATGTCTGCACCTACGCTAACCAGTTGTTTGTTGAATACGATGAGTACCCCAAACGCGAAAGCAGCCATAACCGCTGAGAGTGAGAAGCTGCCGTGGAAACCAATAACAAGCACAAACATCGGGAATAGGTACTGACCTAATAGTGCACCGACGTTGTTTACCGAATAGTTGACAGGGTAGCCGTTTTCAAAATCTTCTTCTGAAGCAAAAGTGCGTTTGTAAAGACTTGGGTAAGAAGGAGACATCAAACCGCGCGCATAGCTTGCTAGAGCAATACCCACCAAACTCATCGGGATATTGGTTGCTGAAGCACCCAACACAAGTAGCGTGTAACCTGTAGCAAAAGTGCCGTATGCAATAGTTAGAGAGCGGTAGGCACCAAGGAACTTATCTGCTATAAAACCGCCCGCGATCGCAAACAGCGGTCCGATAGAAGAAAATGCGCCCACGACCATCATAGTATCCGCTTCGCTGTAGCCTAAATCTTCTAAGAAGAAGCGGGTTAGAATCACCATTACACCATAGAATGATAACCCAAACATGGCTTGGCAGAACATCATTGATTTATTGAGTTTATTCCACATAATAGTCTCTTTTAGATGTTGTAACACAGAAGTAACAACTGAATATTAATAAATCTGTGGTATGTTATAAATTGAAACAATTATCGCAGAAATAATGCTTGATGCACTAAGTTTTATCAAATTCGCATAAATTAATGTAATGTTATTGATCTAAATCGTTTGCCTTGGATATTTGTTGAGCAGCTATAGTTACTCATTCAAGTTCAAATCTATTCTTAGTTAGAAATCTTTGTGTTAGTCTGCGCTGCAAGCTTGAATTTGTAAAAGGAACGTAACGTTATGAAAATCTTCAGTAACTTCGATAGCGGTAGTATAGAAGTCGTCAATACCACCAATATGGATGATATTCAGCTTAGAATCCCTAATGACAATCAGTCTGAGTTTTATCAGTGGTTTCATTTTCGTCTAGAGTCTGAAGCTGAACAGCCTCACACGTTCAAAATACTGGATCTGAAAAACTCAGCGTATCCAGAAGGTTGGAACGGTTATGATGTGGTTGCTTCCTATGACCGTGACGAGTGGTTTCGAATTCCGGCAGACTTTGATGGCGACACACTGACATTCACTGTGATTCCTGAGCGTCGCTCAATCTATTTCGCTTACTTCGCGCCTTATACCTACGACCGTCACCTCGATCTACTGCATATGGCGCAAAGCGCGCACCATTGTCAGCTTGAAACCTTGGGTCATACACTTGATGGCAATGATATGAGCCTACTCACTTTTGGTGAGCCAGAAGAGGGTAAAAAGAAAATCTGGTTGATTGCACGCCAACATCCAGGTGAAACCATGGCTGAATGGTTTATGGAGGGGTTCATACAGCGACTACTGGATGACGATGACACAACGGCGCGTGCTTTGCTCGAGAAAGCTGTCCTGTACGTTGTGCCTAACATGAATCCAGATGGCGGCATTCGAGGTCATTTACGTTGCAATGCCATTGGGGTCAACCTAAACCGTGAATGGCAAACACCTTCAATGGAACGTAGCCCTGAAGTCTACCTAGTGCGAGAGCGTATGCTTGCAACGGGGGTTGATATGTTCTTGGACATTCATGGTGATGAAGCGATACCGTATAACTTTGTCGCGGGCTCTGAGGGAATACCATCGTATGATGAGCGACATGCTAAGTTAGAGCAAGCGTTCAAAGATGTCCTAAAAACGGTCACGCCAGAGTTTCAGGATGAGTTTGGTTACGATAAAGACGAAGCAGGCAAGGCAAACCTGACGGTTGGTTCTAATTGGGTGGGTGAACAGTTCAGATGTTTGTCATACACGGTAGAGATGCCGTTTAAAGACAACAATGATTATCCCGATCCACTTTATGGCTGGTCTCCGGAACGTAGCGTTAAATTCGGACACGATATGCTAAGCGCAGTGTTTGCTGTCAGCGATAAGATCTAATCGCGCTACAATGAACAAAACACTTAACCCCTGAGACGAATCTCAGGGGTTTTTATTTGGGCTGTTATTCACATGGTGGAGCCATATGGATCACGGCCAACCCGCCCAATGATGTTTCGCGGTATTTTTTATTCATGTCTTTACCAGTCTGGTACATAGTCGCAATCACTTTGTCTAGAGAGATAAGACACTTACTGGTGCGTTTTAGCGCCATACGTGAGGCATTAATGGCTTTCATTGCACCCATCGCATTTCTCTCGATACAAGGCACTTGAACCAGTCCGCCAATAGGATCACAGGTCATACCCAGCGAGTGTTCCATCGCAATTTCTGCTGCGATACAAATTTGCTCATTGCTACCTCCACGCAACGCGGTGAGGCCCGCGGCAGCCATAGAGGACGACACACCGACTTCGCCCTGACAGCCTACTTCTGCCCCAGAGATGGACGCATTGGTTTTGTAAAGAATACCAATCGCCCCAGCAACGGCCAGAAAGTCTTTGAGTTGTTTGGTATCTAACTCCTTAATAAAACGGTGGTAGTACATGAGAACCGCAGGAATAACGCCCGCTGCACCGTTAGTTGGAGACGTTACGACCTGACCACCAGCGGCATTCTCCTCACTGACGGCAAACGCAAACAGGTTGATCCAGTCCATAATTTCCATCGGATCGTTTTCTATCGCTGCATTTGCCTCAAGCTTCTTGAGAAGGTTAGGTGCGCGTCGGGTTACGTTGAGACCGCCCTCTAGAATGCCTTCAGTCTCAAAGCCTCTCTGCATGCAAAGCGTCATCACTTTCCAGATCTGATCTGCTTTGCGAACGATCTCCTCTTCACTGAAAAACTGGAGTTCATTTTGCAGAATCATGCCGCCAAGGCTTAAACCATTTGCTTCTGCCATTTCTAGCATTTGATCTGCGCTGGTGAACGGAAAAGGAACGTCAACTTCGTTTTGACCACCGCCTTCTTTGAGTTCTTTTTCTGTTGCGATAAAGCCACCACCCACAGAATAATAAGTCTCGAACGCGATTTGGGTGCCTAATGAATCATAGGCGGTGATAGTCATTCCATTTTCATGCAGAGGTAGGTTATCTTTGTGAAAAAGAATATCGCTATCGTAGCTGAAGTTGATCGTATGCGCGCCGGCAAGACAAAGTTTTCCCTCTTCGATCGTTGAGCTCAATGCTTGTTTTGCGCTGGAGATTTTGATGGTGTCAGGTTTGTTGCCGAGTAAGCCAAGGATGACCGCGCGATCAGTGTGGTGGCCTTTACCCGTTAAGGAGAGCGAACCATAAAGATCCACTTGAATGCGACTGACACTCGCTATCGAGGAGGCGAGCAGGCGGGTAAAATGATAACCAGCGAGCATCGGACCGTTAGTATGGGAACTGGAAGGCCCGACCCCAACTTTAAAAATATCAAATATTGACAGCATAAACTTAACTTCCTGTTTGAATGGCCCGTACTTCGGACTCTTTTAATAACAAGTATGGCATGTGCCGAGCAATTGCACGTTTGCCAGTTTGATTATCAACATAATAATCCAAGCTAACTTAGCGACAAGGTCAATACTTGTACAGTTTCTCGTATCGTTAGTAGGAATAATTGAGACATGAGTAAATAATGGACATTATGAATGTAGTGCTAGTTCTCGGAAAACGGCTGGTCGATAACACGATTACGGCTGAAGGTCGCTCAAGAGTGGAAGCTTTGCTAGCGCTTCTAGCGACAAAAGACTTGCGTCAAACTGTGGTTCTATTTTGTGGTGGAGTCACTGAGGGCCAAACCGTGACTGAGGCGCAAGCTATGTATGATTACTTCAAACGTTGCGTTGCTGGTACCGAACTCAGTCCACCATATTTGCTTCTTGAAGACCAATCCACCAACACCATTGAGAATATTGGTAATGCTGCCAACAAATTGATTGAGAGTGGTCTCTGTGCGAAGGGAGAGGGGATTAATGTCCAACTCGTCTCGAACGACTACCACCTCAAACGGATATTTGAAATACAGGCGTTGATGGACGAACAGGGCTTATTGCGTGTATTGGAAAAGCGATGTGCTGAGACGGGGCTACCCATCAAGATAGATAGGGCGGTCGGTGCTCACTATTCAGTGCCTTATCCGCATCACAATGAGTTTAGCCGAGTGTTTTTGCTACTCGATGAACTGACTACGTATCGAGTTTATCTGCAAGGGTACGTGTCAAAAGTCTTTAAACGGCCGTTGGCTGATGTGAGGGAGCAACCATACCAAATTGCTCGCAATGCGCTTATTGAGCTTGAAAAATGTATAGGGGATGAGGAGACGCTAGCTGATCTTGATGTGATAAAAAGGGCAGTCGAAATGACTACCCCGCAATTGAGTCGCGAAGAAACGCTACAACAGCTCAATCGGCTTGATGTGACGCTGACGAAGCTTAATCGCCAGTACGATCCTGAGCGTCAGACTTTGTGAGAAGGAAATAAGTCTTAACGGCACTGAGTGAAATCAGGCTGTAGCAAAGCAGCTCGATCGCTTCTTCTGATAGGTTTTTTACCTCTCGCAGATAGTGCTCCTCCATCACGGAGTGCCAAAACGAGCCCATCCCGTACAAACGAGAAAATACCAGCAGCAACACCACTGCGGTGATCAACATCGGCATATATCGACTGTTTAAGATCTTGGCAAGCTGTTGAATTGAATCACTTCCTCCACGGTAAGCATAAAAGCACGCAGAACATGTGACCAAAAGGGCAGGGATAACCCACGCACCATGAAATATCAAATCAAACCACACATCGGACTCGCGTATAAACAGCACAGCAAAGAAACCGCTGATCAGTATCGATGCGTGACGAATAGAGCGATTGCGTTGGGCTAGTAGAAAGAACGCCAAGCTCGTGACTGCAAGCATGAGTGATTGAGCCAACTCTGTCATAGAGCTTTCGCTTAAACCATGATGAAGTAGAGTAAAATCGACGCGCAAGCAGAGATTCACAAAGATACTGAGTGCGGCTAGAACTAAGACATTCAGGGCAACTCGTTGGAATGTAGCTTTTGAGCTAACAGTGACCACTGCGGGGTGATCGACTGGATGATCGGTTGAGGTTTGGCATTTCATGGCATCTATCGCCTTTGTGCAGAAAAGTTTGTGTGATTTTTGTCACATTTTATTTTCCGCCTTGGTTCTTTTGTCAGAGAAATGTCATAACTGAACAGTGTACACTTGAGATCAAAAAGAGAGAGGCAGTGCTCTCTCTTTCATATAACCAAACGAATAGGTTTCTCGTGCCAAACCGATTCAGCTCAAGCAATTAGCTATTGTCGCTCTCTTGCTTATGATTGTTTCGGTAGTACTCCCACTGCTCAACGCGTTGATCGTCTTGTAATACGCAGTAGGTGACTCGTTTTGCATCTTCCGTCACCGTCTCAAGCGCTCCACCTTGCTGGACACAATAAACCGCAGCAGGGTTAGCAAGAGATGTGTACTCTTTCACTTCGTATTCATCTGGCTCGCTCGCGCAGCCTGCGAGTAATACAGCACTGGATATTGCCAGAGCTAAATAGGCATTTCTCATAGAGTTTCCTCAATTGAATCAATTGGTAGCATATCGAGTATAGAGGATTGAACTAAAATTTCTGTCTTGAGTTTGTTAAAAAGTAGTCGATGTCTAAAATTAAAAGTAACAATTCAGCACACTTATAAATAAGCACAAAGATTATTGCTAAGTGTGTTGTGTCTCTAAAATAATTCTAAGCATAGGAAGTGCCAGATGTCGGATAGAAAACATCGACTTGTAACTCGTAGTGATTTTGATGGATTGGTTTGTGCCGTGTTACTTAGGCAGCTCGAACTGATTGATGATATTAAATTTGTTCACCCTAAAGATATGCAAGATGGCGTAGTGGAAATTACGGCGAATGATATTGTGACCAATCTGCCATACGTTGAACAAGCGCACCTTGTCTTTGACCACCATTTGTCAGAAGTGATGCGCAATCAGGGCGAAAGAAAGAACCACATTATCGACCCAAACGCGCCTTCAGCCGCTCGTGTTGTTTGGGAGCATTATGGTGGTGAGCAAACTTTCCCAAGCCGCTGGCTTGATATGATGGCCGCTGTTGACAAAGGGGACTCCGCTCAGTTTAGTCGTGATGAAGTGCTCGACTCTACAGGCTGGAACCTACTCAACTTCTTGATGGACGCCCGCACTGGGCTTGGGCGTTTTCGAGATTTCAGAATTTCGAACTACAGCTTAATGATGGATCTAATTGAGTATTGTAAAAACCATACGATTGATGAAATCTTACGATTGCCTGATGTGAGAGAGAGAATCGACCTCTATCGTGAACATGAAAACTTGTTTAAACAGCAGATACAGCGTTGTGCAACGGTTTACAACAATCTAGTGGTACTGGATTTGACCGGAGAAGAGGTTATCTATGCCGGTAATCGCTTCATCATCTACGCGCTTTACCCACAATGTAATATCTCAATCCATAAAATGTGGGGCTTCCAAAAGCAGAACACGGTATTTGCAACCGGCAAATCGATATTTGATCGCAGCTCTAAGACTAATGTGGGGGAACTGATGCTCAAATATGGCGGTGGTGGACACAAAGCTGCTGGCACTTGTCAGATTGACAACCAACGAGCAGATGAAGTTGAGCAAGAACTGATCAAAGCCATCACCTCAGACGGTTAAGAACAAAAAAGCCCCAGCGCGATTGGCTGGGGCTTCAATGTCTACCTGTCTACTAAGCCCTAAATGGGCATAACACGGTTACGGCCTAGCTGTTTGGCCTCATAAAGCAGTTTGTCAGCTCTCTCAATCAGTGAATCAGGCGACTCTCCCGGCTCTAGCTCGGCAACACCCAATGAAATAGTGATATTGCCGACCGACTTAGCGGTACGTCTGTCTTTAACGGAAAGCTTTTCAATGGTTCGTCTCAGGCTCTCAGCAAACTGTCTAGCGATGCGAAGAGACTTATTTGGAATAATCAGCGCAAACTCTTCACCACCAAAGCGGTATGCATGAATCCCTTCTCGGCAACTTAATTGCATCCTACGAGCAATCCCTTTAATAACCGTATCTCCGAACAAGTGTCCGTACGAGTCGTTAAAGGTCTTGAAGTGATCAATGTCCGCAAGGACTAAACACATTTTCTGCTCTGCTCGACATAGTGTTTTGATATCACTATCGAATGCGCGACGGTTGTAAAGGCTGGTTAGTGCATCAAAAAGCGCGTCTTGCTGCACTTCGGCTAATTGACTTTTAAGCTGATTGATCTCTTTTGCCGCGTTTGCAAGCTGGCTGTTGAGGAATCGAGTCGAATGACGAATCTCTCTTGATTCTGCCACCAACTGTCTTATCACGGTCATCACTTCTTCGAGAGAAACCGATTCATCTTCCACTCTTTCAAGGCTGTCAAAGCTCTTATCAATCAGTTGTGAAAATTCAGAGGTGTCAGAGAGCGTGTCAGTCATTGAACTGGCTACTTCGTTCACCAGAATCTCAATATTCGCGCGAAGATTCCTCATGTCGGTTTCAGAACGAGTGGCAACATAGTTGTTATAGAGTTGTTCGCCTGCCGCTGGTGGGCAGATGCCATAGTTTTCTAAAACGCTGTCTAGTTCTCTATTTAGCTGAGGGATCGCGTTGTCTACATAGGTGTACCAAAGTGCATAGTTTGCTGGGGTAGCAGCTACGTGATTTTTCATCATTAGCGGGACGGCTTTTTTTAAATTTGCCGTCGATTTTTTAAAGTCGTCGTCTGTCATGTTTTATGAGCATTCTTACTCTAGGCACCTGTTCGTTAAGATTAGCGGATAAAACGCATAGATGCTTGATTTACTAATACTTTGTACTGACTTATTGATTGATTATATGAACTTTAGCACATCTAAATACTAGAAGCTGTATAGAGATTGAGCAAATGAAGCGCGACGAATTTAACATCCTGACTGTTGGCGCTTATTCGCCGACAATAACTTCGCTTCTTACGTTGCCTTCTTCCAGTCTGCTAGCGCCACGTAACATAGCCTGAATCAAATCGCCTGCGTTGAATTTTTCTAGCGCTTCATGTGCTCCCACTTGCTGAGCACGTTCTACACAAATCTCGCTAGAGAGTGAGGTATGTAAAATGACATAGCTGTTACTCAACTCCCGCTCATTTTGGGTCTCGAATGCCAGTTCATAACCATCAAGCCCTGGCATTTCAATATCACTTACTAACATATCGATAGCCTCGCCTTTGGCAGCGCATGCACGCATTAACGCCAAAGCATCCAGCCCGTTGTTACAGATTTGATAGGGGATATTGATACTATCAAGGGCGTCAGACAGCTGCTTACGAGCGATAGAAGAGTCATCAACCAACAGGATTCTGAGGGCTTTTAAGCGCTCACGCTCAATATCAGTGAGCATAGGAATATTGGTGGACTCATACTGAGGATAGATTTTTGACAACAGCAGCTCGACATCGAGCATTTGTACAATCTGATCTTTGTATCGGGTAATCCCCGTAACGAACACATTATTGCCGGCTGTTTTTGGTGCGGATTCTATCGACTTCCAGTCACATTCAATAATCTTTTCGATTGAGCGAACCATAAAGGCGACTATCGTTCGTAGACAGTCAGTCACAATCAAATAGCATGAATCATACTCTTCTGGCTGAATGGGACGAAAACCAATCGCAGCGGGCATATTTATCACCGGAATAGTCTTATTACGAATAGTGACCGTTCCAATGACATGATGGTGAGAATAAGGGATCTGTGTTGTTGGTTGATATGGGACGATTTCGCGTACTTTAAGTGTACCAATAGCAAATAGCTGTTTGTTACTCGTGAGAGTAAACATCAGCATACCTTGCGATTGATTTGCTTTACTAATTGTCTTGGCCATACCATCTTCATCCGAGTACTTGTTACCTTACATGGTAATGTAAAACCATTTAGGATCAATGAACCTATATCAATTTTGTTATCGTTTGGCTGAGAGTCAGAGGTTTTCAATATTATTAACTCATCGCTTTGATGAAGATCTCATTTTGATCGGGTACAATCGGCACCATATTAGTTACCAATCACGAGGCATTAACATGGCCAATACAGCAGCTGCTCTGCATATTCTTGTTAAACATAAAGAACAGGCAGAAGACATCATTAAACAGCTTAAAAAGGGCGCTAAATTTCAGACATTAGCAAAGAAGTATTCGACCTGCCCGTCGGGTAAGCGTGGTGGTGACCTTGGTGAGTTCAGACGTGGGCAAATGGTGCCTCAGTTTGACAAAGTCTGTTTCTCTGGCGAAACGCTTGTCCCGCACCTAGTAAAAACCAAGTTTGGGTGGCACGTTGTGAAAGTGCTTTACAGAACATAAGGCTTGAATTCTGCACAGAGCTTGTCAGCGTCCCAAACCGAATCTGTACCGCCTCTTATAGCCAATCACAAACATCAATAGATGGCAGATGCATACTGTTCTGCCATCTTAACTGCCCCATTCCCTGCTAGGGATGTTAATTATTCGGCTTCAATCTACTGAAAAACTTTTAGCTCATTCGAGTAATTAAAGTTTGCTCGTCATCGACAAAAGCCACATAGCCGCCGTGATAGATAAACACTCGACCACGACCTTCAACTAAGCAGGCAAGCTGTGGATGCAAATCTTCCTCGATATTTGGGCTTTGAAAAGTGCCAGTGTCAGTGATCACGCCACTGAGTTTAGGCAAATATCCATAAGTGCGTTTGGCTTGATCTATCAGGCTCAATTCGCTGGTAGTAGAGAAGCAAGCGGGGATCGCACCGGCTTCTTCGATAAAAAGCGTTTTCAGTTCTTCAAAAGCGGTAATCACCAGCCAGTCGATGTCATTAACATGATGGATAAACATAGAGTTTCTCGGGGAATTCTGATGCGAAGATTTTATCACTATCAGGAGATAACATAGTAGGGGTTTAGTTGGTAAAGGCAGTAATTCTCACCCCATATTCGTTTGGCCTTTTATCTATTCATATCGTATAAACCTGACTTCGTCCTGCGCAAACGTATTGATTGTTCATTGAACCAGTAGTTGAAAGACGGCACTATGTGAGAGTGAAAAGCGGCTATTAGCCGCCTAATTAGCGTCATACGTTAGGAGTGTACAGTGGTAAACATTCGTGAAATGGAGATCGCGGACTATGACAAAGTAATTGCTCTCTGGGGGCAAACTGAGGGCATGAGTATTCGGGATGCGGACTCAAGAGAAAGTATCGCTAATTATTTAGAGCGTAATCCTGAGTTAAGCTTTGTCGCAGAAATTAATAGTGAAATCGTTGGTGCAGTATTGGTCGGCACAGATGGACGCAGAGGCTATCTACAGCATTTAGCGGTATCACCGCAGTGTCGAGGTAAAAAGTTAGGTCGTAGGCTGGTAGACCAAGCGGTGAACGCTCTGGCCAAAATAGGTATCCCGAAGACTCATTTGTTTGTGTATAACGACAATATTAATGCCCAACAGTTTTATCAAAGGCTAGGTTGGTTTGCTCGAGATGAAGTTCGAATGTACTCATTCAACAGTTCGAGTAATAACAATGTCTAGTGCATGGTAAATGACACTAAAAAAACTGATTGCTAAAGGCTAATGTTCGCTTGAGTGAATTATTTGAAATTTGGTGCTCTATGAAAATAAGAACAATGAGTTCAGCAGACTTGTCTGCATTATACGACATTTATATAGACAAAGAAGTGGTGAATAATAATCGCTACTTACCTGACATTAAACGGGAAGAGTTTGATTCAATGTTTAATGATAGCCAGCACAATTTTGTGGCGGTTGACACTGACGGGGAAATTTTGGGTCATTTGTCGATCATCACTACTGAAAAACCAAGACTAAAGCATTCAGCGTCTTTTGGAATTGCGGTGGCGAAAGCATCCCGAGGAAAAGGTGTTGGTCGTTTCTTGATGGAACACTTATTGTCTTATAGTGATAAAACGCTTGATTTATCACGCCTAGAGCTAGAAGTTCACGCTAACAATACAGCCGCACTGGCGTTGTACAAATCCTTTGGCTTTGAAATTGAAGGTACAAAGCGTAAGGCTGTGCTCGTCGAGGATGAGTTAACTGATTAGTCCTAATGTCGAGAGTACGAGTATAACGAAAGACTATAGAAGTGTAGACAGGACACACACCGAATGGGCGTAAAGATGACAAACGCGCGACAACAGAGCCTTCGTTGAGCCGAAGGCTTTGTTCTATTTGCCGACGTTAGTTTTGACGGGAAAAGTAGGCGGCAATGTCTTTTAGATCTTGATCATTAAGGCGCGAAAGCTGACCTTTCATCATTTCTGCCAGTGGCCCAGTCCGATTACCTTGCTGATAATCTTTCATAGATTGGTATAGATACTGAGCGTTTTGACCATTGATGTTAGGGTAAGACGGCTTAACCGCTTCCCCAGTTTGACCATGACAAAAGACGCAGCTTGGGGCTTTGATTTTGCCTAGTTCTGGGTCGCCGAATGATTCAGCTTGAGAGAAGGGTGACAGTAACAGTAGAAGTAAGAAGACTCTTGCCATCAGTTGAGCTCGGTAAACAATGATGGTAGTAGAATAAAGCTTCCCCTTAGGGGAAGCTCAAGAGTTTGAAGTCATTATTGGCTGTACTGTGCCAGTTTTGCTAGCAAAGTATCAATATCTTCGCCTGTGACATCTTTATGAGTGACGAAGCGAATAGGGTTTCCTGGTGAAACTGTGATGCCATCGTCTGCCAGTTTTGCCGCGATCTGTTTGATATCAATCTTCTCATCGAGTTTGGCAAACACAATATTCGTTTCTACCAACTCTGGTTTAACATGATAACCATCGATCTTGCTTAGGCCTTCAGCAAGACGTTTAGCGTTGGCATGATCTAACTTGAGTTGTTCAACTTGCTCAGTTAATGCGAGTTTGCCTGCCGCTGCCAAAATACCCGCCTGACGCATACCACCACCGACCATTTTACGTAAGCGACGAGCACGGGCGATAAATTCGCTGCTGCCTAGCAGTAAAGAGCCAATCGGTGCTGCGAGTCCCTTTGATAAGCAGATAGTCATGGAATCAAAGTATTGGGCAATCTCTTTAACATCGATATCCAGTGCGACTGCTGCGTTGTAAACACGCGCACCGTCAAGATGAAGCATTAAACCGTGGTGATCTACAAACTCTCGCGCTTGTGCTAAATAGCTAAGCGGTAGCACTTTGCCATTAATTGTGTTTTCGAGGCTGAGTAATTTAGTACGAGCAAAGTGTGAGTCATCCGGTTTGATCGCTGCTGCAAGCTTTGCAAAATCGAGCGTCCCGTCTGGATTGTTTTCAATCGGCTGAGGTTGAATTGAGCCAAGTACTGCGGCACCTCCAGCTTCGTACTTATAGTTGTGCGCTTGCTGACCACATAAATACTCGTCACCGCGCTGACAGTGAGCCATTAAGCCAAGTAGATTCGCCTGAGTACCCGATGTGGTAAATAGTGCAGCTTCGAAACCGTGTCGCTGCGCAGCCCATTGCTCCAACTCATTAACGGTTGGGTCATCACCATAGACATCATCACCGACAAGCGCTTCGCTCATTGCTTTGCGCATTGCTTCGGTTGGTTTGGTTACGGTATCAGAACGAAAATCCATAAATTAATCTCCTAAATATATCCACATAGCTTGGCTTTGCTTAAACACGCGATCGTTTTAGCATCGGTGATTTCGCCTTGAATGATTTTTTGTTCGAGTTGTTCTATCGATAGCGAGATAACGTCAATGACCTCGTCCTCGTCGCACTGGTAACGTTGCGTATGGCTGAGATCTTTCGCGACGAATAGGTATTGAATTTCATCACAGAAACCCGCGAGAGGTGTTACCTGACCTAGAGATATCATGCTTTTTGCGCTGTAACCAGTCTCTTCTTCAAGCTCTCTGTGGGCGCAAACCTCGACGGGTTCGCCACTCTCTAGCGTTCCAGCGGGTAACTCCAGAAGCCATTTTTTCAATGAAGGTCGGTACTGATTGATAACAATGATCTTTCCATCGTTATCAATCGGAAGAATAACAGTCGCTCCAGGATGAGAAATGGTGGTGTGCGTGATGTTTTTGCCATTGGGAAGCGTCAGATTTTCTTCTATCAAAGAAATGCTTTTCCACGAATGGATAGTTTTGGTTTGATTTTCCATTGAATCGCTTTATTCGTCCATAGCTCTAGACTGGCCTACATTACAGCTTCGGCTTGAAGAGATAAAGATCAATTCCATTCCTAGTTGCTGAGTCGGTCATGCAGAACAGTGATAAAACTCTCAAAAGTGCAAACATTGATTTCAAGGAGTTACGTAAAAACCGCTTCTGCTATAAAGATCCGTCCAATCAAAAAAATGCACTTGTAACAAAGTGATAACAAATGTATAAAATTATACATACAAGGTTTCAAGATGGCCCTAGGAGAGCACGAAAATGATTAGCCCAAATCGAGTGTCTCACTCACAAAAAGCATTGCTCTCTGAACGGATCAGTAAATTAGCTCAAGCGCTTTCTGATGGCGTCTATGAAAGAGAAGAAACCATCAAGCTCTGTTTGCTCGCAGCCCTTGCGGGTGAAAGTGTTTTCTTACTTGGCCCTCCGGGTATTGCCAAGAGTCTGATTGCGAAACGTCTTATTCAAGCCTTTGACAACTCATCTTATTTTGAATATTTAATGACCAGATTTTCGACACCCGAAGAAGTGTTTGGCCCACTTAGTATTCAAGAACTCAAAGACAACGGTCGTTATCTACGTCTAACTGAGGGCTACTTGCCGACAGCGCAAGTGGTGTTTCTTGACGAAATCTGGAAAGCAGGCCCAGCAATTCTTAACACGCTACTTACGGTGGTTAACGAAAAAACGTTTAAAAATGGCAGCGATATCCATCGAGTACCGATGCGTTTGTTGGTGTCAGCGTCCAATGAACTGCCGGACGAAGATAGCGGGCTAGAAGCGCTATATGACCGAATGCTAGTGCGAGTGTTCGTTAATCGCATTCAGAATAAGAACAACTTTAAGTCGATGTTAACGGTTGGTACACCGCAAGAAGCCGCTATTCCGGAAGGTCTTGCGATTACCGACGAAGAGTATCATCAGTGGCAATCCGAGCTGGATAAACTTGAATTGTCAGATGACGTGTTCGAAAAACTTTTCGAACTGAAAACCATGCTAGAGAATGCGGCGACCTCAACAACGGGAGTCGATGTTGCCGATACCGACATGTATGTCTCAGACCGACGCTGGAAGAAGGCGGTAAAACTCCTTAAAGCGAGTGCTTATTTCAACGGTCGTGATTCAATTAACCCTCTTGATTTACTCCTGCTGCAAGATTGTTTGTGGAACAGTCCTGAATCACGTGATGTTGTGCGTAATGTCATCAAGCAGTTTGCTCTTAATCACGCGTTTGACCAACAGGAAGTAGAGCAACAAATCACCCTATGTCGCGAAGAGCTTGGAGATATTCAGGAAGCGCTGGAGTCACAATTTGGTATAACACTGGGTACAGAAACAACAACGGGTCTGATTAAGAAGCAGATTCACAGCTACGATATTTCAAACGCCAAGAGCTACAAAGTTGGCAGCGCATTTGATTTGGTCAAGTTGGTTTTACTCCAAAGCAATATGTCGGTTTCCGAATCGGAGAAGGGCGACAGCCGTTGGGTGTACGTGCCTAAGAATGAGTTGGAGCGAGTGATTAAAGATGGTCAGGGGGATGTCTATGGCTATGTTAATCAGAACACCAATATGTGTCGTCTGCGCTTTGACCTCGATGCGGCGAATAATCTTGTTATCAAGGATATTGCTAATCGCGCTGTGTTGGTCTCTGTCGTAACCAACAAGGGGCTAGATGAGTCACTTTATCAAGAGTGGTTAACTAAGTCAGAGCAGGCGATGTCACAGCTAGAAAACGCCGAACATCACTTACGCAAAGTTCGTTCTAACTTCCATGGTGCGTTACCACACGGCTTTATTGATCAAGAACTACCACGTGTGATGGAGGCGAGCTTGCAGAACCTTCAACAAGTGTTGGAGTCGACCAAGTCTGAATGTGAACGTACGGTTTTCCGTTTTAAAAACTTAAACCAGTTTTTCTCATAAGGAGCCGATATGTTAGGTGCCGATGGATTAAACTTAGCACTGGCCATCGCCGACTCGGGGATTATCGATTCTGCGGTTAACGATCTCATTGCTCGTTCACAAGTGATGGTGATGGCAGAGAATCGCGGTGTGAAAAGCTCGGTTAAAAATCACCTGCTTAAATGGCGTGGCAGCGTGAAGAAGCGCATCACTAAAGTGTGTGAAACAGAACGTTTTCAGCAAGAACTGGCGCTGTATCAGGAAGTCATTCACTGGGATGAAACACAGTTCTTCGAAGAGATTCCTCAAGTGATCAAAAAGCTAGAATGGCATTCCGCGTTCTATCTAAAAGCCCGCCGTTTAATGGAAAAAAATAAGGGTCTCAACAACCCTATGTTTCCCCATTACTTTTGTGATCAATGGTACCAAAGCCTTTCCGATGCTTTGCGTCAGGCTCAGTTAAATGAGCTGGAAGTCAGTAAAGAGAAAGTCCTCAAAGATCTCTATCAACGCATGGAAACCATGAAAAACATGGATAAAGTGACGGAAGAAGGGGACGAAGGCAGTGTGGGTCGATTGTGGGATATGGCATCCGCGAAGCTAAGCAAATCTGACTTGACTGTGATGAAGCGTCATGCGGAATTTCTGAAAAAGAACAAAGGCTTGCAAGAAATTGCTGAGCAGCTTGGTCGAATGGCTGGGCAAGTTGATGATCCAGAGCTACAGCGCGCACCAGCAGAAGAGTTGCAAATGGTCGAAGAGAAATCCGACGAAGCAACAGATGATATTGTTGGCATTCACCAGAGCGACGATCTCAACAAGCTACTCCCTAATGAAACCATGTTTCTTGCCTATCCAGAGTTGGAAGTGGTGTTCTACAAACATTTAGTCGATAAGCGATTAATGAACTACCGCATGCAGGGAAAATCAAGAACACTACGTAAGATCCGAGCACAACAACCAGACAACAAGCAAGTCGATGTTGAAAAAGGGCCATTCATCGTTTGTGTTGATGCCTCTGGCTCAATGAGTGGCTTTCCAGAGCAGTGTGCAAAGGCGATGGCCTATGCCTTGATGCAAATTGCATTGGCTGAAGACCGCGAATGTTACGTGATTCTGTTTTCTACTGAACAGATAACCTATGAGTTGACGAAGCAAGATGGTCTGCGCGAAGCGAGTGATTTTCTTACTTACAGCTTTCACGGTGGTACGGATTTGGAACCTGTGCTGATGAAGTCGATCGATTTGATGTGCGGCGACAAATATCGCAATGCTGACATGGTGGTAATTTCTGACTTTATCGCACCTAAGCAGTCAGATGAGATGGCGCAACAAGTCGAGAAGCTTAAAGCGCGTAAAAATCGATTCCACGCGATCAGCTTATCAAAGTATGGCAACCCTCAGTTGATGTCGATGTTTGACCACACGTGGGCCTATCATCCGAATCTCGTCGGTCGATTGATGAAAAAATGGTAGATAAAAAAAGGAGCGCGATGCGCTCCTTTTTACTTTAAATCGCCAGTGGCATTTCGTTAGATGGATCGTGCTTACGGTAAACACGAATCAGACCGAGCAAAGCGACAATTGACATGACCAACATCAGTGCACCGAGCGGCATCTGATCCGGTGCAGGAATCATAGATGCACCAAGGGTTGCCAATCCCGCGCCCAAGTTTTGCATTCCACCGAGTACCGCACCACCTGTTCCAGCATGATAAGGTAAAGGTGATAGTGCACCTGTCGTTGCTGCTGGGAACAATATGCCAGCGCCTAAAAAGTAGATGGTCGCACCGCCAATGAGCGTTAAAGCACTTGTTTGGCCCATTAATCCAGGTAACAACACCACGAGGGAGCCAGCCATAATAGCGACCAGTCCAACACTCAAAGCGTGTTTTTCATTTTTTCTCGTCGCGATATAGCTTGATAACGCTGCACCAACCAAGTAACCCGGAATCGGTAGGACAAACAGTAGGCTGACGGTCGTTGCTGGCAATTTCAATACGCCACCAAGCAAGACACCCGCGGCGGCTTCAAAGATAGCGATACCTGAAAATGTTGCGACTAAGCAGAGCAGATAACCTTGAAAACGGCGATCTGACAATACATAACGATAGCTGCTGGTGACTTTCTCATAACGACGTTTTTCACGAGGTAAGGTCTCGATAAAGCTAGTCATCATAGTAATCACAACAGCAATACCAAATAGCGCTAAGAACATGTAGCTTGAACGCCACCCGAATGACTCGGTGAGATAGCCACCCAAAACCGGAGCAATAAGAGGTGAAAAGATCACACACATGCTAATCAAGCTATTCACCTTGTGCAGCTCAGCGCCATCAAACAGATCGCGAGTTAGTGTGCGAGACATAGCGCCGCCACAACCGATGCCTAGGCCTTGGATAAAGCTACCCGCTAGGAACCAATCGTAGTCGTGAGCAAAGAGTGCCACAAGTGTGCCTGCGATATAGATCAGCAGTCCTGCAATGATGATTGGTTTGCGCCCCAGACGATCTGATAGCGGCCCATATACGAACTGCGAGAACCCGTAAGGGATCAGATAGCAGGCCATTACTGCTTGAAGTGCAGATGGACTAACTAAAAACTCATTTGCCATGTGGCCGATAGATGGCACGTACATGGTTTGAGTCATTTGACCCACAGCAGTCAGAATAGCAATTAGAAAGGTTAACTTAATTACTTGAGCAGAGGCGGACATTTCTACAACACCTAAAATCAACGCGAAAAACATTAGCCTTGCAGTAGCAAAGCTAATAACTAAAACAAACAAAGGGGACTTTCAGGCGCGAGATATTAAGGGGGCTTGCAGTTTCTAGCAATTAAAAAGTGTGAACTGACGCAAGATAAAAATTTTAGATTTGGATTAGAAAATCTAATCCAAAATTATTATGTGCTGGTGGGTGAGTAATTATGCGATGGGCAGACTAGATAGGCATTTGCGACATAGACAGAGGTCGTTATTATCCAGTTTAGAAGTATCGCGTTTTTCGATATCAAAGCACCAGCAAGTCGCTTTACCTTGACTGATATCGCATTGGGCTGCTTGGTTACATGAAGGACAAGTATGGCTGGCGTTTTCACCACGGAGATTCGCCATCGTCTCATCCCTTTCTTGATCACTCAAATGTCGCCAGCTCACTACTTCATCTATCGTACGGTAGCAGCCGCTACATATACCTTCGTTATTCTTACAGGCAGCGATACACGGAGTTTTCACGTTATTTCCATCTTGTTGGTGACAAATCTAAGTAGGGACTATACCGAGTTCTGCCGCTAACATCAAAGCTGTGCTACATCGTGAGTCTTGTTACGCCTTACTTTTAAACGAGGGAGGCTGATACTGCATTGACGTATCTTTCTTCATCAGAATGTTGCTTGCAATCAGGCTGCCAACACAAATCAGAGACAAGGCTAGCCAACCCAACGGGGTAGGCTGTTCCGAAAAAATAGGTATGGCGAGTAGGGTAGCAACGGCGGGCGTCGCAGCGCCAAATGCTGCGGTTCTCTCAGCTCCAAGGACAGAGATCGCGTGGAGGTATGTGAATGCGGCAATGATGCCAGCACCGACACCCTGAAGCATGAAGTGACCGCTGAGTTGCTCCCACGGCCACTCGCTAAAGGCATGGCTGTAGAGGTAGCTATCGATAGCACCGCTCGCTATTAGGAGAAATAACGAGAGGCTAGACATCAGTGCAATGAGCCCTGAAGCCGCCAACGGATTGAGATTGGATACACGGGCACAAATGGTGAACATCGCCCACATGACACTACCAATCAAAAACAGCATATGCCCCTGAAGCAAATTAGGATCTGCTTGGCTAAGACTCTGGGTTAGAAAAGTTCCAATACCAATTACCACCAAGGTCAAACCAACAATTCGATGGCGACTTAATGGCTGCTTAAACAGGATGACGGCAATACCGGATACAAACAAAGGTAAGGTGCCGGGAACCAGGGCGCTGCCATCCGATACCGGAGCCAACGTCATTCCGGTACCCGCTACAAGTAAATAGGGGAGACCACTGCCAATAAACATGCCGATCAGATAGCGTTTAGGCACTGCCATGATCTGTTGTCTCGCTTTGTAAACAAGAGGAAGTAGGATCACACAAGGGATCAGAAAACGGGTCAGTGCAATATCCGCTGTCAGCAGTTCAGAATGAGCCCCGCTGCGTAATGAAAGAAAAAAACCTGACCAGAGTAAAAGTGTGGCAACCATTGCCAGATATCCAGAAACCATATCCATATGTGACCTTGAAAGTAATTGTGAACATTATGGAATGTATATCGAGGTGAAATCTGGCAATATTGACCGAGAATTTAAGAAATTTTGACGGATTCAGTTAAAATTGAGTTAGTAATTGATGGAAATGTGCGTGAGTAACGATGGACAGAATTGATAAACACATTTTACGACTTTTACAGCAAGACGCTCGTCAGGCGACAGCGGAAATTGCCGATAAGGTGGGGTTGTCTGCGTCCCCATGTGCTCGTCGAATCAAAAGATTAGAGGAGCTGGGTATCATTGCCAATTATCGCGCCACACTCAACAAGGATTTGATTGGCGTCGGTATGACTGTATTTGTTGAAGTGAGTCTCAACAACCACCAAGCGGCCAGCATCGACGACTTTGAACATGCGATTCAAGAAATGGATGAGGTTATCAGTTGCCATGTCGTGTCGGGAGCGTATGACTATCTGTTAGAAGTTGTCAGTCATGATTTAGCGGGCTATGAGTCCTTTACTCGTAAACTTCAACGCTTGGAGAACGTTAAAGATATTCATACCCACTTAGCCATCAGGCAGGTCAAAGGCGGGAGCGAACTACCTATTTTTAAGTGACTGCCTTAACTCGCATTGCCTCGTTGTCGTTTTCCGCCGGAGCGCTCTACGTCATCGGCCATAGCATTGTGATAGCTTGTCATACGATTGCGCCCATGACGTTTTGATTGATATAGCGCTAAATCAGCACGTTTTATCCACTCTTTATTCTCTTCAAATGGTCTACATTCAGCGATACCAACACTGATAGTGATCGCCTGATCACTGGGGCTAGGGAGCTGACGGACTTTGTTGAGGATACGCTGACTGGTCTCCTCGGCCAGTATTTGATCTTTACCGTAATGCAGAATGAGGAACTCATCGCCACCGAGGCGGAACAACTTATCTGTCGGAGATACTTCTTGTTGGAGGCTGGCAACGATTGAAATCAAGATGCGATCGCCCACATCATGACCAAATTGATCGTTAAAGTACTTAAATTTATCGACATCGATTAGGGAAATTGATGAACACGGATATTGCTCTATCGCATTCTCAAGTGAGGCGTTGAGTTCATGACGATTGTAGACGCCGGTAAGCGAATCTCGCACGAGAAGCGTGCGCAGTTCGAGTTGGAGAGCTCGTATCGCTTGAACCACAACATGAACGATAATAGCGGTTACGGTTAATGAAATAACGTATCGCAGCGTCACAGCCGCGTCTTGGTGCATCAAAGCGGCAAAACCCGAGCCTGTAATCATAATGAAGTTGGAAACAACCGCTTCTCTTTCTGGGAGCAGGAAGATAAGGCTGATTAAGATTGGATAGATCCAGTACGTCGCCAGAGTGCCAAAAACACGTACCGATAATACAGCGGAGAAAATCAGCAGAAATAGCGGTAGATAGTGACCGAATAGAGTCGAACGATTATAAACAATGGCGGTGATTTCAAGCAGGAGAGAGACTTCAAACGCGAGCAAAACAACACCGAGCATAACTTCACCAGCGACGATGTTTTTGATACCTAATGGTACAAAAGTTACGAGCGTGATGACGGCGATAATCTTTAGCACTTGCTTTTGCTTAGCGAGATCGAGAATCGCCTCGTCGTTCAAATTTGGTAATGTCTTGCCCATAACCATTACACCTTTATGACCGCTTTAGATGTTTATTGTTTAACTTTAAACGTAATCATAAAGGTAAATGAAAGCAAATATCTTGGTTGGTTAATCGGGTTTGGTGATACTACCGAGTTCTAGAACGGGAGCTACATCAATATCCTCTGCGTTCATCATCGATGAAATTCGCTGTACAGAGGAAAGCAAGAGTGATTGCTCCCACTCCTCCAGTTTCTGAAATTTAGTGATGAAGCTTTGTTGCAGCGGAGTCGGTGCGTTGTCCAGCACGTTCTTGCCTTGGTCAGTCAGGTGGGCATGGACTTTCCGTTTATCTTTACTATTACGCACACGCTGAACCAGCCCATTGCGCTCCAGCCGGTCAAGAATGGTGGTGGCCGTTGCTTGGCTCATGTTGGTATGGTCAGACAACTGACGAATAGTGACATCGCCTAACTCTTGAATCGAACGCATGAGTATTAATTGCGGTCCGGTTAGACCTGACTCTTTGCTCAGTTTTTTAGAGTGTAAATCTATCGCTCGAATGATCTGGCGAATGGAAATTAGGACTTCTTCGTGCTTCTCCAATGCGCTTCCTCACTGGTTCGATAAAAGGAGGGAAAATACATCAAATGTCACTCTAGTTAAAGCCTCTAGTCTCACAAATCAGCATTGCCACCATTCCATCATCAGTAAACTATTTAATTAAAATTGTTTAGTGTACGAAGTGTTTTTCTTGTCGATATTTTATCTTTGTGAGTAAATAATAGCCACTCAAATGCCATTTTGATAAAATATTGCTCATTTATTAGCATGTGACTGGATTGAAACGATGAAAAATGTACAATAATGAGAATTGTATCCAGTTGTAGAATGACAAAATTGTTTTTAACTCTAACTATTTTGTTGGTTGGGCAACGGCTACTCATTAAAGAATAGATGCAGAGGGGAAGAATGACTAAAGGCATAGACAAGTACAGTATTGACAGTACCGACTATACAATCGGTCAGGATAACGTGCAGAAATGGGGATTTGATGTTCACAATCCAGTCTTTGGATGGAGCGCGAGCCTAATTGCCCTGTTTTTGATTGCCGTATTGGTCATGGATGCGGAATCAGCCAAGGCGACACTGGATGGCATCAAGTGGCAGATCATCGGCAGCTTTGATTGGCTGTTTATCTGGTCTGGGAACATCTTCGTGATTTTTTGTTTAGCTTTGATTGTATCGCCGCTAGGCAAAATCCGATTAGGTGGCAACGAGGCTACAGCAGACTACTCATACATATCTTGGCTATCGATGTTGTTTGCTGCCGGTATGGGTATCGGCCTCATGTTTTGGAGCGTTGCGGAACCAGTCGCTTATTTTACAGGTTGGTATGAAACGCCATTGGGTGTTGAAGCGAATTCACCTGAAGCCGCTAAGCTTGCCTTGGGCGCAACTATGTTCCACTGGGGTCTTCATCCATGGGCAATCTACGGTGTTGTTGCATTATCGCTGGCTTTTTTCACTTATAACAAAGGTCTACCACTGTCCATTCGTTCGATTTTCTATCCGTTACTTGGCGATAGAGCGTGGGGTTGGGCAGGCCATGTTGTCGATATCTTAGCGGTACTCGCAACCTTGTTTGGTCTAGCGACATCTTTGGGGCTGGGAGCACAGCAAGCAGCAAGTGGTATTCACCACGTGTTTGGCATTGAATCAGGTTTAGGCTTGCAGGTGGTTGTGATCACGGTTGTGACCTTGCTGGCTGTCGTCTCTGTTGTGCGTGGTATCGACGGTGGAGTGAAGGTTATCAGTAATATCAACATGCTTGTTGCCTTCCTATTACTCATCTTAGTGGCCCTTATCGGCTATGCCATTGTTGTAGGGAATATTGGCACGACGTTTATGTCTTACGTGGAGAATATAATTCCATTAAGTAATCCACATGGACGAGAAGACGAAGCTTGGTTTCAGGGCTGGACGGTATTCTACTGGGCTTGGTGGATCTCATGGTCGCCATTTGTAGGTATGTTTATTGCGCGTGTTTCTAAAGGGCGTACAGTTCGTGAGTTCATTACAGCAGTATTGCTTGTCCCGACAGCGGTGACGCTATTGTGGATGTCGACCTTTGGTGGTATGGCAATCGATCAGGTCATCAACAATGTGGGTGAGCTTGGTAGCGAAGGTCTGACGGACGTGTCTCTGGCGATGTTCCAAATGTTTGATGTGTTGCCGTATGGTTCCATTCTTTCTGTAATTGCCATCATTCTGGTTTTGGTGTTCTTTATTACCTCTTCAGATTCTGGCTCGCTAGTGATTGATAGCATCACGGCGGGTGGTAAGGTTGATGCGCCTGTCATTCAGCGCGTGTTCTGGGCCTTTATGGAAGGAGCGATTGCTGTCGCACTATTATGGATTGGTGGCTCCGAAGCGGTTCAGGCATTACAGGCAGGGGCGATCTCTACGGCGCTACCGTTTACGATAGTTCTTCTGTTGATGTGTGTAAGCTTACTCATGGGTATGCGTACTGAGCGTCAATAAGCGATAAAACGGCATAAAAACAGAAAAGGGACGCTTGCGTCCCTTTTCTGTTTTATACGCAAGGCGATCTCATCCTTGCTACGGTTCTCTTGGTAGTACTCAGATTTACACTGTTAATTATTCTCAGATTTGCGTGTCACACATACTGGTATTTGAGCGATAAACCCGTTACTGTGGCTGATAATTGTACAATCAAAGGCAAAGTGCCTTGTTTGTGAACGCCGTGAAGTCAGGGAGGAAAAAGGAATGAGTTATCTAGTGGAAGGTGCGTGTCAGTGCGGTCAGGTAAGTTACCAATTGCACCAGCCACCTAAGATGGTATTAGCTTGCCATTGTCGAGAATGCCAAAAACTTGCGACGGCTCCTTTTAGTGTGACTGCTGTTGTTGCAACCCAAGATATTGAATTTAAAGGGGAGCTAAAGGAGTGGCAGCGAATGGCAGAGAGCGGCAATAAAAATTATGCAAAGTTTTGTGCTCAATGTGGGAATCGGGTCTATCACTTCAATCCAGATGATCCATCGACAATAAAGCTTAAATTGAAATCAAGCAGCGATTCGGATCACCATGTGTTTGAGCCGACAGCGCACGTTTGGGTGAGTGAAAAACAAGATTGGTATGAGATTCCGCAAGGCGTTAAGTGTTTCGACAAACAGCCATAGCGCGGTGTGATGGGTTGAATACCGGTTTATCAAAAATGAAAAAGCCCAAGCAAAATACTTGGGCTTAATTATATCTGAGTCACTTAACCACGCATCATTGCGCAAGCGTATGCCGTCATGAATGCCGGTTCTTGGTATTGTTTAAGACCCGTATCCTTGAACTGGATACCGAGTGGGTTTCGCTTCAGGCTCTCTTTGATGTCAGTTGGAGAAACAACTTTCACTTCCACATCATCAATAAGCTGGATCGCTGCTTCTAATTTGAAACCAACGGCACCACCAGCAAATTTGCCTTTTGTTTGACGCTGGCGAATGACAACTTTTTCAATTTTGTAGTCTTGAATTAACTTAGCAAATGAGAACTGGAATTTCTTCACTTCTTGCGTGTCGTTAGCATTGCCTATGCTTAGCTTTGCTACGCGGCAGTCTGGCAAGTGGACTACGCTGTCGGCATGTGAAAGAAGGCAGATTACTGCGTCGTTACCTTGAAGTTCTACACCACAAATTTTCATGTTATTACCTGATCGTTTCTGAGCTGGCTATTATATCCGGCATCGGTAACATATCGACTATTTTATTTAGCAATAGTCGATATAGGGTTGCCCACTCAGTGTAGGCGAGTCATTACTGTCCAATGACGAATGATTTATGACTTGTTAGGGACAGAGAGCACCTTGCTCAGCGACTTGATCAATCATGTAATCATTGCGTAGGTTTCTGTAGACAACTGCGTGCCAGACTTCACCGTTCTCAAGCGTAAACTCAATGGCGTAATTGACACCATTAACTACCTGAGTACGTACTTCATTAACTTGTTTCAAAGGGGAAGCGGTATTCATTTGTGCCATAACGGTATCAATGGCTTGCTGAGCTTCGGGTGTGATTTGAGAAACGGACCAGCCTCCAGGCATAGATTTCGATTGGCACATAGCGGTCACTGGACGGGTAGGTTGTTCATTTTTGCTGTTTTGGCTACACCCAAATAGGGCGGTTAGCGCCAACACAGACGTAAAGATAACTTTGTTCATTGTTATACCCTTAGATCGAAGACACATAAATTGATTTAATCAGATCTGAAGAGTCGCGAAGATCTGATATGCAGCGAGTATAGCTTTCGAGCGTCAAACAAAGTCAAGACAGTGCAATAAAAAAAGCCGCAATAGTGACCTAGAGCGGCAAGGCAGAGGGGTGTAGATTAACCTTTTTTACTTTCGCGGTACTGGTATTGGTAATCGATATCAAGCACGGCTTTGTACTCAATATTGCCAGGGCTACGAGCAAATTCGTCGACTGAAACCGTCATATCACTGAGTTTGACGCTAGGGGTAATAACATTACTTTCTGTAATTGGCAGCGCGATTTTTAGTTCAGCGCTGTTCATTGATTTCATCTTATCCATGAGGTTAAACGCCGCATCATAGGCTTGCTGCTTGCTTGCGTAAGCATCAGTAGTCAAACTGGTATTTGACGTGACAGTATTAGTGCTAGCAAAAACTGATGCACTCATAACGATCGAAGCTAATAAAATCACTCTTTTCATAGTTGTTTCTCCTGATGGGTAACCTTCACCAATTAGATTACGCTTAGAAGGGTAAGGAGTCTGTCAGGCAATGTAAGATTAATCATAGTTTTCGTAAAGCTTACCTTTACGTTACTAACCGTTAGAAAACAGTGTGAGAAAATGCCCCATTTGCTGGCTCGATTGTTACGTTAAAGTGAAGGGAGAGTGGTTGCCGCCTTATCGCGATGCTGGACAAAAACAAATCAACGCATCAGGCAATAGTTAATCACAACAGATTGTTTTTATTATAATGATGGTGGAAATGATCCAAGTTGGTCTCGAAGTTGCTATATAGATTACCGCAGACACAAAGGAAGATTGTGTCTATGGTAATAATAATGGTTCTAGCAGTGCGTTGCGTAGGAAGAAGCAATGAAAAAACTCGCATTACTATTGGTAATTTGTTTGTCCCTAATCGGTTGTAGCTCTAAGTTTGTCTACAACAACATGGATTGGTTGTTGCTGGAGTACTTAGATGACTATGTCGAGTTAAACGACGAACAGGAAGAGCTAGTGAGTCAGAAGGTGGCGATTCTTAGTGAATGGCACCGACGTGAAGAAGTCCCCAATTATATCGAGCATCTTGATGAGTTAATCGAGATAGAACCGAGCACATTTACACTGCAACAACTCGAACAGCAAGAGATAAAGTTTCAGAACCATTCTCAACGTCTGGTGATGAGAGTTGCGCCCGAACTGTATTCTATTGCGCGTGAGTTGTCTGACAGCCAAGTAGATCAGCTTATGGACAGTATTCGTGTTCGTCATACCAAATACAAAAAAAGATACCAGCCACTGAGTGAACCAGAAGTAAAACAGCGTTACCGAGAGCGAATAGAAGAGAATCTCGAAACATGGATAGGTGATCTCACTGACCAACAGCAAAGCTTGCTCGATGAATGGGTGGCAGCGCTTTACGTCACATCACATGACTGGATTGATCATCAGACCAAGATGCGCATAGAGATGAACGCATTACTGACCAATCGACTTGATATCAACAAGTTTCAACCAGAATTTAACAAGCTAATGTTCAATCCTGATAGCTTCTATGCGCCAGAGTTGGAACAGAAAATCGACCACAATAAACAGATCGCGAATCAGTACTTGGTTAAAGTCATCAACACCATGACCACAAAGCAGACTCAATACTACCGAGATGAGTTACGTGACTGGAAAGCAATCGCGTTAGATATTCAGTAGCTTGAGCACAAAATTTAATCGTCGCTATTTGTTCAATGGAAAGAGCAGGTTAGAGTAGTTAACCCCTAATAAAAACTCGTAACCAAAATGGAATGGATTCTACTATTTGGCGCCGGTGTTCTGGGAGGCATACTTAACAGCATTGCAGGCGGTGGAAGCTTTATCACTTTTCCTGCACTTATGTTTGTTGGTGTACCTCCTGTGATTGCTAATGCGACCAACACCTTCGCGGCATGCGCAGGTTATATCAGCGGTACCTACGGATTTCGTCAGGATATCGCTCAGTCGGCTAGCGCATTGAAATCAATGATCTTCTTCAGTCTCCTTGGCGGTGCCATTGGCGCTTACTTGCTTCTGAGTGTGTCTGAGCAGCAGTTTTTAGTCGCCATTCCATGGCTGCTACTGTTTGCTACCTTGCTATTTGTTTTTGGCAATAAAATCAGTCATTGGGTCAGTTTAGCGGCGAGAACGGCGTCGTTGAGTCCGATGTGGGCGGTGATCTCCATTACGTTGTTATTGATTCTGGTTTCCGCCTATGGGGGATTCTTCAATGCTGGGCTGGGCGTTATCGTCCTCAGCTACTTAGTCTTGGCCGGACATAACGATATCAACCAGATGAACGGCCTGAAATTGCTTATCTCATCATGTGTTTCAATCATTGCCATTGTCGTGTTCGTTCTTGATGGCGCGATTGATTGGCCTAGAGGTTTTGCTGTGATGTTAGGAACGCTTTCGGGGGGCTATGTTGCCGCTCGTGTATCGCGTAAAGTGGAGCAGGTTTACGTGAAAGGGTTTGTCGCCTTGTCGAGCATAGTGATGACTGTCTATTTCTTTGTTGATGTCTATTGGTAACACGTCGACTCGCTCATTGCGGAGTGTCACATACCGAGTTATTTTGAGTTTGATTTAGGTTTATTTAGCTTACATTACGGCATAATGAATTGGTCAAAACATGGCCGATTAATGTTTTAGCCATGTCCCTTTGTTGATACTTAGGAGGCGTTATGAACAGAAAATTAGGCAGAGTAATGTCAAGCAGTCGCATGATTACCTTCATCGCATTTCTTGCCGCGACGTTTGCTTGGGTACTGAGCATGCCAGCTCTTTTTACCGTGTCGGTGATCGCACTGATTGCCAGTTTTGCTCTCTATGTCACCGATAAGTTCAAAGGAAACGATAAACAGAAGAGCGCCTAATGGCGCTCTTGCCGTTTCCATTTTGGAAAGCATGTCTTTCCCAAGTTCATTCACCATGTGTAATACAATACTTGTAGGAGATAAATAAAAGGAGGTTACTCACTTTGCCTTACACAAAGCCAGCACTGTACTGGCCTAGAGGATAAAACACATATGCTCACACACTACTCACCCATCGCCTTGGAAAAAACACCGCTAATTGATGAAAGAGATCTGTTTATTGCTTCTAATGTACAGTCGTTGGAAGATTTCTTAAAAACGGAGTTGTCCGGAGGCCGGCATATCTATTGCTCTTTCTCGCAGTCACACCTCGATTGGAGCGTAATAAGGAATATCAAACATCGCGAGATAAAAAGCATCGGCTTTGTCGATGGTCAAACCTTAGTTCGTCGATAAATGGTTTGATACGACTGATATCTACAGTACCTCTCAACGTTGGGAGGTATGGCTCTTTTTACCTTATCCGATTTTCCATCCATTCTCCTCTTCTCGACCCTTAGCTATTGCGCGAATCTTTGCAATTTACCGTGTACGGTTATCAAATTAGAGACGTTGGTTAAATTAGTATAAAAATAATTTCAAAGATTTAGATGAAAATATTCTAATTGGCCCTATTGGATAATTAAGGCTAATTATTGTTTATGTTAATATAAAGTAACTAAAGTTAACCTAAACTTTATGATTGTCTAGAGATAAGCCCGAATAAAATGTAGGGTATTTCTTTAAATCATATTTCCTTATAAAGATATGGTATAAATTATCTCAATTAATCTGACTTTCTGGTGACTGAATGAACGGAATGAAGTTTAGTGAAATAAAATCAGAGTTGGAAGGACTCAATGACCAGCAACTCCGAAACATCAAGCACGAAGTTGACAAAATCCTGAGTGAGATGGAGAAGTCCGGGCAATTGCTCTCAGATGAAGAGCTGGATTTCATCAGTGAGCTTTATAAGGATGAAGATTACTGTTAATCGTACGTTTACGGGGACTCTACGCCAACTTATCCAACGGCCTCTAACATCGAGAACCATTGAGATTCGCTGCCAACCATTGATGTTTGCTCTTATCGTACAACCCACCAATAGTTTAGTGCCTTTTATCTTTGAACTGCCTAGTAGCCAATATTCGTGCGTATCGAGGGTATGAATAGGGAACGCTTGACGGAATATATTTTAAATCGATAGTTTATCGATAAACGTCGTTAACTAGTTCGCAATAATTAATTTATTAATAAAAAAGCCAATAATATACCTAATAAAGCAATATTCTATTTCCTTTCATTTTTATTCGTGCATATAGCACTTTAATAAGTGATTGTTTTGCTTTAATTATAGTAGTGAATTATTGAGTAGTGATGAATTCGCTGGATGAACCGATAATAAAAAAGCCGATTTGATTACCAAATCGGCTTTGCGTCAAATTTAACTTAGATTACACATCGTAAGTTGTAGAAGCTGTATCGCCGCCTGTACCAGTCCAGTTAGTGTGGAAGAACTCACCACGTGGACGGTCAATGCGTTCGTAGGTGTGAGCACCGAAGTAGTCACGCTGCGCTTGCAGAAGGTTAGCTGGCAGGCGAGCTGTCGTGTAACCGTCTAGGAAAGAGAGTGCAGAGATAGTACAAGGCATCGGGATACCCGCTTCCAATGATTTCGCTGCAACTTTACGCCAAGCGCTTAGGCTATTTTGTAGAATGCCTTTGAAGTAATCGTCTGAACCTAGGAACGCGATGTCAGGGTTCGCTTCATACGCATCACGGATGTTACCTAGGAAAGCTGAACGGATGATACAACCGCCACGCCACATTAGCGCTACGTTACCGTAATTTAACTCCCAGCCGTTCTCGTTTGACGCTTCGCGCATTAGCATAAAGCCTTGAGCGTAAGAGATGATCTTAGACGCAAGTAGAGCTTGGCGAAGTGCATCAACCCACTCTTGCTTATCACCTTCTACTGGCGTGATAGTTTTACCAAATAAAGATTCTGCTTCAACACGCTGATCTTTTAGTGCAGATAGGCATCGAGAGAAAACGGATTCAGAGATTAGCGTCAGTGGAATGCCTAGGTCTAGTGCGTTGATACCTGTCCATTTACCGGTACCTTTTTGACCAGCAGTGTCTAGGATCTTCTCTACTAGAGGCTCACCGTCTTCGTCTTTGTAGCCTAGGATGTCAGCCGTAATTTCTACTAGGTAGCTATCCAATTCGGTTTTGTTCCACTCAGCGAATACCGCTTGCATCTCGTCAGCAGACATACCTAAGCCATCTTTCATGAACTGGTACGCTTCAGTGATAAGCTGCATGTCACCGTATTCGATACCGTTGTGAACCATTTTAACGAAGTGGCCAGCACCGTCGTTACCAACCCAGTCACAACAAGGCTCGCCAGCGTCAGTTTTAGCAGAGATGCTTTGGAAGATAGGTTTTACCGCTTCCCATGCTTCAGGAGAACCACCCGGCATGATCGAAGGTCCAAAACGAGCACCTTCTTCACCACCAGAAACACCTGTACCGATAAAGTGAATGCCTTTCTCACGTAGTGCTGCAACACGGCGGTTAGTGTCTGGGTAGTTGGTGTTACCACCATCAATGATGATGTCACCTTTCTCAAGAAGTGGTGCTAACGCTTCGATAAATGTATCTACAACTTCACCTGCACGGACCATAAGCATCACTTTACGTGGTGTTTCTAGTTTCTCAACTAGCTCTTCTAGTGAGTAAGCACCAATGATGTTAGTACCTTTAGCTGGGCCTTCTAGGAACTCGTCTACTTTCGCAGCAGTACGGTTGTGAGCAACCACTTTGAAACCATGGTCGTTCATGTTTAGGATAAGGTTTTGACCCATTACTGCTAGGCCAATTACACCGATATCACCTTTCATTTTTTCTCTCCAATTTTCTATTTACGCGCTCGCGTTACGCGATTTTTGCTGCTGCGTCTGAATCTAAGTACCATTCCGTTAGACCAGTTTTTGACTGGATTTTGGCTGCTGGATAAGGCAGCTCATTCGCCGGAGTAGTATGAATTTCGTTTACAATGTCAACTTTGCCTGCACCAAGTACGAGGTAGCTGATGCGTTTCGCTGCTTCCAACACTTTTGCGGTTTTTGAAACTCGAATCTGTCCTGACTCAGGGTGAGAGGCAAGCACAGATAAGTTCTCATCCTGGTAATTGGTTTGATTTGGGAACAGGGATGCAGTGTGACCATCTGCCCCAACGCCGAGTAGAATCCAGTCAAACACAGGAGTGCCATTTTCACATGGAATCACGGCAGCCATTTCTTCAGCAAAGCGTTTTGCTTCAACGGCTGGCTCATCTTCGCCGCGAATACGATGGATGTTTTCGCTAGGAAGATTGACTTGGCTAAACAATAAGGCGTTGGCCTCGCCATAGTTGCTTTCTACATCATCTGGTGCAACACAACGCTCATCACCCCACCAGAAGTGCAGGTTGTTCCATTGAATGGATGTTGCGTAAGCGTCACTTGCCAATAGTTTAAATAGCATCTTCGGCGTGCTACCGCCAGAGAGTGAAATATGGACAGGTCGGCCAAGTTCGCTAAAGGCTTTCATGTCGTCAGCTAAGCTTGCCACCACTTGTTCAGCGGTTGGAAAAATCTTGTGATTAATCATAGTTCACAGTAATCCGTGTCAGTTAAGTTTTTACAAGGGAAGCGCCATGCACGATTGTCGCGTTGCAGTAAGTCATCAGACTCTTTTGGTCCCCATGTACCACAAGCGTAACCAAAGAGAGCTTGTGGGTCTTGTTTGAAGTCTAGAATTGGTTGAACGTATTTCCAGCACGCTTCGACCGCATCGCTACGAGCAAACAGTGTTGCATCACCGTTTAGTGCATCAAGGAGTAAACGCTCGTAGGCCGTCAGCATTTGCGTTTCTTGCAGAGAAGCATAATGGAAGTTCATTTTCACTTCTTTAGCATGGAAACCTGCGCCTGGTTCTTTTAAACCAAAGCTCATTTGGATGCCTTCGTCTGGCTGAATACGAATGATCAGTTTGTTTTCTGGAGCATTTTGACCAAACACTGGATGCGGTGTCTGTTTGAAATGGATAACCACTTCTGTGACACGTGTTGGAAGACGTTTACCTGTGCGGACATAGAAAGGCACGCCATTCCAACGCCAGTTGTTGATGTACGCTTTCAGGCCAACGTAAGTCTCAGTACGTGAATCTTCGGCAACACCAGGCTCATTACGGTAGCTTGGTAAAAATTCACCACGTACATCCGATTCAGTGTACTGACCAAGAACGAGGTTGTTACGTAGGTCGTCTTCTTCAAGCGGTTTTAGACATTGAAGCACTTTAACCACTTCATCACGCATTGAGTCTGCATTGATTTGTGCTGGTGGTTCCATACCGACCATAGCAAGGACTTGCAGCAAGTGGTTTTGGAACATATCACGAACAGCACCCGAGCCATCGTAGTAGCCACCACGCTCTTCCACACCGAGGAATTCAGCGCCGGTGATTTCAACATAGTCGATGAAGTTGCGATTCCACAATGGTTCAAACATCGCGTTGGAGAAGCGGAATACCAATAGGTTCTGTACTGTTTCTTTACCTAGGTAATGGTCAATACGGTAGATTTGGTGCTCTTGGAAGTGCTCGTGAATTTCTTTATCGAGTTTACGCGCAGAAGCCAGATCATAGCCAAACGGTTTTTCGATGATTAGGCGTTTCCAACCGTCATCTTCACTGTTCAAACCGTGTGCAGCAAGGCTGGCTGGAATGATACTGTATAGGCTTGGTGGCGTTGCTAGGTAGAATAGCGTATTGCGTTGCTCGAACTGATAATGGTCTGCCAATTGGTCGAGACGCGATGACAGTTTAGAGTAATCAGAAGTATCAGAGGTGTTGATCGCTTGGTAATGCAGATGGTTGATAAAAGCATCTAATGTTGCTGGCTCAGTTTTCTCCATTTCCTGAAGAGAACGTTTTAGCTTTTCACGGTAAGACTCATCGCTGTATTCCGTACGACTTACGCCGAGGATAGCGAAGTTCTCAGGCAGCTGTTTGTTTGAGTAAAGGTGATATAAAGCAGGGATCAACTTACGATACGTTAAGTCGCCCGAAGCACCAAAAATAACGATGCTGCTGTTTTCTGGTATTACCATCATCTTTCCCTTAGAAACGAGGTAGTTAGCATGTGCCTAGGAGGTTGGCATTTAAGTAGACCAACCCTATCAACGACACCTCAAATTATAAAACTGGTCTTGCCTATTAAACTGATAGGCAAAAGCCAATAAAGCGTGCCAATTCTTTCATTTGTCAGCGGGGCTGACGCCAAAAAACGGAGCTCAATGCTCAGATGGCAGCGTATTGTCTATGACTCTTTGATATACATCAACCTTTGAGAGGGCAATCGATTAAATATTGACTCATTGGTGAGCTAACTTGTTGAAAGTTATAGCTAGAGCATGATTTTGTGTTTTGAGATAGAAATGACGTATTTACTCTAATTTGATTCGCAGATTGGGGGAGTCGTTAGAAATGGGATTTTAGGAAGCTTTTCACTCTTTTGATATGCGCTCCACGGTCAATCTCGCCCAACTGATTTGATGATAAAAACATCTCTGCGTATTGCTGATCGATGTGTTGTTCAAGAAAAATTAGGTATAGCTTAGGATCAATGTGACCCGTTGTTGCCATCTCTGTCATGATTTCTACAGATTCAGAAAGAGTTTTGGCTTTTTTGTACGGTCTATCGCTTGAAGTCAGAGCTTCAAAGACATCGGCAATCGCCATCACACGTGCCGGAATGGAGAGTTGTTCTTGGAATAAACCTTTTGGATAACCTCGGCCATCCATTCGCTCATGGTGTCCCCCTGCGATTTCAGGAATATTTTTGAGATGGTCCGGGTAGGGAAGACGATTGAGCATCATGATGGTCTGAATGATATGGTCATTGATAATAAATCGTTCTTCATCGTTAAGGGTCCCTCGCTGGATTGAGAGATTATAGAGTTCGCCACGATTGTACTTGTAATCGCCGGGTACCAATACAAACTCCTCTTGCCAAACATCCTGTGGTTTAGCGTTACTCTGCCACTCAATGAGATGCACTTGTTTGTCGGCGAGGATTGACTCTTCAACGGGTAAATCGCTAGATTTTCCCGCGCGTTGTTTTTCTATCCATGACACACCAGCTTGGTCATCTAACGTCCTTGTCCATTTATAGGCACTGATTTTCTTCAGGCGTTCTAGAGCATCCTGACTCATGTTTTCGCCACCGATATTACATTCAGCAATGAAGTAAAAGTCATCATCGAGTTGCTGTTGTTTATGGGTCAGTGTTTCTTTCAGCTGTTTGTCGTCTCCTCCTTCAGATAGCGCTTTCCAATAGTCGATTTCAGCTTGTGCTTTGAGTAATTCAAAACGCATTCGGACTTCGTGGATCCGATCGTATATGGTTTCCAGTTTCGTCGCTTTGTCTATTACGTATTCTGGCGTTGTGACTTTACCGCAATCATGCAGCCAAGAGGCGAGATGCAACTCTTCCCACTGCTGTTTCGACATCTTAAACAGCGGGAAATAGCTGTTATCTTGCTCGGTTGCCTTAACCAGCATTTCAGTCAGTTTAGGGATGCGCTGACAGTGACTACCCGTGTAAGGTGATTTGGTATCAATGGCAGAAGCAATCAGCTCAACAAACGCGGTGAGCATCTCTTTTTGTTGCTCGATACGGTCGATATTCTCTTTTGCCAATGCGCCAAAACTGAGCAGTTCTTTGAGGAATGCGTGTTTATCTGATTGTTCAGGTGTAATGGCTCGTTCATAACCAAGTAGCAGTACACCGATCAGTTCGTGAGTCCGATTGTGGAGTGGGAATAGGTAAATGTCGGAGTTGTAGATGATGTCTCTGTACTTAGCCAGTACGTTATCTTCGCGGTTTAGATGGACAATGTCGCCTTTAGCTAAGTCGGTGCTGACCCAAGGTGTGGATTGAATCAACTGATTGATATCGATTTTGAACGGAATAATGGCTTGGTTTGCGGACGGTAGCAGTGAGTTTGCTTTGTCATCGCGAGTAAAGAGAACGATAGTTTCTGCCTTGGTGACTAAAAAACTTTGATGGGCGATCGTTTTAGCAAGAACAGCGAAATCTTGATTACTGGCAGTATCTCGAAGCAGCATGAGCAAATCATAGAGTGTATGTTCCATCAACTCGATAGATTGAGTGAGATTGGCCACTTCTTTGATGACACTTTTGGTGTAACGAGTCTTTTTAAAGTCAAAACGGGCGATGTTGTCGGTCTGTCTCACTAATGCCTGAAGCGGGTTAGCCAAACGTTGTACCACTAACCAAACGACAACAAAGCTCATCAGCAGCATTGCAACTGCGACTCGGACTTGCTTATCTCTCATTGACAGCAATGAAGAGAGCAAATCATCTTGAGGTGTCGCTTCAGCAAGTAACAAGCGGGTTTTGTTGTTTAATCTAACCGGCGTTAACGTCACTGACCAATTCTGGTCATCGTACTCAAGAGTTTCGTAAATGATTTGGCTCGAACTACGGTTGATGACGGTTCTAAATACGCTGTCTTTGAGTAAATCAACACTGGGTCGGTCGTCGTCACTCTGCTCGATGTCAACATTGTGATGGGCTAAGATGTTGAATTGGTTGTCAAATAGAGTCAGCTTGGTATTTTCCGAATGTCCCATTCGACTGATTTGTTCAGACAGCGAAGTTAAGGTGAAATCTGCTCCAACGACGCTCTGACCATCCGGCGAACGACGCGATAGTGTGACTCCGTTGGTTTTCAGGAAGTAAAAAAAATATGGCTCAGTGAGTCGTATTTCTCCATCTAGGTCTGCATTGGAGAACCACGGCCGAGTGCGTGGATCGAACTTATTGTCATTGCTTTGGCGCTGTCCAACATTGCGGAAACTGCCATCAAGGAAGGTAAAGCGATTGAGACCGGACGGGTTGGTTGTATTGATCATCAACGCGGCTTTGTCTGGTGCATCAAACCGTTCTCGGTCGGCATTGGTTCTAAGGGCACGAATCAGTGTGACGTCACCAGATTCGTTAGCATAAAAAAGTGCGACGACGCCTGGGTTACGTTGAAAAATTAAATGGAGAGAGGCGAGGAAACGTTGATGTTTTTCAGGTGCTCGATGGTCATCGATTGCTCTACTCATCGCCATAAAATCGAGAGTGGTAAGAATCGGCCCCGCTTTGACCTGGAACGTTGATTCCAGCTGTCGACTGTTTTCACTGCTGAGTTCTTTCGCACTTCCGGTTAACAAATCCTGAGCATGTCGGTAACTGATGGCAATAAGAACCGAGCCCACTAATGTCGTGAGAACCAGAAATAGAGTAGTGATATGAATACTTAGGGAGTAACGACGCTTTCTCATGATCTGTCCAGTAGCAAGTACATACTAAGTATTGAACAAACTGGCGATGATGCAAAAAAACTACTTAATATTGATGTTTTTATTATTGAAAGCCTTTAGCAGAGGGTTTCGGTGGACTTAAACAGGGGAGAGTTGATAGGCTAATGCCGTCGTTGAACTGGATGAGAAGTAGCGTCGATTTATGAAACTGGTTATTGATACCCATACTCACACGTATGCAAGTGGGCACGCGTATAGCACTCTGATTGAGAATGCTCGTCTGGCGAAGGAAAATGGTCTAGCGATGTTTTGCACGACGGACCACGCAGAGTCAATGCCTGGTGCGCCTCATTATTGGTTCTTCTCTAATCAGCGTGTTTTGCCACGTTTTATTGAAGGGGTGGCGGTGATCCGTGGCGTTGAAGCGAACATTCTCAATATCAATGGAGATATTGATGTTCACCCAACGTCTTACAAAAGTCTCGACTGGGTGATCGGCAGTTTTCACGAACCAGTGTTCCATCCGTCGGACAAAGAGACCCATACCCAAGCGCTGATTAATACTATTCAAAGTGGCAATGTCGATGCGTTGGGCCACCTAGGTAATCCGAACTTTGATTTTGACTATGTTCCCGTCCTTGAATGTGCAAAACAGCACAACGTGGCGATTGAAATTAATAATACAACTTTGCGCGGAAATAGCCGCGTTGGCAGTGTCGAGCGCTGTCATGAGATCGCTGCTTTGGGCAAAGAAATTGGCGTGTATTTTACTACAGGTAGTGATGCCCATTTCTGTCAGGATGTAGGCGGACTGAAGCTTGTATCGGATCTCTTAGATCAAGTGGGCGTTGACAGCCAAAAGGTGATTACTCATTCAGTGGCGCAGTTTTTAGGCTTCTTGGCATTACGTGGCCGTGAGGTTATCGAAGACTTTAAGCCGTTATAAGTTGATACAAATTTACGCTCATGTGTGCGGAATAAATTCAGTACACTTTGTCCTCATTTCCCCAAAATAAAGAATAAATACAATGAAAAAATTGGTTCCAATATTCGCGCTAGTTATGTCAGCTCAAGTGTTTGCGAGTGATTTCGATTTGAAAGCGACCATGAAACAGATGAAAGTCGAATTCAAACAGGCCGCTCAGGCAGAGGAAATCACCCAAATGCAATCCGCAGTTGCTAATCTCTCTGAGTTAATCGAGCAGTCGAAACAGGGTGAATACCCGCCTGAGAAAACCGATCTTTACCTTGAAGGCTTTAATAAGCTTTCTGTTGCGTTGGACTCTGTTGAGGCGAAACTAGAGGCTGGCAACTTAGAAGCGGCCAAAGCTGAGCTAAAACGCGTCGATGATTTACGTGTTGAGTATCATGATAAGCGTAATCCAAGCATCTGGAGTAAGCTATTTGGCTAAGAGGCTCAAGGCGATACTGTAAGGGTAAAAAACCATGATCAATGTTAGGTTTTTTATCGTAGGTTACTGAGTTTGTTAGCAGAAGGTTATATATTTGCGCTCTAATAATTGAGAGTGACAATGATCAGAGCGTCTTATTTTAAGCGAAGCATGCTAATCGCAAGTGCCCTTAGCTGGGTGCTTGTGACGTTGATGCCTGTTATAAACGCCCATGGTGCCAATGCCGGGGTGTGGGCGACGCTCTGTACTATCAATGGTTTTGAGCTGGTTCAAGTTGAAGAAGGTACGGTAGAAACCCAACACAGCAAACCTTGTCCATTTAGTCACTTTTCCAGTTTCCATCAGGATTCTCTTCCAACACCCCAACACGCACGAAGATCGACATTAGCGACGATGGATTCGTACACTTATTTGGCTCTAAGTGAACGTTTTCAATTCGCTATCCCACGCGCGCCGCCAGCGGTTCTTTTTTCCAACTTTATCCATATCTCATAATAATTAGGCTTAAAGCCACTAAGTAAAGTTAATGCTCAGCACTTAGCCTCGACATGATTCGAGGTGCGATGCTGTGCGTCTTAAAAAGGAAAATATAATGCTGGGTAGTCAGTTTGAGACTCAACCTAAGGAACACGCACGCTCATCAAAAAGTCACCAATCCATCGAAAAGAAAAATGCTAAAGCACGCTATTTTCTCGCTTGGCGTTGGCACTTTTATGCAGGTCTATTCGTTATCCCGTTTATGTTAATGCTCAGTCTCACCGGTATTGTGATGCTGTTTGATGATGAGATTGAACATTTTCGTTACGGCGAAATTTTAACGGTCACTCCACAAGAGACGGTTCAATCTGTTTCGAAGCAGATGCAAGCCGTTATTGAACAATATCCCAAAGCGAGTGTGACGCAGTTTATCGCGGCTTCAGAAGCGACGGTTGCCAATCGATTTAACGTTCGTTTAGCAGATGGAAAATCAATATTAGTGGCGATTAACCCTTACACAGCAGAAGTGTTGGGCGAAATCGATCGCAGCAACAGTTGGTACCAGTTGGCGAACGATATTCACGGAACCTTGCTAATTGGAACGTGGGGAGATTACCTGATAGAAGTGTCAGCCAGTTTAGGAATTCTGTTGTTGGTATCAGGGATATACCTATGGCTGCCAACGGACAACGCGGCTAAAGCAGGCTTTCTCAAGGTGAGGTTGACCAGCGGTACACGTACATTGTTGCGAGATCTTCACGCTAATCTAGGAGGTGTGCTGTCGATTGTGCTGCTGCTATTTTTGCTGTCTGGTCTTGCTTGGGCTGGAGTGTGGGGGGCAAAAATGGTCCAAGGCTGGAACACCTTTCCAACCTATTATACGTGGGGTGAAAAGCCACAATCGGTACAGACTCACGCCAGTTTAAATCATGGAAGTGAAGAAGAGCTGCCTTGGAATCTTGAGCAAGCGCCGTTACCGCAGTCGCAAAGCCATCATGGCGGTCATGAACATAGCGAAGTGAGCTATGATGCCGGTAACACGATAGATATCGATAGCGTGATATCTCAGGCACAGCAACTTGGTTTTGGCCGTTTTAAAGTCTTTTTGCCTCAGTCGTCGACAGGTGTCTATACCATTGCGGCGAATTCGATGGCAGGAGATGTGACGGATCCAAGAGAAGACAGAACCACTCATATCGACCAATACAGTGGCAAGGTATTAGTCGATGTGACGTGGCAGGGCTACAGCCTAATGGCTAAGTTGATGGCAGCAGGGGTATCTCTCCATCAGGGCGATCTTAGTGTTATCAATAAAGTGCTTAATCTACTGTTCTGTTTGGCATTCATCGCTATCTCAGTCACGGGAGCGATGATGTGGTGGCTGCGACGTCCAAGTCAACAGAACAAGTTGGGGGTGCCAGCGCGTTTTGAACAAGAAGGTATTTGGAAGGTGGGGCTGGTGTCTGTTGTGGTGATCAGTCTCTGTTTCCCATTGGCAGGGGTAACGATTATTGCGACCTTGTTGTTTGATGCATTTGTCGTCAGCAGAAGTACCAGACTGCGCGAATACTTAGCGTGCTAGCGGCGATGAGTTGATGGATACCGCTCTGAGGCTCGCCTCAGGGCGGTATGATTCTTTAACTCAGTTGCTTGGTCATATAGTCAATGAATCCACGTAAACGAGCGGGCATGTACTTGGTTTGTGGGTACTGCATCGCGATTGCCCCGTGGTAGTTGCTTTTGATTGTCCAGTCAGGCAAGACCGGAACGACTTGGTTTTGCGCAATCGCATCGGCGATAACAAAGTCATGGAAGATGCCAATACCCAGTGCATTCTTAACCCCTGTCAATCGCATTTGTGAGTGGTTAACTGCGTAACGTCCGCTAACGGGTACTGAGTGGTACTCGTCTTCTTTAAAAAAGTCCCAGATATGGTCACGGTCGGTTTCTGCTAGGTACAAACAGTCGTGTTGTACGAGCTCTGTTGGATGGGTTGGCATCCCTCGCTGTTCGATATATTCAGGGCTTGCACACAATACTAAGTTAGTTTTACTCACTTCTCTCAATACCAAATTCTCATCTGGCTTATCGGTGAGTTTGAAAGCGACATCAATTCCATCGCGGATCAAATCTATTTCGCCATCCGCAGCGCGGAGTTTTAGCTGAATGTGTGGGTATTGCTTGAGGAAAGGCACAACGTGAGGCTGAAGCACCGAGTTTAAGAACGCTTCGGGTGCTGCAACGGTCAACGCACCAGACATTTCTTGATGATCAGAAGTCGAAAGTTCAACGGCTTGCTTGGCGGCGTTAACCATGACCATCGCCTGATCATAAACCTGTTGACCTGAGCGGGTAATGATCAGCTTGCGCGTCGTGCGTTCAAACAGTTTCACCGATAGGGAAGTCTCCAATCGCGTCACCAGTTTACTTAGCGCTGAAGGCGTCACCTCAAGCTGTTTCGCCGCAGCGGTAAAGCTTCCTTCGTCAACGATTAAAATAAAACTCGCTAAGTCAGGGAGCAGGGCGATCAGTTTGGTGTTTTTCATAGTGGAGTGCATTAATGGCAATGATGGTGGAGTTTAGCGTGATCCTGAGCGACGGTCATCACAAAAGCGTTTAATTTGTGCCTCAGATTCAATAATGTTTTTCCGCTCGACGGGATAATGGAAACTACGTGCTTGAATTACACTTAAGACAGCAGATTTTAGTCTTTAGCAATATGCTGAAGGCAATCGATAAGCGATATGCTTACAATCATAATAACTAGGAAGGAATTTGAAATGTCTTCTGCATTCTACCAACAGATCCAACAGCAAATTGAAGAAGTAAAGGCGGAAGGCCTTTATAAATCAGAGCGCGTGATCACTTCTCAACAGGCCGCTGCGGTGAAAATTTCGACCGGCGAAGAAGTGCTTAACTTCTGTGCGAACAACTACCTTGGTCTTGCAAATCACCCTGCTCTAATCGAAGCAGGCAAAGAGGGTATGGACGTTCACGGCTTTGGTATGGCATCTGTGCGTTTTATCTGTGGTACTCAAGACATCCATAAAGAACTTGAACAAAAACTTTCTAAGTTCTTGGGTAAAGAAGATACCATCCTATACACGTCTTGTTTCGATGCGAACGCTGGTCTGTTCGAAACGATTCTGGGTCCAGAAGACGCTATCATTTCTGATGCGCTAAACCACGCCTCAATCATTGATGGTGTTCGCTTATGTAAAGCTATGCGCTTCCGTTACTCAAACAACAATATGGAAGAGCTAGAGCAGCAACTAATCGCAGCGAAAGAAGCTGGCGCTCGCCACATCCTGATTGTTACTGACGGTGTATTCTCAATGGATGGTGTGGTGGCTAATCTTCCTGCCATCTGTGACCTTGCTGAAAAGTACGGCGCACTGACAATGGTTGATGATTCTCATGCTGTAGGCTTTATGGGCAAAACAGGTGCAGGCACTCACGAATACCACAATGTTGTCGATCGTATCGACATCATTACAGGCACACTGGGTAAAGCGATGGGTGGCGCTTCAGGCGGTTACACTTCTGGTAAAGCTGAAGTGATCGACTGGCTACGTCAGCGTTCACGTCCATACCTATTCTCTAACTCTGTTGCACCAGCCATCGTCAACGCTTCTATCCGCGTTCTTGACTTGCTTGAAGAGAGTGGTGACCTACGCGACCGTCTATGGGAAAACGCAGCACACTTCCGTGCACGTATGGAAGCGGCTGGTTTCACTATGGGTGGTGCAGACCACGCAATTATCCCAATCATGTTAGGTGATGCCAAAGTCGCTGCTGAATTTGCAGAGCGCGCTTTAGAGAAAGGCATCTACGTGATCGGTTTCTCTTTCCCTGTAGTACCAAAAGGTCAGGCACGTATTCGTACACAAATGTCAGCAGCACACTCTCGTGAGCAGCTAGATCGCGCTATCGATGCGTTTATCGAAGTGGGTCGTGACATGGAGATCATTAAATAATGAAAATCAAAGCACTATCAAAACTAAAGCCTGAACAAGGCATCTGGATGACTGAGGTCGACAAGCCTGAACTTGGTCATAACGATCTTCTGATCCGCATTAAGAAAACCGCTATCTGTGGCACTGATGTTCACATTTACAACTGGGACGAGTGGTCACAAAAAACCATTCCTGTTCCTATGGTTGTTGGTCATGAGTATGTGGGTGAAGTGGTTGGCATTGGTCAAGAAGTTCGTGGCTTCGAAATCGGTGACCGAGTATCTGGTGAAGGCCATATTACATGTGGTCACTGCCGTAACTGTCGTGGCGGACGTACTCATCTATGTCGCAACACAACGGGTGTTGGTGTTAACCGCACAGGCGCGTTCTCTGAGTACCTAGTGATTCCAGCATTTAACGCATTCAAAATCCCTGAAGGGATTTCTGATGACCTTGCGTCAATCTTCGACCCATTTGGCAACGCGGTACATACAGCACTGTCGTTCGACCTAGTCGGTGAAGACGTACTGATCACAGGTGCAGGCCCTATCGGTATTATGGCAGCAGCGGTTGCTAAGCACGTCGGTGCTCGTCATGTAGTGATCACGGATGTAAACGAATACCGCCTCGATCTTGCTCGTAAGATGGGTGTGACTCGCGCAGTTAACGTTGCAGAGCAAAAACTTGAGGACGTGATGGCTGAACTTGGTATGACAGAAGGCTTCGATGTTGGCCTTGAAATGTCTGGCGTACCTTCAGCATTTAACTCAATGCTAACGACAATGAACCACGGTGGTCGTATTGCGCTATTAGGTATTCCACCATCAGACATGGGTATTGACTGGAACCAAGTTATCTTTAAAGGTCTTGTTATCAAAGGCATCTACGGACGCGAAATGTTCGAAACTTGGTACAAGATGGCTTCATTGATTCAGTCAGGCCTAGATCTTACGCCAATCATTACTCATCACTTCAAAGTTGATGACTTCCAAGCAGGCTTTGACGCTATGCGTAGCGGGCTTTCAGGCAAAGTTATCCTTGATTGGGAATAACCCATTCAACTAAGAATAGCGCTCCGATTGGGGCGCTTTTTGTTTCTATGAAAAAAAGACCTACCGCGAGGGTAGGCCAAATCCCTAAGTTTCCCTGTGGAGCAAGGAGTGGGGGTGACTAATGTTTATGGAGAATTCAATAATTAAGCTGCAATGGCTTCTTTAGTTGGAATGGCAATCAGGCGGCTAATGTTGACATCGCCTGCGTTTTCAACTGACTCAAAACGAGAAATTAACAGTGATTGCAGTTGGTGATCTTTGATCGGCTGTGCCAGGATTTCCAAAACCGATGTGGTGACATCGGATTCATCTATCGAAGCCAATACAGGTTGAACGCCACGTAAGATAGATAGACGAGAAAGTAACTTTTCATTGTCGCTTAGTGCCCAAATCATCGCTTGGCTATGACAACGTGACATAAGCAGTGGGGTTTCACCACTGTTGGTGAATACCGCTACGCCTAAGTTTTGTTGTGATTTGGCCGCGAACAAAACAGAAGAAACAGCGAAGCTCTTACTACTGTTGCTACAAAGCTGTTGGACCTTGTCCCAGCAACTGCTTGAGCATTCAATTTCTTGTTCAACACCACGTGCAATTCGAGCCATCGCTTTTACGGTTTCAACTGGATAGGTACCTGTCGCGGACTCGGCAGATAGCATAATCGCATCGGTTCCATCGATAACAGCGTTCGCCACATCCATCACTTCTGCTCGTGTTGGTAGAGGATTATCAATCATAGACTCCATCATTTGAGTCGCAGTGATTACGGGTTTTCCAAAATGTTTCGCACGGCTGATAAGTGCTTTTTGAACAATAGGTAAGCGAGCATCTCCAATTTCGACGCCAAGATCGCCACGAGCGACCATAATGATGTCAGAAGCGATGATCACGTCATCCATGGTCTGCTGATTTTCGACAATTTCAGCACGTTCAACCTTAGCGACAATTTGTGCATTGCAGCCTGTGGCGCGAGCGATTTCTCGAGCATAGTGGAGGTCGTCCGCATTACGTGGAAAGGATACGGCTAAAAAGTCAGCGTCAATGATCGCGGCTGTCTCGATATCTTGTTTATCTTTCTCAGTTAAAGCTGGGGCAGAAAGCCCACCGCCCAATAAGTTGATCCCCTTGCGGTTGGATAGGATTCCACTGTTTAGTACTTTAGTGTTTGCAACCGTGCCAGCTTCGTCAATATGGACGACTTCGAGCTGTATGCGCCCATCGTCAAGCAGAAGGACATTTCCGACAGAGAGATCTTTAATTAACTGAGGGTAATCAAGACCTACTCGCTGCTCGTCACCCGCTTGTGAATCTAGCGTGCTATCTAGGGCAAATATTGCGCCTTGTTCAAGTCGGACTGCTCCATTCTTAAATCCAGAAATGCGGATTTTAGGTCCTTGTAAATCAACCAGAATGCCAATGTGCTTTCCAAGTTTTCGTGCTGTGTTACGGACATTGACTGCAGCCGCAATATGGTCTGCGGGATTGCCATGTGAAAAGTTTAACCTAACCACGTTAACGCCAGCGAGAATCATCTCTTCTAGCACAGTGGCACTTTGGCTTGCGGGGCCTAGTGTCGCGACGATTTTAGTTTTATTCATAACCTTACCTTTAACAACATAACCGAAAATGGGTAATCAAAAGGGGGCGGCTGGTGGTCAACATTCGTTTGATGGGGAAGGGGGTACTATCTCTAGGAGCCAGATAAGTACGTCACCTCAAGTCAATGTCAATCGCCAGCCATAGGGGGAGCGAACTCCCCCAAGTTCGTTGTTAGTTGGCAACGTTAGCTTTTAATTTAGGCTGAGTTTCCTCATCGATATCAACGACTTTCTTCGCGTTCCAAACAGTTAACGCAAGCAGAAGTGACAGCACACCTGCCGCTAACCAGAAGTATTGAGCTTGAGAGAAGTCGTACTTAGAAACACCGTCGATTTCTGTAATGGTAATGAGCTTTGCAGAAATAATTTCTTGAGCAGATGCCGCCATGTAAGAGAACAAACCAATGAAGCCTTTTACCGCACCAACAGCGTTCTTTGGCATCAGGTCACAAGCTGTGAGGCCTGCAAGGAATACGACCAGACCACCGATAGCAAAACCGATCAGGCCTAGGGCTACTGCATCAACCATGCGGTTATCTGGGCCAAAGAACATTAGACACATACCCGCGATATTTGCCAATCCGTATAGTAGCGTCGGGATATGACGGTTAGCGTTAAAGATTTTATCCGATACGATGCCTGATAAAATTGCCCCCGCTAGACCAGCGATAGGGTACGTAGACATTGCAAAACCGGCGTCAATCAACGAATAACCTTTTGCCTCTTGCAGATACAGTACTGCCCAAGAAGACATCGCATAACGAGAGACGTACATTGCCGCACACGCCGCAGCGATAAGCCATACAACGGGTTGTTTTAATACAAATAGCTGAGCGCGACGTGTTTCTTTAGGATCATTTTTCTTCTTGATTTCTGGCTCTTCATCAAAAGCCGTCGCAGCATCTGGTAGACCGTAAGTTTGTGGGCGGTCTTTAAGGATAAAGAACATACATAGTGCTGCGACGATTGCTGCGATACCTGCGCCGATGAAGCCAGCGCGCCAGCCAAGGTAGCTCACGAGTGTAGCGGTTAGGATCCAAGTAATGCCTTCGCCGATGTTACGCGAGCCACCCCATATTGAGTAACGCGAGCCACGTTGTTTAGGCGAGAACCATTGGAACAGAGATACACATGAAGGTGCTGAGCCTACCGATTGGAACCAACCGTTTAAACCCCAAAGCAGAACAAAGAAGAAACCAGCGGTATTCAAGCCCATGATGACGGCTGTCGCGCCCGACAATAGTAGTGAGAACGACATAAAGCGGCCAATGTTGGCGTAGTCAGAAAGGAAGCCGTTCGAAAACTTACCTATTGCGTAGGTGAAGAAAAAGGCGGAACCCATAATACCGAGTTCTTCAATGGTGACGATGCCCGCATCTAGCATAGGTTTCTTCACGACACCTAAACTCATACGAACTACGTAGAAAACAGCGTAACCAAATACCAAACCAAGGAATACTTGCCATTGGAAGCTCTTAAAGCGGGATTGCATAGCCTCTTTAGAGCTATCGGACAAAGGTAAGTCCGGGCGTGTTTTAAAGAAATTGAACATAAATGTTTCACTCCGAATATGTGTGACGATTAATGAGTTGTCGTCGGCATGATGCAGAAGGAGGAGAATTGGCTCAAAAGGCTACTTTTGAGGCAAAAATGACCCAAACTAAAGATTGGCGAGGGTTAAAAGAGACACTTTTGACCATTTTGTTGGTAACGAAGTTGATAGAATTACCGCTATTGAGAGATTTAATTGCGTCAGCAGTGACCCATTCAATTGGGGATGAATTTAGTGGTTGGTTTGTCACTTTTTGAATTGACGCACATTTCTAGGGGATTTTGTGAAGTGGGATTAACAAAAGTGTTTATAAGGCTATTGGCAAAGATAGGGCTGGTCGCGTTTTGGTTCAGCCCATATGCGTTGGCAAATCAAGATCAATTGGTGGTACTCACTACGTTTTCGAGCGAGCCAATCGCGGAGTTAATGTCGGAATATAAACAAAGGAATCCTAAGGTAGATATAAAGCTGATTCATAGAAGAACACAGTCAGCGATTCAACTACTAAACAAAAGTTACATGCAAGATGTCGATGTCGTACTTAGTTCATCGCCATTTCTAATGGAGGAACTTTATAAGCGTAACCAGCTGGCAAGCGTGTCTTATAGCAATGAAATGCCCGAGTGGTTGGTGCCTTTTGTTTTGCCTAAACGAAACAAAGTAGTCAGCGTGGGCTACTCTGGTGCAGGGCTAGTGTGGAACAACGATTACCTAAAAGCTAACCAGCTACAAATCCCAAATCAATTTAAAGATTTAGTTGCGTTTGAGTACTTTGGTCACATTACGATGAGTACGCCAAGTCGTTCGGGGACGACACAAATGATGATAGAAAGTATTTTAGCCAAACATGGGTGGTTAAAAGGTTGGGCAATCATTTTAAATGTTGGAGCCAATCTGGGCACTGTTTCCTCTCGCAGCTTTGGTGTCGCTGACTATGTCGCTAAAGGACAATTTGGCGTTGGACCCACCATCGACAGCTATGCGTTAGTGTTACCAAAACAGTTTCAGCATGTTGGCTTTGGATACGATTCAGATTTTACGCTAATGCCAACCTATATTGGGGTGCTAAAAAACTCAGGAGAAAATGAATCAACCCAAAGCTTTATTACGCTGCTCCTATCCAAAGGCGTCCAAGATAGTATGGTCAACAGTGACTTTGCCAAGCACTCGATTAAAGATGACTCGTTGTATAGCGAGAAGAATCCGCCTCTTAATTTGGAAAAACTAATGAAAAGAGAAAAGCTGGTTAATATCATTTTTGATGAAGCGATAACGAAGCGTCTACCAGAGTTGCAGGATCTTTGGCACAGCATTGCAGAGCTTGAGTCAATCACTGCGTCGAACCCTGAACTGAGTACGAGAGTCTCTCACTTAAAACAGCAACTTTTCCTAATCCCGATGACAGAGGAAGAAATCCGTTTGATCGCGAACTCCATTGCTGAACAAGATGCTTCAAATCAAGCCTCTAGCGGATTGGAACAAGCAGTATTGGCAGAGTTTGGTTATCGTTTCGGGGTTAAATTTGAGGACAATTTGCTTCAGGTGGCGGATACCCTAAAAGCCATTCAAGTAGAGCTCGCGCTATGACTAAGTGGAGTACGATTGGCGCAAAGTTGATCCTAGCCTTTGCTGGTTCAACGCTTTTACTGATGGTAGTGAGTATTGTTGCCTGGCTAACGTGGAACCAACTCGATGAGCAAGTGAGTGAACTGCTCGACAATAGTGTGCCGAAATACAACACCAGCTACTTGCTAGAAAGCCGAAGTAGTGAGATACGCTATCGAGTTCAACTGTTGCCTCGTCTGAATAACAAAGTTGAGTTGAACAGACAAATCGCAGAACTCTCTGAGCAGCTTGAAGCCATCAATTTGACTCTGAATCGCATAGGTTCTGGGGATATGTCAAACGACGAAACTCAAATGCTTTCTGAGCGTTACCGAGTTCTTGATGAAACATTAGAACAGTACAGTACGCTCGTGCTTCAGCGGATTGAACAAAGTCGCAGAGTGAATAAATTAGAAGAGCAGATCAACTGGATTCATCAAGATATTCGTTCTGAACTCACACCGATACGCCAAGAGTTACATTGGTTGATCCGACGTGATGAAACTGGCGAAGAGCGCAACATCGCCTTGGATCAATTACGAGCGATTCAGCATGTATTAGATCTGGAGTCGAATGTCTTCGCTATGACCAGCGAAGTTATTCAGGCGCAGCAACTTGGTGAGGTCCACAATGCGACTAAAGTAATCCAATACAAGTTGGATGATTTGGTGAGCAATAGTGCCGCCATTTTTGTCCTACCTTCAACCATTGCGTACCAGCAGTTAATTCAAGAGTTAGCGACATTACTTGCCCCACAAGGTGTTTTCTACCATCAAGTGTTAGATAAGGTAGCGTTAAACCAACGTATTGATCTGTTAAAGGTCAATATTGACCAACAGCTAAGTGATATTCATCAGCAGATTGGTTTGATTGTACAAGAGGCTGATGACAGCTTTATCAATGTACAAGCGCAAACGACGAGTCTTGTCTCCTATGGGAACCATGTTCTTATCGTTTGTTTCAGTGTATCGATAGTGATGTCGCTGTTCCTCACGTACTATTTTATAAATCGCCGCATCGTTGCTCGTCTAACGGCATTAAGTTCGAGTATTGATGCGATAACAAAAGGCGATTTAAGTCATCCTATTCAAGTTGATGGGGCTGATGAGATTGGTCGCCTGAGTGAAAAACTGATTGAGTATGGCGTCAGCGTCAAAGAGATTCAGCGTACCAATGCGATGAGTCTGATCAACAACACATCTGCGAGTTTATTGACCTGTGACTTAGCGGGATATGTCGAGTCTGCCAATCTCAGCGCGCGCAGGCTACTGGCGGTTCAGGGAGAGGTGGAAAAGAAGTTGATTTGGGATTCGTTCGAAAATCGCAGCCAACGGGTCTTAGCCAAAGTGTTCCAACGTAATGGAGCGTTATTTAGAGATGGGCATGATGAGATTACCCTATGTGTTGTAGATGAGCAGACCTGCTATCTGCATTTCGATTTCCATCTGTTTTCACATGGTCAACTCAACAAAGTGATTGTTACGATCACTGATATTACCCAGCAAGAATTGAATACACGGGAGCTAGAGCAACGTGTTGCGGATAAAACATCAGATTTAAGAGAGAAAAATCACCGCTTGTTAGAGGAAATCGTTGAGCGCGAGCGAACGGAACGACACCTAAAACAAACACAAGGTGAGTTGATACAAGCAGCAAAAATGGCAGTGGTAGGGCAAACCATGACCAGTATGGCGCATGAGCTAAATCAGCCGCTCAATGCAATGTCTACTTATTTGTATAGTGCCAAAATTTCATCGCAAGCGGGTAATTTTGCAGGCGTCAATCAGTCACTTGGTTACATCGAAGGCTTGGCTATGCGGATGGGGAAAATCATATCCAGCTTACGGAGCTTTGCGAAAAAGTCAGACGATGACCAGCCAGCGGCAACGCAAAATCTTAAAGATATCGCAGACCAAGCGATGACCATTGTGATCGCAAAAGCAAGAAGACAAATGGTCGAAATTGATAACCAATTGACCTCAGACCTTACCGTACATGGGAACGCTCTCGCCATAGAACAGGTACTCGTCAATCTGTTGGTGAATAGCTGTGATGCTATTGATGAGCAGAATGGAGAGAAGCGAAAAATCACTATTCGTGCGGTTTACGAGACTAAGACACATCATGCTATCGGAATATTTGATAGCGGTAACGGGTTTGATTTTAGCATCATTGATAAACTCTTTACGCCCTTCACGACGACCAAAGAAGTGGGTTTGGGGCTTGGGCTAAACATAAGCAAATCTCTGATGGAAAAACACTCTGGGCAGATTTATTTAGCGTCCAACTTAGATAAAGGCGCGTTAGTTATTTTGGAATTGCTACATGCAAAATCTTATTTACTCGATCCTATTAGTGGACGACGACCAAGATGTTTTGGATTCCTATAAGCATCTGATGGATATCGCTGGACTTTCGGCGAAGCCACTCCTTGACCCTACATTGACGACACAGTTTCTCACCCCTGATTGGGCGGGGGTCGTGTTGTTGGATATGTACATGCCACAGATTCATGGGCTGGAGTTACTAGAGAAAATTAAACAAATTGATGAACGGATTCCGGTCATTGTGATTACTGGGCATGGCGATATCCCAATGGCGGTGGATGCCGTCAAAAAAGGGGCGTGCGAGTTCATTGAGAAGCCGATTAATCCTGCGGCACTATTGGAAATGGTCAAAGAGCATTTAGATTTACGGCGCAGCTTTATTGAACAAAAACATGCAATGGTCGCCACGATTGATAAGTCTTTAGTGGGAAGCTCGGCGCAATTGGAGCAAATCCGTCTCCTTATTTCCCAGTTTGCCTTACTCAAGAATCATGTTGTTATTTGGGGTGAATCTGGAACTGGCAGGCACCTTGCTGCGCATCTATTGCACTCAATGTCTGACAAAGGGGATGCCTTTGAAGTCATTCAAGCAAAGTCGGATATGATGGAAAGTGACTTGGCTCAACAGCTGTCTGAGTTTAAAGAAGGAACTCTGATGCTGGATAGTGCGGAGTTACTTTCAGAAGAGTGCCAACGGTTTCTGGCTCAAAGGCTGATCGGCAACGAAAGAGAGGGTAGGCCGTTACGTGTGATAGCTGTTTTAGGCTGCGATCCAGAAACACTCATCGCTAAGCAGCAGTTAATTCCCGAGCTCTATTACGTGCTCAATCAGGGGGTGATAGAAATGCCAGCTTTGCGACAGCGTCCAGACGATATAGCGGTGTTATTTCATCACTATCTTAAAAAGAGCTGTAAGACATTAGGTAAACTGCTCCCTAAAGTGGAGTCGAACTATTTGTCGATACTCAGAGGTCATGCTTGGCCTGGAAATGTCCGTGAATTACGAAATATAGCTGAGCTATATGCGGTAGGGATCATTAAATTAACGGGTAAAGAAAAACTCTATACCCAAGCTGAAACGCAGCTACCGCTTGATGAATTGGTGGATGACTTTGAAAAAGGTGTCATTGAAGATGCGCTGTTTTTGCATTCGGGGCGAGTGAGTGAGGCCGCTGATTACCTGCAAGTTCCGCGGAAAAAGCTCTATTTAAGGATGAAAAAACACGCGATAGACAAAGACAAATTTAAAAGTCGGTCATAGACATTCACACCGCTCACTGGAAGCTTTAATACCGTGAGAGAGCATGGTTACGAAGAGCGTGGTTTTGTTCGTGACTTAGGCGTGGAAAAGTAGCAAAGGCGAACGAATGTTCGCCTTTGTCATTACTGAGCCAATAGTTTTCTTATCGGCTCGGGTTCGGTGTATTCAATCGAAGAGCTCTGCATCAGTTTTTCAACTTGTTTGGACTCTCCTTCAACAACCAATACGTGGTCTTCAGGTAGCTCATCAACAATGTTTAGACCAGATTGAGCGATAGCCTCACGAGCCTCGGATGCTTTACCAACAAGATATTTAACGAAGTATCTTGTTGGTGCTTGCTCTGTAGCCTCTTGTTTGTTTCCGGGGAAAGGGAAACCTTGGCTATTGGCGAGTACCGAGCCTGTGATCCCTATCATCAGCAGTATTGAACATGTTATGAGTCTATTTACCATAGTGACTTGAACTCCTTATGGAAAAGTCAGTGACCAGCGATTAATTGTACCCACATCTCGTCTCGCACTATCAACCGCTTTTAGCTGCCAATCACCTTTTGACTCAAAGCCAGTGAAGTCAACTTGATAGCTGTTCTGGATGTTATTTGAACTGCCACCTGTGTTGTCATGCAGAGTGACTTGGCCACCTTCTGGTGAGATTAATGTGACTTTGAGATCACCGATGTAGGTGTGACTGATATCAATCGCTACAGTGATGATACCAGCGTCGCCAGCACGGCTTACAGATAGTTCACTTATCACGCCACGGGAGTTGTTGTCTGGGATCGCAACCGCGGTATCGTTTACATAGCTATCAGTTCCATTGTCGCCATTGCCAGAACCTTCACAACCGTACTGCTCCAGATACTTAACTGCAGCGTCGCTGTCAACGAGACCGTAGCCGGTTCGATTATCGCGTCCTGCAACATCAATATCGGTAGCTGTCTTGGTTAGCACACTACGTATTTGAGCCGCAGTACAAGTAGGGTAGTAACTCCAGACTAAACCAGCGACACCTGTGACATGTGGCGTTGCCATTGAAGTCCCGTTGTAATACTCGTAGTCTTCTCCAAGCGTTGTTGAAACAGAGATCTCCTGACCTGCGTATGCGAGAAGCTGTTGGCCAAATTCTCGGTCAACCGTGACCGACAGTATACGCGCGGTATCGTTTGTGTCGACAAGGAACGGATTTTGTAGTCCAGGCAAGTCGCTATTGCTGTAAACAATACTCGCTCTAGCGCCCGCATCGTAACAAGCTTGAACCGCATTTATTTCCGGATAGCTTCCTGAACCTTGGTTACCAATACGTTCAACCAGACAAATCTTGTTAGTCATATCAGCGCAAGTAAAACGGCCGTTGGAGGTGTCACAAACACCAAGAGACGCAGTAACTGAACCTGCAACAGGTTCCGATTGATAGTTGCCTGAACGCTGTACTAAGCGGTTATGTGGGACGATACCGCGGTCGAATTGACTTACACCGTCTAATTGGATGTCTGAAAGTTTACCTTCTCCGACCGTAACAGTGGACAAGATCGCCACACCTGGGCCAGAAATCTCAACTTGATCCGTTGCTTGAGAGAACGCTGCGTGAGCATTTTGATTGTCTATTGCAGCGACCGACATGACTGAGTCATAGGAGGCAGGGTAACTGTGCGCGGTATTACCGTCGTTACCTGCCGCAGCGATCAGCAGTACCCCTTGGTCATAAATGCGTTGAAGTGCATTTTGTTCAGTAACACTGGACTGACTGCCACCTAGGCTCATATTGACCACGTTAGCACCGTTGTCTGCACAGGTTTGAATCGCTTTAACCAAGCTAGATGAGTACCCCCATCCCGATTCGTTAAACACTTTAACAATATGCAAATTAACGTTTTGATTTGGCATTACGCCCTTAATGCCCTCGTTGTTCGCAATTGCTGCAATGGTTCCCGCTACGTGAGTGCCGTGGGCATTGTTGTTACCCGGAGCACTCCACGAGCCTGTCCCACTGTCATTTGTGCCAGAGACTCGGTTTCCGCTTAAATCGTTGTGTGATAAGTCGTAACCTGAATCAATGATACACACAGTGCGATTGCCCGCGTTTGAGTCATCAAGAAGCTGAGCGTTTACGGCGGTGTAGCCCCATGGCACCGTTTCACTCAAAAGGTAGCGGGGTGGATCAATCTCCACATACTCGACGTCACTTCGATTACTCAACTGAGTTACTTTTGTGTTGTCGATTTCGATACTGTATATCGATTGGTCACCTAGCTTTTCTACTTTGTTGGCGTTGAGTTGTTCCAACACCGATTCTTGTACGATTCGTGGTCCGGAGAAAGGACTAGTGCTCATTGAAGAAAGAGCAGCTTGGTCATCTTTGAACTTAACGATGTACTTGGTGGGTAGTTTGGATTCGTCGAATCCAGTTAAAGAAGCGTATGCTGACGTTGGTAGTGTTAGCACTACTGCAACCGCAGTAGTTGAAAACAAACCTTTGATTGTATTTGTTTTGTGATGCATTTTGTCTTATTCCTTTTGAGACAATTTTATTCACTTTTTATTAATTAGTTCTCATTCAAAGAAAATGTGAATGAGCAATATAGCTATGATCACTTGTCAGAAAATGCCAATACATTTACGTCCTGAATCGATAAAACTGAACAAAAGATCTTCAAAACAACACAATCCGTTAACACTGGTAGTGCTTATATATTCTTATAAAGCAATTACTTAGTAGTGATAAATTGCTTTTCTAATCATAAATTTTGAGTAAATATTCTATTTTTGGGGTGGTGGGATATATTTACTAAATCTATTGAAAATAGATCTTGGTTACAAAGCTGGGCATAGGATTATTCTTACATTTGACTCGTTAGAGTAATTAGTCTGAAAATGACATTTAGATGAGAGTGTTTCTCATTAATTACAATAACGAGAATCTTATGAAAAGAACCATGACACTAATGAGTGCTTTGCTGCCACTCGCATTTGCTTCGGCGTCAGAAGAGTTGATTACCCCTGAGATGATATCTCCAGCACAAGTTGTCAGTGCACAGGGTAAGCAAACTTATACTTATGTGCGATGTTGGTATCGAACCAGCTATTCCAAAGATGATTCTGGCACAGATTGGGAATGGGCTGAAAATCCTGACGGAAGTTACTTCACTTTGAATGGATATTGGTGGAGCTCAGTGTCGTTTAAAAACATGTTTTATACCGACACTCCCCACAGCATCATTAAACAACGTTGTGAACAAACATTGGATCTTGCGAACGACAATGCCGATATTACTTACTATGCGGCCGATAATCGTTTCTCGTACAACCATTCGATCTGGAGCAACGACCCTGTTGTTCAGCCGCAGCAAATCAACAAGATGATTGCGTTTGGCGATAGCTTATCGGATACCGGCAATATTTTTAATGCCTCGCAGTGGCGTTTCCCGAACCCGAACAGTTGGTTCTTGGGGCATTTTTCGAACGGATTTGTTTGGACGGAATACATTGCTAAAGCGAAAAATCTACCTCTTTACAACTGGGCAGTCGGTGGGGCTGCGGGCGAGAACCAATACATTGCGTTAACGGGCGTCGGGGATCAGGTTACTTCTTATTTAACCTACGCGAAGTTAGCGAAAAACTACCGACCTGAAAATACGCTATTTACCTTAGAGTTTGGATTGAATGACTTCATGAATTACAACCGAAGTGTCGCGGAGGTTAAATCTGATTATGCAGAGGCACTGATTCGACTCACCGACGCTGGGGCGAAGCACCTCTTGTTAATGACATTACCAGATGCAACACGTGCGCCTCAGTTTAGCTATTCTACCCAAGAAGAGATTGACAAAATTCGCGCGAAGATTGTTGAGATGAATCGATTCATAAAAGCACAAGTGGCGTACTACACTGCACAGGGTTACACCATTACTCTGCATGATACCCATGCTTTGTTTGAGAGCTTGGTTGCTGATCCTCAAGCGCATGGATTTGTTAACGCAAGTGAAGCGTGTCTCGATATTAATCGTTCTTCATCCGTCGACTATTTGTACAACCATCCTTTGCGCTCTGAGTGTGCTTATCAAGGTTCGGATAAGTTTGTGTTCTGGGACGTAACCCATCCGACAACAGCGACACACCAGTACGTTGCACAACAGATGCTAGAAGACAGTCAGCAACTCGCAGATCATCCCTTCTAGACCTCACCATTAAGCCGAGCTCAAGCTCGGCTTTTTTATATGTTATGGAAAAGAACTTCGAGTCTCAGGGTGATCTGGGCTTCTCCCTCTCTCTGGCTATCGGCTTCTCGTCCCCAGTTGTATTCCGGTGTGAGTTCATAGAACAACCAAGGGCGCAATATGTTCTGCCTGTAAGTCAGAGAAACATGCGTATTAGTGATGTAGTGGAACGGGCGATTCGTCCCCGTTGTACTCGCTTGATAGCTAATGGCTTGCTTATCTGAGATATGTTGATAAAGGGTGACGCCTGTCCCGAGCTGCCAGCCTTTAATATCATCTTCGTAACTGGCGATGTTGCTCCAACGAACTAGGAAATCTGGAGATAACGAGTAGTCGAGATCTAGCTCGGTAGATTCTCCTGTTAAGCGTTTCTTTTGGTAGAGTTTCTGAGTCGCGCGTAAGATGACGTCGTTACTGATAGGGTAAATATAACGAAATCGAGCTTCTATGCCGGGCTTCGCGGTCAGTTTTACGTTGAAGCTGTTACGTTCGTTACTTAGCCAGTCGTACCTTAGGCCAAGTGTATTTTCAGCGTCTTGGCTACTGCGTGGAAATAGGTCGAGAAGATCGGATTCATCATCGGATTCAAACACGATCTTGAGCCGTTTTGTAACTTTAGGGAGGTGGAAACGTGCCTTAAATTTAGTGTTGAATTGGTAACCTTCTCCTTCGACATAGACGAAGTCATTAACCCATCTGACAAGGCTTCCCGCTTGCGCATCTTCGTCGACACGTTCATCAACGAAGAAATTATCAAACCAAACTGCAGGTTGGCAGAGTTTGGTATTGACGTAGCTAAAGGTTGAATCAAGGATCTTGGCGCTATCGGGCTGACTGTGACATGACGAATAGTCGATGTCACTTTCCCCATAGGCACTAAAAGGCAGTAGTAGTGGCAATAAAGCTAGATAACGCAAACCGGATAAGGAGTTAGTGATAAAGAACTTAGTATCGTCATCTATGATAGGACAGGTCAATAAATTGCTTGAAATGATAGATGAAACTTTACCGCCAGCCGCAAAACAGCCAGCGATAAGATTATTTTGACTGTGCAATCTGAGCGTATTGACGCAGTAAGTCAGTGAGTGTCGTAACCCATTCGAGTGCATTCTGAGGGCTATCCTTGAGGATTATCTCAACGTGGTTACAGTGAGTCTCAAGTGGAATCGCTCGCTCTAGATGGAATGATACTGTGTAAAAATGCCACAGCAGTAGTCGCTGCATTCGAATGATGTTTTGCTGCTTATTGTCCGATTCTTCAAATAACGCTGGCAGTTCGCTCAGTGCGATGGCGTTCATTCTTAGCATTGCGTCAAACTGAGCTTCTTGAAGCTTATCCTGATCTTCGGTCTCATCTTGCTCAAACGTAAACAGTTCTGTCATTGATTCTTCAGGAATAAGACGATGAATCATTTTCAGGCTCAGTTCTTCAAGTTCTTCACGAGAAGTTTGCGTGAGACTGCTGTAAGTGTAATCGCGTTGCATATAGGTTCTCAGACATCAAAGTAGGGCGGGTATTCTAGCGGTTGGGAGGAAAAATGCCATACGATCCTCCCTTACGAGCCAAAAAAATCCCCGCTTGCGCGGGGAAAGTCTTAGTTGTATTAGCTAGGTAAGCCTATGACGTTGTAGTGAACTTAACTGTCATACCAAAGGTACGTTAAGCTTTATCATTTAACACTAGGTGCCAAATGATATAACGCCAGTTTTTGGACAAGAATTGTGATGCCCTGACAGTGAAATTGAGAGTTTGGTTCCAAATATTTAGGTGTTTAAGTGCATATGTTGACAAGGGTGAAAACGAAGTTTACCCCGACCAATTGGTGCCCCAAATGTGCAGAATGGTCATACATTGAACGCTTGAACGTTTGCGTGAAAATATGTGATGAAACTCTCATTCGTGGCGCTATACTTTCCGCCCGGTTGAGAATAACAGCTCTACCAATACAAGCCGTCACAGGGAATGGTGAATGACCCCAAGGACAGGACCAGCTACCAATTCAATGCTTGTAGAGGTAATTTTTAATGAATGTTTTATTTGGCTTAATCGGTGTCATTGCCCTGCTTTTGTGCGCAGTATTACTGTCGGAAAGTCGCCAATCAATTAACTGGAAAACAGTGTCTCGTGCTCTGTTACTTCAAGTTGGTTTTGCAGCGTTAGTGCTTTACTTCCCTTGGGGACAGGCAGCATTAACAAGTTTAAGTAGCGGCGTATCGAGCTTATTGGGGTTTGCAGATCAAGGGATAGCCTTCCTATTTGGTGATCTCGCCAATACTGGGTTCATTTTTGCTGTTCGCGTTCTTCCTATCATCATCTTCTTTAGTGCTCTTATTTCTGCGCTTTACTACCTCGGCATTATGCAAAAAGTTATCGAGTTCATCGGTGGCGGTATTCAAAAATTCCTTGGCACCAGTAAAGCAGAATCTTTGGTGGCAACGGGTAACATTTTCCTTTCTCAAGGTGAGTCTCCTCTTTTAGTTCGTCCTTTCCTTTCTCGAATGACTCGTTCTGAACTGTTTGCGGTTATGGCTGGCGGTATGGCGTCTGTTGCTGGGAGTGTGCTCGGTGGCTATGCTGGTCTGGGAGTGGAGCTAAAATATCTGATTGCCGCGAGTTTTATGGCTGCACCAGGTAGTTTGATGATGGCAAAAATCATTGTGCCTGAACGTGATACTCCTATCGACCAATCAAATATTGAAATGGACCAAGCGCAAGAGAGTAATGTGATTGATGCACTAGCAAGTGGTGCGATGAATGGCATGAAGGTGGCTGTTGCTGTGGGTACTATGCTGATAGCTTTTGTCAGTGTGATTGCGATGGTGAACACGGGTCTTGAAAGCCTAGGTGAGCTGGTTGGCTTTAGTGGCATTACACTACAAGCACTGTTTGGATATTTGTTCTCGCCACTAGCATGGGTTATTGGTGTTCCTTCCAATGAAGTGTTGATGGCTGGCTCATACATCGGTCAGAAGATCGTAATGAATGAATTTGTTGCGTTCATTGATTTTGTTGAACATAAAGCTCTGCTTTCAGAGCATAGCCAAGTCATCATTACTTTTGCACTTTGTGGTTTTGCTAACATTGGTTCTATTGCAATCCAGCTTGGCTCAATCGGCGTTATTGCGCCAGAGCGACGCGCTGAAGTCGCCAATTTAGGTATTAAAGCTGTGCTTGCTGGCACATTAGCTAACCTGATGAGTGCATGTTTAGCAGGTATCTTTATTCTGCTTTAATCCTGCAACTTGAATATTTTTAAGCCCGAATAGCCATGCTATTCGGGCTTTTTTGTATTCGCTAGTTATTGCGAAAAAAATGATTTATAGCAAAGCCTTGTAGCTAAGAAGGCGTACGATGAGAGCTCGTTATGAGTAAGGCTTAAATTAAAAGAGAATGTATTTATGAATGAATTGGTACAACGTTTTCTGCGCTATGTGACTTTTAATACTCAATCAAATCCGCACAACCTTGCCTGTCCAAGCAGCGAAGGACAAATGACCTTTGCTCAATTTCTTAAACAGGAATTGATTGAACTTGGCTTAAGTCATGTTTCTCTCGATTCCAATGGGTATTTAATGGCTAAACTGCCAAGTAACGTGGAATATCCTGTTCCAGCGATTGGCTTTATCGCGCATATGGACACTGCGCCTGATGCTTCAGGAGAGAATGTAAAAGCGCAGATTGTAGAAGATTATCAGGGTGGCGATATTGCGTTAGGTAAAGGTGACCAAATACTCTCTCCAATTCAATATCCCGATTTGCATCAATTACACGGGCATAACTTAATTACCACAGATGGGACAACGTTACTTGGGGCAGACAATAAAGCAGGCATTGCGGAAATTATCTCTGCTATGGCTGAGCTTATCGCCCATCCCGAAATCCCTCACGGTGAGATCTGTATTGGCTTTACGCCGGACGAAGAGATCGGCCGAGGTGCTGACAAGTTTGATGTGGCAAGATTCGGGGCCGAGTGGGCTTACACCATTGATGGTGGTCCGGTCGGTGAGCTGGAATTTGAGAACTTTAATGCGACCAGCGCTGATGTTATTTGCCATGGTGTCAATGTTCATCCTGGAACAGCAAAAGACAAGATGGTTAACTCAATGAACATTGCTGCTCAGTTCCAAATGATGATGCCAAGTGACGAGACTCCTGAGTGCACTGATGGTTATCAGGGTTTTTACCATCTGAAGTCTGCGAGTATGTCGGTTGCACGTAGCGAGTTGGGCTACATCATCCGAGACTTTGACCGTGAAGGGCAAGCGGCTCGTAAACAATTTATGATTGAAAAAGTTGCCGAGTTGAACAGCCAATTAACGCACGGTTCAGTTGAATTGAAGTTAACCGATAGTTACTTCAACATGAAAGAGCAAGTGGAGCCGTATCCGCATATCATAGAGTTAGCGAAACAAGCGATGATTGCGTGCGATGTTCAGCCCCAGATTAAGCCTATTCGTGGTGGTACGGATGGTGCGCGGTTATCATTTATGGGCCTGCCATGCCCTAACATTTTCACTGGTGGTTACAACTTTCATGGCATCCATGAGTTCGTTTCGATAGAGGGAATGGAGCAAGCGGTAAAAGTTATTGTGACATTGGCAGAGAAAACAGCACTTAATTACCAATAAGTATCTAATTCGACACTGATATTTCATTAAAAATCATATACATTTATAGCAGTAATTTTTCAAGTGAGCGTCAGGATGAAAAGGATATTGCTGCTGCTAACACACACGATGTGTATCGCATTGGGCTTCGCATTAGGAATTTATGCGTTGCCCATTCTCACTCAACCTCCATCTCCTACGATGCAGCAGGTGCAAAGTATCACCACGCAGGCTATCTATACTGCGAGTTTTCAAAAAGATCGCAAAGATAGTGATTTCTTGCATTGGGGAGAAGGTTCACTTTCAATCAGCCAAGATGAAGTCGCTTTTGTTGGCGAATTGGCTCCTGGACCCGACTACAAGTTATATTTTTCGCCAACCTTTATTGAAACCGAAGCAGACTTTTTAGCGCAAAAAGATCAGATGGTTCAGGTTGGTGATGTCAAAAGTTTCGATCGCTTTACTGTCACTCTTCCAACAGGGTTTGATGCGGCTAAATACAATACCGTTATTATCTGGTGTGAAAGCTTTGGCCAGTTTATTACGTCGGCAAGATATAAATAATTATTATGTAGGACATTTCTGAATAATGGGCTTTAAAGGTATCTCAAATTTGAGTATTTGATATTTTTTGCACTCAATAGATGTTTTCTGACAGTGCAGTGACAACCGATCACCGTTCAAAACAATAATGCGTAGCTTGCTCAACCGCTGCTAATCAAAAACATAAAACAATCGCGATAGCAGTAATTAGACAATGGGATGAAACCGTTTTGCTAAACCAGATTCCTTCAAAACTGTATTCTTTTATCACAGTGTTATTTGCAGTGTTCTCTATACAAGCCTTTGCGGCAGATATAGAAGTTGTTGTTACACCTGCAAGTTCGACATACGAAAATGGTCAGGTGATTGATTATCATGTCACCGTAAAAAACACGACTGCGAAAACATTCCGTGACGTAGAAGTGGAAGACCTTGTGTGGGATACACAGACCGACACCGAGTCGGGCCGTGGTAAAGCGTTTAGTTCAGTCACAATAACGGCTTCAAATAGTTGGGGGTCAAACCCTGGTTCGTTTACCAGCAGTGATTCGAATCTGTCGGTATCTGATGCAAAGCTATTCCCATTCGGTAGCAACGATTATCTCATCCAAGCCAAAGTGAGTGATGATGCGATTGGTCAAATAGAACTGGGCAAAACCACGGTTAGAGCAGACGTTGATGGCGATGGTAACGCAGACGTGTTTGTACCGAGTGTAGCGAGTGTTTTTAACCCAGTTCCTTACCAATATGAACTGGCTCTTTCGGCAGATAAAGATGAGTACCTCGTTGGTGATTCACTAACTTATACCCTCACAGTGACCAACACAGGCAGCTATCGAGTTCAAGGCCTTGATATCAACCAAGCGTTCGATTCACTGGCTGTCGAGCATACCAACGGAGCAACTTCATCTCCGTTTAGTAGTGTCACCATTAGTGGTAAGGCAACCGGTAGTGGCAGTGAACTTGGTACTTTTGCTACGAGCGGTGATCTAGCGGTTACAGACGCAAAGATTGCGGTAGGTGGTAAGCTGACCTATACCGTTACAACGACGGTAGCCAACGATCTTGTTGGCGATATTGTCACTTCAGCAACAGCGCATACCAAAGAGGGCAATATTGAAAGTGATGAGCGAATCACCCCTCCAGCGCAGCCCATCGTTAGTATTGAACATACACTAAATAATGCATCTCCATATCTGGTTAGTTCAGAGCGTGTCTTTACTGTTGAAGTTAGCAACAGTGGTCAAGGCATTGCTTATGGTTATCATGTTAAACACAATATCAAACAACTTATCACTGACTTAGGTTTAGGTAACAATTTACAACCTGAGCACAATAGCAGCGACTTATCTGGTAATCCATTCGCTCAGTGGAGTGTTGAGGTGACCGATATTGGTGGCAATTCTCTTTCCAAGTATAAAGACCTTGGATCTCAATCAGATGTCGATTTTGATGACCAAGTTTCTATCTACCCAAATGAAAGCATCACTTATCAGATTAAAGCGAGTATTTCACCCGTCGCGATCGGTGAGATAAAAGGGGCTAATGCGGCAATATTCAATGCTGATGGTGCTCTTGAGCAAGATTCCCAAATCAGCAATATATTTGGTGCAGAGCGAACGCTCAATGTTTCTGACTCTGAAATTAAGATCGTTAAAACAACCAAAGAATCTGAGTATATCCCGGGTAATACCGTTGAATATGAGATTAAAGTTTCCAACTCTTCGTCAAAATATTTCGCTAACGATTTACAAATCGTCGATGACTTAACTTGTGTTACCACAGATATGGCTGCTGGTGCAGGTCAGGGGCAGGCTTTCAAGCGTTGGAAGCTGGAACCTGTTAGCGCAGAAGATAATCAAGGTACCGATCATGGCCAATATAGCTATGGTTCGTGGACCAGTTCTCCAGTGACAGTGTCACCAGATATCGCACCTGGTAAGTTCGTGACTTACAAGCTTACTGCTGAAGTTAATGATTCGAGCGTGGGTCTGATTCTCGATGATAACCCTGCGTGTAGTGATAACGTGACAGAAGAAGGTTCGGGTGTACAGATGCCTGAGGATAACCTTCGTGCAAGTAAAGATGTTGACTCACGTTACTACTCTTCAGGTGATACGCTAACTTACACTATTCGTGTTGATAATGACGGCGATGGTTTTGCAGACCAAGTGCATGTTATGGATGCCATCGATAAGCTAGAAACTGTCGACATCTTTGGCAATACGATTACGGCTTTCGATAGCTGGACTATTACCGCACAAGCGTATAAAGAAAACGGTTCACCATCAACAGCATCAGACACAGGCATCAGTGGTAGTATTAGCAGTCCTGACATTCTGGATGTAAAAGCAACGATTGAGCCGCACGGTTACATCATTTACACCATTGAAGCTAAGACCAATCCATTGGCGAATGGTCATATTCAGAATAGCGTGACAGTGGATGATTCCGTCTATGCTGACCGAGGTTCGGATCCTCGAGATTTCACTATTAATCTGATCAAAGAAGTGAAAACAAACAACGATGCGAACTTCCACACCGATCAAACAAGCTATTCCAAAATGGAAAACCAGATCACCTATCGTCTGCGTGTTATTAATGCGAAAGGGAATGGTTATGCCACTAATGTAAAAATCAAAGATAGCATTTCGACGATTGAAGCTGGCCTGCTTGAACCAGACAATGTTTCGAAAAAGGTCTTCTCTTCTTGGACGATCAGTGCAGAGATTATTTCGGATGATCCACTGCTAAACGGCAATAGTACTTTCACCAAGGTTGGGACTTTTGAAGATAACAAAGATCTTGATACCGTCGCCCAGATTGCGCCAAACGTTGAGGTTATTTACACCATTACTGCTCAGATCGATCGCAGCAACGGTGACGAAATTATCTATAAGCGTATAGACAACAGTGCCGTAGTTGAGACTCCAGACTCAGACTCGCAATCAGGGATGCAAGATGCTGCTGTGGTTTATCCAAAAGCGCCCAATGTTGTTGTAGTCAAAACTACCAAAGAGAATGAGTTTGTTCCGGGGCAGTGGGTAGAGTTTGATGTTACGGTTTATAACCGTGGTGCAGGTTACGCCAATGAAGTGCGAGTCACTGATGATATCGCGGGTATGAACGCGTTTTCGGAATGGACAATACAAGCTATCACAGATAAGAATAACTCTCCTTTTAAAACAGGTAGTTACCCTGATGTGAAGTCGAAATATCCAGACAACGGTAACATAGATACCCGTATTGATATTGATCCTCAAACGGTTCAGGGGATGGGTTTTGTTACCTATAAAATTCGCGGTTTAGTCAAAAATGACTACCGCAAAGATGAAATTTCTAACACGGTAGAGATCCACGATCCAGTCAATAATCTTGACCAATCTGCAACCGCCGAAATTGGTGACAGTGGCGACGCAAAACTGAACGTGTCTATCCTCAAGACTGCCGACGTGACTCGCTTCACGCCAGGACAGGATGTGACCTACTTTATCTATTTACAGAACAACAGTGATAACACGGCAGACAACCTGAAACTTGTTGATCCAATTAAGGAAATTAAGTCGGTACTTGCCAATAAGAAGAACAATCAGTTTGAAGACTATGAAGACCAATCTCCATTTGAATACTGGGAGTTTGATTATGGTGACGGTGCCGGTTGGCAAGGTCAAACTACAGAAGACCTAGTCTATCCTCCAGGCAGTGTTAGCAGTTCGTTTTCTCTAGCCGCCGGCGAGACGCGCACTGTTAAGATTAAAGCTCGAGTCAAAGACAACGTGATTGGTTCTCGTGATTCAGCAGGCATATTAGAGCCTATCATTGCCAACAACGCGTACATCTTCCGTGACTACAAACAAGTCTCGGAAGAGTCGCATGTGTCGCACCATGAAATGGAGCGAGTGGACAGTGGTGGCACAACGACTCGTGAACTATTGGTCAATGGTAAGAAGAGTGCGTTTTATGCACCAGGTGATACGCTGACTTATAAAATAAAAGTCAGTTCTGATCGTGGATATTTCAATAACCACCGTGTGGCTGAAAACATTAAAGGAGTAAGCGTTCTGCTTTTAGATGGAACGAATGCTAACCCGTTTAATGACACCTTCTCTGTAGCGGTAGAAAAAGAAGACAGCGATGGTGGCGATGGCACAACGGACGGCACCCTAGATGGTGTGGTTAAAGACAATGAAAACATCACGACAACCATAGACGTTGCCGGTGGAGATTATGTCCTCTATACCGTCGAAGGTGTAGTACGTGACGATGCCGTTGGGGATATCACTATTGGTGGAATTACGGTTGAACCGTACGACTACCATCTAGCGTTTACCAAAACAGTCGAGCAGAAAAACTATCAACCAGGTGCTGAGCTGACTTACCATCTCACGATCAAAAATGATGGTAAGGGCGGTGCATACAATATTCCTGTTGTCGATACACTTTCGACCATCAAAGTGAGTTTGCTTGATGGTAGCGAAGGCGTTGCCTTTCCTGACGGTTGGACGATAGAACCTAAGGTTGTTGGTGGCAATCCGCATGCTGAAGTCGATCTCGATAAAACCATTGCAAATAACCAAGATATAAATACACATGCTTCTATTCCGGCTGGTGAAACGGTTGAGTACGTTGTTCGTGCTAAAGTGAATGCCAATGCGGTAGGTAATATTGTCAACTTGCTCAAGGTCGACGGTGACACAGTGAGTGCTGAGTCGAAAGCCGACACGGAGAAGTATGACTTTGAAAAGCATGTGACCAAAATCTACGATGTTGACGGTAGCACTGAGCTGTCGGGTGGATACACACCTGGTGGTTACATCGAGTATCAGATCCTGCTCAAAAACAAAAACAATGTTCACTTACAAGACATTGCCATCTTTGATGATATTCAGGGCATCTCAACCGAATATTTCGATGGCACAACAGGTCCAGCATTTACCAGTTGGACGATCATTACCGACGTCGATGGTTCATCGCTGTCAAACGCGGGGTCTGTGGCTAACAATGCCAATATAGATACGGAGTTTGACCTTGCTGCCAGCAGTTTCGATCCATCAGGTACCTTCGTTAAGTACACGATTAAGGCGCATGTGTCGGACAAAGCGGTCGGATCTATCCAAAATATTGCTAAGGTTGATGGTAAGCATAATCTCCCGTCAGAGAGGGTAGATATGCTGCCAGCCAATGTTGAAAAACTGCATAAATCCTACACGGATTCTAGTTATGCCACGCAAAAGGGAACCTACAACCATACTGTTGATGGGCAGAAAGTGGTTTACCGTCTGCGTCTTGAAAACAAAGGTAAGGGTACTGAGTACAATGCGAATCTGAGTGAAGAGTTTAGCAAGCTGAAATCAAAGCTCGCTCAGATTGCCGCAGGTCAACCAGACAACCAACAGGGCGTGGTGTACCAGCCAGCAACTTGGCTTGTATCGGTTGCAAAATCTGATGAAGTGACGACCGATATTGGTTCATTTGTAGGTGGCACCGATGTGGATATTGATATTCCTAAGCTGTCGATTGCCGCCAATGGTTGGATTGACATTAAGATGGAGTCCCAGATCCGCGATGATGCAATGACTGCGGTGACCATTCAGCCTAAATACAATGGTACTGGGTTTGGTAAGTCGCAAATCAAACCAGAAACATCGAGCCTAGATGTCAGCAAAGAGATTGTATCTATTGGTGGTAGACCTTATTCGAACGGCGATACATATAAACCGGGCGAAGAAGTTATTTATCAGTTTACTGTCACCAATACGACGCCAGTGTGGCGTGACAATGCTGTACTGCGTGACCTACTGTCGAACATTACCGTTGAAGTGCTCGGTGGCAATGTTACCCAAGCATTGTTGGACACTGAAATCACGCATACGATTTCTACAGGTATCGATGGTGACATCGATACCTATCTACCACCGTATGACAAAACAGGTGATCTCGACATCGTCGTAGATATTGCACCAAGAGAAGAGATTCAGTTCTTGATCAAGGGCACTATTAGACCAGACGCACTGGGTACCATTGACGCGAACCAAGCAACGGGCGGCAATAATGAAGTAGCAACCCCCGAGATACCTCCAGTGGCTCCGGATCTCGTGTTCGAAAAACTGGTTACCAATACCACTGCGGATGGCAGCAGTTGTAGCTTCCCATCGAACAGCGGCAGCGGTTGTGAATACAACCCAGGCGGTCAGGTAAGTTACACCATTACTGTTGAAAACCGTGGTGAAGGTATTGCCAATGACGTTGCGATTATCGATAAGCTAAATGCCATTAGTACATCGACTGGTGCAAAAGCATTCAGTGGACTTTCGACCACCATCATTGAACAGCCTAGTAGCGATCGTTTCTTTATTTCTGGTAACTACTCAGGCAACAAGCCACTTGATGCCACTTTCGATCTCATGCCAGGCGATAAAGTGGTGTTTGGTCTGCTGGGTATAGTCGATTCCGATGCGACAGGCACCATCACGAACATTGCGAAAGTTGACAGTCAGGACTCGAACTCAATCGTACTTGGCCAAGGTGACGCCGATATTATCGCGGCCAAGTCGACGGATACTCCAAGTTACACGCCAGGTGGTGAAGTACGTTATACCATGTACGTTGCCAACCGAGCTGATTCGAATGCAGATGTACGTGTTCAAGATGAGATTTCGAAATTTACGGTGCTGACCGCTGATGGTTCAATGCAGACAGCACTTAAATCTTGGACGACTAACGCAACGTTTGTGTCGAATATCAGCGCTGCGCACAATGATGCGAGCACCATTCAGACCAGCGGCGATATTGATGCCGTCGTCAAGTTAGGTGCAGCCGGTACCGAGCCGACCGTGCTTAAAATCGAAGTGGTGGGTCAAGTCAGAGACGATGCGATTGGTAAGTTTGGTAACACATTATACGTCAATAACAAACAGTACGATTTACAGCAGCATTTTATCTATCCTCAGCAAGGTGCACTGACCGTCACGAAACAAGCTTCACTATCTCCAGCGCTTTATGCACCCGGTGATTCGATTGGCTTTGATATTGTGATTGAGAATACTGGCGCGGGTTATCTGCAAAATCTTCATGTTGAAGATATCGCATCAAGTATCCGAGCGGATGTCGTGGACAGTTTATTGCCAGGTCGAGTGTTCAACTCATGGGATAGTGCGACCAGTTCGATCACCATCGTAGATCCTTCGGCAAGCAAAACATTTGTGATTAACCAGTCGGCTTTTGATGCGCCGGATGGGTTTAGTGGTGACTTCAATCTCGCACCCGGATCTCAGATTCAGCTTCATCTTGAAGGTACTGTTAATAGCAATGTGATCGGGGCCATTACTAACCAAGTGAGTGTCACCGCTGATGACGTCGACGCGGCTAACGATACGGCAACTTATTTGCCGATGGATGCGGAAGTAACCGTGTCGAAAACCGTCGATAAGAGTGTTTATCAGGCGCAAGATACCCTGACTTATACGCTAGTGTTGACCAATACACAGCGAGTATGGGCGACCGATGTTAAGGTTACGGACTTAGTTGATCGTATCAGTGCGGAAACGATCTACGGCAGTACGATCTCAGTATTTGACCCAGCAACGATTGAAATTAGCGCCGTGTCTTCCAATGGAAACACCAGTTTGCCAGCACTGTCGGGTAACTATATCGACAACACCATTGATATTGCGCCGCAAGACATTGTGACGATTACGATCAAAGGGCAACTCAAGCCTGAAATCATTGGCGAAGTGCGAAACGTCGTTCAGCTTGAATACGATGGTAAGACGCTTGAAGATGAAGCGATCAGTACGCCACTGATTCCGACGATTGACGTAACAAAAGAGCCGCTCGATCCTCTTTATACTCCGGGAACGGTTAACGGTTTTGAAATCAAAATCGTCAATAAGGATGCTGCCTTTGCCAATGATATAGTGCTGGAAGATTTGATTTCTGCGGTCATGGTATCGACAGCCGATGGCGTTGACCGACAAGCATTTAGTCGCTGGACAGTGAGTTACTCCGCTAACGATCCAATGACATCGGTGGATAAAAGCAGTTACGCTTGGAACAGCGATATTAATGCGACGATTGACTTAGCGCCGAATGATACGATTACGTTTACGATTCAAGGCGAAGTCGATGCCAAAGCGATAGGTGATATCGTCAACACCGCTAAGGTGACATACGATGGCAAAAATTTTGAGCCGAGTGCCACGATTAAGCCTAAGCCAGCAGATATATCGGTGACGAAAACCGCTGACCAAGAATTCTATCAGGCCGGGCAGAGCGCACAGTTTGTCGTAACCATCACCAATGGTGGAGAAGGTTTCGCCAATGATGTGATCATCAAAGACATCATGAACGATGTTTTGGTCACCTTGGTTGATGGTTCGAACGGCACGGCATTTGAATCATGGACGGTTACTACACAGTTGAGTGATGTCACTTCATCACTGACGTCTGTGCCTAGTGGCAACAATCCTGATATCGATACTATTGCGGACATTGCACCGAATAGCACGGTGACCTTTACGATAAATGGTACGGTCAACCGTTATGCCACGACTGATATTATCAACCAGGTGAGTGTGGAGTTTTCTGGTCAGCCAACGTTAAATGCAGAGGCGATCATCAAGCACCGCCCAGTATCTCTGACATTGGAAAAATACGTTGGTGAAACTGGAACTGAGACAGAAATGGCTTATGAACCGGGTAAAGAGTCTGTCTTCCGCGTCATTATTGCTAACCAGAACGAGGCCTTTGTAGCTGGCATTCAACTGAAAGATCTCCTTGATTCAATGGTAGTGGATACCGTGAATGGGGCAAAAGAAGCTGCGTTTTCTAGTTGGAATATTGAAGTTAACAAAGGCAACGAGCTGACGACGATTTCCCCAGATCCTAGCGGAGACAATAAACAGGTGGATGCGGTCGTCAATCTCGCGCCAAACGACACCCTTGAGCTCGTGATTAAAGGCACAGTGAATGAGTTTGCTAACGGACAGATTGATAACAAAGCATCGATGGTAATCAACAGCAGTGGTCGCCCACAGCGTTCGACTGCCGTTGCAAGCCTAATCCCTGAACCAGATAACGTCGTGATCACTGAATCAGCGGACAACCCAATCTATACGGCGGGTCAAGCTGCGACATTCCGCATCACGCTATTTAACGACAGTAAAGGTTTTGCCAACGATATCGTGCTGAGAAATGCGATTTCTCGGATGAAAGTTCCAACTAAACCGGACGTCACCAGCGGTGATCGTGAAGTTGTTAATGCCTTTACCGATTGGGACATCACTGCGACAAGCACCGATCCTAGAACCAACATTAATGTGGGTACATTGGCTGCCAATGATGACATTGATATCTCGGGTGATATTGCCCCAGGTGACACGGTTGAAATCGCGATCACGGGTACCACAGATGCTCGTGCTATGGGTGAAATAATCAACACAACTCATAAGATCGACGAGTCTCAATCAACAACGCCGTCAACACGAAATGTGTCGGTTGAAACTGTCAGTGCAATGATCACGCCTCAAGCTGTAAGCTTTGCTATCGACAAAACCACAGATAAAGGTGAGAACGCTGAGTACACCAATGATGATTCAGAGCTGACTTACATTCTTCGTGTGAGCAATGAAGGCTCTGCGACCATTTCTGGTGCGCAAATGGTGGATGAAATCACTAAGCTGGTGGGGGCGAACGGCAATGCCTTATTTACTACTTGGAAAGGAACGATTGAAGAGTGGCCAAGTGGTCAGAAGAAAGGCGAGTTTACCGATAAAGACCTGATGCTTCCCGACGGGGCGCTTTCACTTGATCTGTTGCCTTACATGGGTAATGGCTATGTGATTAAGATTACCGGTGAATTGAACAAAGGCTTGGATGACAACATCACCAATACCTTTACTGTCACTGACCCCGCGACCGGCATTTCTGCATCGGATGATGTCACTATTCACGTCAAGAAGTTTGCTGACAATGAAGGTGAGTTGCTGGTGACCAAAGAAGCGCTGAATACAGATGCGCAGGTGGGCGACGTTGTTGAGTATGAAGTGACCATCATCAACAACAACGAATCAGAATTTAAGAACGTTAAGCTAGTGGATCGTTACCCATCAGGCTTCGCTTATGTTCCAGGCTCCACAGAGATTACCAATAGCGGTCCTGATGGTCAGTTTGATACCAATGATGATGTCATTAACACGGATGATCCCGCTGTCACGAGCACGCTGACCTTTAATGTGGGTGATATGTTGGCTTATGGCGGTGCTGACAAGACCATCACTGAGCAAGTACGTATTCGTTACCTACTGCGTGTGACTGTTGGCGCAACATTCGGCAAGTACGTCAACTCAGCAGTGGCAATGGCGCCACCTGAAGGTCAGGTGACGGGCGCATTGGAAGAGAAATCAAACACAGCCACCGCGACGGTTGAAGTTATGCCAGATAAGGTATTCGACACGGCTTCTATCATAGGTAAAGTGTTTGAAGATCATAACAAAGATGGTTTCCAAGCTGATGCCACCGCATTTGAAGTACAGTTGTCTGCGAACGTCAGTGATAGAGATTATATCGCCAACACCACTGTGATGATTCGTGATGGCAAAGAGCATCATCTTAAAGACCGTAGCCATACAAGAGGTGAGCATACGGGTAATGTCTATGGTGTGAAGGTTAATCAGGCTGGCGAATTTAAGCATAACTATGCGCATGCGGTCGAATCGAAACAACAGTCAAAGCAGTTTGATTCGGCATTAGTGGCTGGTTATGAGATAGACGAGCTATACGGGATGTCTAAAAACCGTACCTTACCATCGAGCAACAAGGTGAGTTTCCAGCTTGAAACGAAGACCAAAGAAGGATTCAGCTTTAGCGTCATTACTGAGTCTGGAACGCGCCTAGTGTTTGATCGAGAGGGCAACATCAGTTCGAACCATGTTGGAGATAAGCAACAGGGGTTATCTGCTGAAAATCTCGATGTAACCAGAAATCTATACAAAGATGGTGATCACTACTTGTGGGAAATCGTCATAGAAAACAAAGGGATCTATGAGGATGGAATCCCTGGTGTAAGACTACTCACAGTAGAAGGTATTGTGATAGAAACCGATCAGTACGGTCGCTACCATGTACCTGATCAGTGGGTTCTAGATAAAAAAGGTAAGAACTTCTTGGTCAAGGTTGATACCGATTCATTGCCGACAGGCATGAAAGTCATCAGCGAAAACCCAAGAGTACAACGGATCTCTCCCAACAAACTGACGAAGTTTAACTTCAGTGTCTCGGTAGAGGACAAAGAGTAATCGTGAATAACTATAACGACAAACAGACGCGATTGGCGGAACAATTATGAATAAATTCAAAATGACTCGTTTGGCAGTGAGTATTATGGCTGCCATTCCCATTATGGCAGTGGCAAAAGATACCAGTCAGTTGGAAAAAATCGATACAGATACCACGGGTATTGAGGTCGAAGTTCATCAACAGGAAGACAGCTCACGCATCTATCTCGAAGAGGGTGCTATTTGGGCTAGCCGAGATATTACGCGTTTTGAACCAGTACTTGATGTAAGTGTGAGTGATGAGCTAGAAGTCCAAGAGGGACAGTTATCTGACAAGGTTAACTTTACCGTCAGCTCAAACTACAGCTACTACATGCAACGTTATCAAATAGAGATTTTTCGTGGTCAAGACCGCAGCCTATCTCAGCCGATTAAGGTCATCGAAGGTACTGAGGTTGCGAACGATATTGATATTAGTTGGGATGGCTCGACCGACACTGATTATGCATTCGAAGTTGGCAACCAACTGCAATTCAGGTTCAAAGCTTGGGATAAAGACGGCAACATGGACATCACTACTATTGGTGTGATTGACCTAGTGCGTCCAGATTCTGAGGTGGATATCGATCGTAATCAGAGCGAAGAGCAATTGGCGCGAAGTTTTGGTCGTGCGCAGCTAATGCGACACAACATCCCGACCAATTCTGGTTTGGCTAAGTTTATTGGTACCGGGCTTAAAGGTGTCGATAAAGTGGTGATTGGAGAAGATGAATTCGAAGTTGAAGATGGGGAGCTATACGCCGAGCAGTTCTTGCCTGCTGACGCCTATATTTTTCCAACTAAGGTCATCTTTGACAATGGTGATGAGCGTCGTTATCAGTTGTACGTGCGTATTCCAGATACCTACTATGCACAGGCAGGTTTGGCCGATATGTATATTGGTAAAAACCGTGTAACGGGTGATACCGGAGCATTGGGGGTCAATGACCAATATCAGGATGATGTATACAACCAAGGACGTATTGCCTACTTCAGTCAGGGTAAATTCGGCGATAAGTTACGTTTAACCACGCACTTTGATAGCAAAGATGGGCAGATCAAAGACATCTTCAAGCATCCATTTGCAGCGGAAGACTCGTCTGTATTCGACATTCTCGAAGACGATGATGAACTTTACTATGGTGATTACGGCGATGGAGCCAACATCCACAAGGTGGTGAACACTAAAGGTAAAGTCTACTTCGACCTTGAGTACGATAAGTCTCGGGTATTGTGGGGTAACTACAACACTGGACTGACTGGCACCGATAACAATGACTACAACCGTAGCTTGTATGGTTTTAAAGGAGATTATCGTACCCGTTCTACCACTAAGTATGGTGAAGATAGACTCAACATTGTTGGCTTTGCTGCGTCAGCAGACTCCTCTTTTGCTCATGATGAATTCCTCGGTACAGGGGGTTCACTTTACTTCCTACGTCATGGTGAGTTAGTTCCAGGCAGTGACAAAGTCTACGTCAAAGTCGTCAATAAGGACTCGGGTATATCAGAGCGAGAAGTACCACTTCAATCAGGCCGAGATTATGAAATCGACCCATATCAGGGCCGAATCATCTTGATGCGACCTCTGAACAATATCATTTCAGATAGTTTTGGTAGCGTTATTGATGACACACCAACAGACGGTTTTGAAAACTACCTTGCGGTCGATTATGAATACGTGCCAAGAGGCTCCGACGTTAAGGATTCATTGACTTACGGTGGTCGCGCTAAGGGCTGGGTAAACGACTACATTGGTATTGGAGTCAACTACGCAACTGAAGAGCGAGATGGTCAGAACTATCAAGCTTCGGGAACAGATCTGACGCTACGCGCAACAGAAGGGACATACATCAAAGCGGAATGGGCACACAGCGAGGGCCGTCAGACGGACTCAAACTTTGTCTCCTTTGATGGTGGTTTAACCTTTACCCCAGTGGGTGAAGATTTTGATGAGCGTAAAGGTGACTCGATACAGGTTAAAGGTGTTGCAAGCTTATACGACATTGCTCCGAACATTTTTGGTGCAGTGGGGAACGATGTTAAGGCTTGGTACAAATCGAAAGATGCGGGTTACAGCTATGCCAGCCAAAGTGATGATTTGGAGCAATTGTCATACGGAACCGAGTTACGTTTACAAGCTTCCGATAGACTGAGCTTTGCGACGCGCTATACCTCGATCGAAGAGACAGAGCTCGACGGTACTAAGCAAACCGATACTCAGCAGGCTGAACTTGAAGCTCAGTTTAAGCTGACCGATCACGTTAAAGTTTCGGCAGCAGCAAAACAAGTCGACGAGCTGAATCGTGAGAACGTAAAGGGTAAGGGTACCCTAGCGGGCTTAAGAGCTGACTATATCTGGGACAGTGACAACAGCGTCTATATTAAAGGCCAGTCTACGGTAGATAAGACGGCTCAGTATGACGATAACGACAGTGTCTCTGTGGGAGCCGAGTTCCGAGTGTTTGATGATCTCTCATTGGGAGCGGAATACACCACAGGTGATCGCGGTGATGCGACGGAGGCAACAGCAAGTTACGACATCACAGAGAACTACACCACCTATGTAACTTATACGGACGATAACTACGAAGGGCAAAATAACGTTGTCGTAGGGCAGCGTGCTGATTTGACATCCAATGTCGATTTCTATCAGGAAAATCAGTTTGTTAATGAGAACAACGGCAAAGGGCAGATTGACTCCTTTGGCTTTGGTTACGATATGAGTGACGACATTGATTTTGGTATCGGTTATCAGCAGGGTGAGATTGAGAAGAAAAACGAAGTCGATCCGACCAAACTCGAAATCACGGAACGTAAAGCGGTGACGTTCACCGCCAATATGGATATTGACGATGTTAACCTCAAGCATAAGATTGAGTACCGTGTCGATAAAGGCAACGAAAATGTCGATGTCAATAAGCGTAGGGTGGATCAGTTTGTTACTACTAACCGATACACTCAGAACTTAACCGAAGAATATACCTTGTTCGGCAAGTTCAACTACTCGAAATCGATCAGTAAAGAGACCGATGAAACACTAGAGCGTTTCGTTGAAGCAACGGGTGGTCTAGCGTATCGTCCTATCTATAATGATCGATTGAACCTGCTTAGCCGCTATACGTATATTGCTGACAAAGATAATCTCGATCGTGATGTCGATTACAGCAATGAAGAGTCACATATCATCGAAGTGGAAGGTATCTACTCGGTAAACGCCAAAGTCGATGTCGGTGCTAAATACGCGCACAAAGATAAGAAAGAGGATTTTGAGCGTGCTTCTGGGAGCGTAGAAACGGTCGAAAGCAACATCAACCTTTATGGTCTAAGCGCGTCCTACCATGTCATAAAAGAGTGGGATGTGACGGGTGAATATCACTGGAAAACCGATACGCTCAATGATGAACTTGAGCACGGTGCACTTATTTCAGTGAACAAACATCTTTCTGACAACTTTAAAGTGGGTATTGGCTATAACTTCTCTGGCTTTGACAGTAACCTAGCCAACGATGATGACTACAATGCCAAGGGTGTCTTTATCAACCTTGTTGGTAAGTTATAAAGGATTAGCATGACAATGAAACTCAACACGCTCTTTGTTGTAGGTATGGTAATGGGTTTGGCCGCGTGTTCTACCGATACCTATGTAAGTAAAGAAAACATCGACAAATTTGGTGATCCGCAGGTAGAGAAGTTCTTGATTCGTGAATGTATCGTGCCAGAGCGAGACATACGAATTGCCATGGCCTCCCATTTTGATTTCGACAAATCAGAGTTGAAACAACAGGATAAAGCATCAATCGACCAACTGATCTCAAGCATAGGTAAACTGCATGGTCAGATTGCGATTGTCGGTCATACGGATTACCAAGGCTCGGATGATTACAACGTTAAACTGTCACTGCGTCGAGCTGAAGCGGTAAAAGCTTACATGCAAACTCAACTAGACCCTTCTCGCTACGATTGGGAAGTGAAGTACTACGGCGAGTCTAAGCCACTGGTTGAGGGGACGACAAAGCAAGCGAATGCCGAAAACCGTCGTGCGTATATTGTGTTTGAACAGACGCAAACCCAGCAAGAAAATGCGTTTTGTCAGCCTCCAGAACCAGAGCGCAAAGTCTTTGTCGCCATGACCTCGCATTTTGACTTTGACAAGGCGCAGCTGAATCCAGCGGATAAAATCTCATTGGATGAGTTTGCGAGCAATTTAACTGGCTTAAATGGGCGAGTATTGATTGCAGGACATACCGACTATCAAGGTTCAATCAGTTACAATGAGCAGCTCGCGCAGCGCAGAGCGGAATCGGTCATGCAATATTTGCAGACTAAGCTAGACCCAAGCCAATTTGTATGGGAAGTTAAGTCTTTTGGTGAGTTGAATCCAGTCACTCAAGAGCAGAACCTAGATGCCAATGCTCTGAATAGACGTGCGTTTGTCGTATTCAAAGAGGGTGAGTTACCCAAGTAACTCATTCAATAAAACCAACTATCTAAAGGGGCTCATTGCCCCTTTTTAACAATTACCAAGCAGGAGCAGAGCGTGGAGAAAGTACAAGCAGTCATCGATTTTCTTCTAACTCACAAATTGATGTTTACCGTGTTGATCATTGTGATGATCTCACTGGGTCGTCGGCTAATATTGTCACGGATACGTGGTGAGGTCGCCTTTGTTACAGAGAAACAGCGTAACTGGATGTCACGTACGAAAAACGGGTCATTCATTGTACTGGTCATGTTGCTGTTTATACTCTGGCAGTCGGAAATCAATGAATTTGCGCTCTCAGTCACCGCAATTGCTGTTGCGATAGTTGTGGCATCTAAAGAGATCATTCTCTGCTTTACTGGGTCAATTCAACGAGCCAGTTCGCGTTCATTTCGTATTGGTGATTGGATAGAAGTGGGTAAGATCTGTGGTGAGGTAATTGAACACAACATGATGGCGACTGTGATTCAAGAGATTGACCTCTATCATGGTCAGTATCACTACACAGGTAAAACAGCGACCTTACCTAACAGTATGTTCTTTACCTATCCGGTGAAAAACCTCAATTTTATGAAGCGCTATGTCTACCATGACTTCTCGATCGTCGTACCAGATTTTGTGAATCTGTTCCCTCTTGTCCCTGATATCTTGGCTAAGATTGATGAACGTATTCACTACTTTAGCGAAGTTGCCAAACGTTATAACTCGATGATCGAAAAGCACGCAGGCGTTGATCTGCCAGGCTCTGAGCCGCATATTCATATCAATAGTGGCAGTACGGGTGAGCAGATCGTCCACTTTATGCTTTTCTGCCCAACGGATAAGGCGACGCATCTGGAACAAGAGATTAGAGCAGATTTTATGGCGCTTTATGAACAACGTTTTCCTTGCAATAAAAACGCTAAGGAATCGGACTAAATAGCGTAAGCCTTACTGGTTATGTGACTGGTTTAATTGCAATTGGTTGTCGTGGCGATAGATAACCTAGTTCGAGTTTTGTCGAAAAATGGAGTATGGTGCGCGCAATTGCCTATATGAGCTCGGTAGTCTATTCGGAGCCTTTTACGGATACAAAAAATTTCATTAAGGAAAATGCTGCGTTAGGCAATGGATGCGCACCAAGTGCGTAAATTCTTTAATCTATTGGCTATTAATTTCCTTAATGAACACCTCTTTTATCTATCGCGTTTTCACCCGATTTTCTGAAAACGCTTATCTTAACGGCTTATGTAATGTTTTTGTGATGTTGCTGCCGGTATCGCTGCTTTCCGCCTTTGCTATGCTCATTGGTAGTAGCCTGGCGGAGCTTGGTTTTCAATCCCAAGCAAACTATCTGGTGTTTATTAGCAAACTTGTGTGGAAGCTCTTTCCAATACTGCTGCTAATTTACTATTCATTATTTTTAGCGCGTTTATATAACATCTCCCGTACCAACGTTATTACGCCTTCGCTGCTGATCTACGTCATCCTATCTAATGAGTGGGGATTACTTCATACCGGTTCGATTCTACCGGACAACTACCCGATGGCGATCATGACGCCTCTGCTCGTGGCTTTTACGGTAAAGCATTTGACCCGACGAAGAGTCTATATGGAGTCTGACTTACCTAACGTCGTCGATCAGTCGATCAACTTGATATTCGGCACGATTTTGATTGTGACCCTCTATGTTTCACTGGGGCATTACCTTGGTGGTGCTTTTTATTCAATGTCCTGTGTGAAGGAGCTAGTTCCTACCATGGGTGTTGACTCATTACTTGGTGGTCTATGGTATGAGTTAGTCCGAAATCTGTTGTGGACAATAGGTATTAACGGCCACGTCTTACTCGCGGGTTACAAACAAGAATTGTATCAACTCTCAGTAGATAGCTTCACTATGTATCAAATCATGGGAGAGGAACTGCCTATACTGACCAGCAGTTTCTACGATATCTATGCGGGAATTGGTGGGGCGGGTAATACGCTTAGCTTAGTGTTATGTATGCTGTTGTTCACAAAAAACAAAGGCTATCGCACGTTAGCAGGCGCGACGTTAATTCTGAGTATTTTTAATATCAATGAGCCTGTGTTATTTGGCTTGCCTGTGATATTTAATCCCGTTCTGATCATTCCGTTTTTGATCACACCATTGGTGGCTATTTTAGTCGCTTACACCGCGACATGGATTGGGTTGGTCGCTCCGGTGTCGCAATTTGTAAGCTGGATGACGCCAACCTTGTTTAGTGGCTATCTGGCGACGGATGGCAGCATCAGTGGTGCTCTCCTACAATTTGTCATCATAATCATCGGCATGATGATTTATCTGCCATTTTTTAAGCAGATGGATCGAGTGTTGGGCAGTCATGCGGTGTTCTCAAAGGGTTCATCGGATGAGTTTTTCAACTATGAAGAAGTGGGAAATAGCCGTGGTGTGATAGGTTTACTGCCTCATATGAGTGGTAACCTTCTGGCACAAAAGCAGATTAGTGATTTGCAACACGATGGCGAATTTGTTTTGTTCTATCAACCACAGATCGACAATAGCAAACACTGTGTCTCTTCTCTTGAGGCGTTGATTCGACACCGAAGCAAAGATGGCACGATAACGCCACCGACTTTTCTCGCCAATTTCGCCACTCTGGGACTGACCTCAGAGTTAGATCTATGGGTTATCCGAAGAGCGTTACAAGAGGTTGCACCGCTGGCATCCAATAAGACATTCAAGATTTCGATTAACGTCTCTCCAGAAACGTTTCTTGTGCCTAATTTCGCTGAAATTGTTATTGAACTAATCGATAATAGCACCTTGAGCTATGAGCAAATTGAACTGGAGATCACTGAGGAACTGCTGATTCAAGATGAGCAGCGAACTTGGAGTGTTTTCACACAGTTGAGAGAGAAAGGCATTAAAATCGCGCTTGATGACTTTGGTTCGGGTTATTCCTCTATTGGTCACTTATGCAAGTATGAATTTGATAAGGTGAAAATTGACCGTTCATTAGTCATGAACTTAAAGCACAAAAACGGTCGAGAGATGTTCCGTCTAACCAGTGAGCTCGTGCGTATTACTGGAGCAGAAATTGTCGTCGAAGGTGTAGAAACACAAGAGGAGTTGGATTTTGTCACTCAACAAGGGATCGCGCTCATTCAGGGGTACTATTTCTACCAGCCAATGTCGTTTGAACAAGTTTGCCAGCAAGTGGTGATCTGCAATCACGGATGTTAGCGTCTATAAAAGGAGCCCTTATGGCTCCTTTCATTTTTATGCGAATTCCATCGTAACCGTTAACTAAATACCATACCGAACAGACCAGAAAACTGCCCTAGCTCTGCCTTATTGACGCGATAGCAAACTTTGGGTGGGATAGATTGAGCTGTGATGAAATTTGCCTGCTTCAGGATGCGTAAGTGTTCAGACACGGTGGATTGTGCCAAACCAAGCTCAGACACCAAATCACTATTCAGACATCCGCCCAGCTTTTCGAGATTTAGTAGAATCTTCACTATTCTTACGCGTGCTGGGTGGGAGAGTGCCTTTGCTTGTGCGGCGAGTTTGAGTTCTTGTGCCAGCTCTTGTTCAGTAGATTTGAAAGCTTGCGCATTGACTTGACTGCATGAATTAGGCATCTGGACACACTCAAATAGTTAATCGTCGAATTGCGATTGATAATACGCACCTTATCTCAAATCTGCAACTCATTCAGAATATTACATTATTGAGATGGAATTATTTAATATTTCCATTTGCTTAGGATATATTTGGGCTGATTTTAATAACAATGAAGTATGGCTATGAGAATAATATTTTTTGCTCTAGCACTTTTGCTTGTAGGTTGTAGTCAACCTAAAGTTGAGGTCCCAATACAACAAGATCCTCAATGGACAAGCGGACAGCTAGAAAACGGTGTTCGTTTCCACTTGTACCCGATGGATGATGAGTCTGTGTCGATTCGCATGTTTGTCCATGCGGGTTCTGCACAAGAGACTGATCAACAAAAAGGCTACGCGCACTTTTTGGAACACATGGCGTTCAATGGTTCGAAAAACTTCAGCACCAATGACATTGTTAAACTGTTCGAAAAGACAGGTTTAACGTTTGGCGCCGATATGAACGCTTATACCTCTTACTATGAGACGGTGTATGAACTTGACCTACCTGACAATAGAGAGATCGAAACCGCGGTGATGTGGATGCGAGACATTGCGGATGGTTTGTCGCTTTCTCCAAATGAAGTAGAGAAAGAGAAAGGCGTTATTCAAGGTGAGATTCGCCGTTCGAGCCCAGAGCATAAATCGCTGGAAGGTAAGTATTACGATTTTCTTGTCAAGGGAACTCAACTGGATAACATCGACCCAGTTGGAAATCAGCAGTCAGTCGACGGTGCAACACCAGAGTCGATCCGAGCCTTTTACCAGACTTGGTATCAGCCTCAGTCTACTGAAATCATCCTGACAGGTGATATTGATCCGCAACAAGCCAAAGCATTGTTGGATAAGTACTTTGGTCCTTGGCAGCAAACGTCGAGCGCTAAACTACAAAACAAGCAACATACAGAGATCGTATTGCGTGACTTCACCGCTGAGGTTGGCGAATTTGATGCGCCAAGCATGAGCCTATTGGTTGAGCGTGGTCCAGCAAGTATCCGTCATCGTGGTCAACTGCATGAACAGTGGCTGGATGAAGTTGCTTTACAGCTAGTTTGGAATCGCCTCGATGCTAAGTTCACCGAGCAGGCGGCACCCTTACAAAGTCTCTACTCGTCGCCTTATTACCTGAATGAACGACGCTATGCGTTGCTTTCAGTGAGTTTCTCGGCACCGGACAGAGAACAAGCACAGGCGTTATTTAGCCAAACTATCGCATCACTGCGAGACCACGGTGTCAGTGCACAAGAAGTCGAAAGGGTAATGGCTTCGTTTAACCAACTTGCGACTAATGTTGATCATAATTGGCAGCAACAGTCTCCAGTCGACTTCGCTAGTCAAATGGTTAATGTCATTTCACTCGGTGAGTCGACTCAGTCAAAGCAGGACTATAAGCAAAGCTTAGATGAGTTTATCCAGCTAGCTTCGATTGAGCAGATCAATAAGACACTGAAGGATTTGCTGTCGCAGGACTTTGCTATTGTGCTTGGAGCTGATGACACTGCTGCGATTCCTGCACTTGAAAAACAGTTGCCAGAACTGCGTAAGCAAGTGAAGCAACCGGGAGTTAAACCTCTCGCTTTAGCGACAGCGGTATCAGAATTGGCTCAGCCTCAATCAAGCGGTACAGTTGCAAATAAACAAATCACAGATACGGGCTTTACCGTTTGGACTCTATCCAATGGGGTTGAGGTGTGGTTTGAACAAGACTCCAATGCCGGTGACAACGTTCAGTTTATTTACGCTAGTGAAGGCGGCACTGCGGCACTTGATCCGAGTTTATACGCGGCGTCAGAGTTAGCCGTGGCTGCGATCTCACGCAGTGGGGTTGGTGAGTTTACTGGCTCCCAGTTTGATGCTTACCTTGGTCGCAACACGATTGAAGTCTATCCATTCATTGGGTTCAGTCATCATGGTATCGAGATAGCGTCACCGAGAGCAAAACTTGCTGATGCGTTTAATGTCATGTTCAACATTGTGACCAACGCGAAAGTAGACAAGCGTCAGGTAGAAACCGTTGCTAGAGAAAGACTAGAGGAACTCAAGTCATACTTAGAGACCCCCGTTGGTCAGTGGAATAAATCGATCAACGGTAACTCTTACTTACCGGATAGTCGCCATCGTATGATCACAGCTCCTCAGCTCGCAATGGTGACTGACGTTGAAGTGCAGAAAGTCTATGAGCAGCTCTATGACTTTAATCGCAATAACAAGCTGGTGGTGATTGGTGATATTCAAGCAGAGGAGCTAGAGCCACTGCTGACTCATTTCATCGGTTCTATTCCTCTTCAGGAAGCGCCACAAAGCTCTTATGTTGCTGGCTATCAACTGCAACCAAAGCCGCGTATTGATTTGCCGTTAAATAATGAGCAAAACAGTTTCTATCTGTTGCGAGCAACCAACCCTAATACGGTTGCGAGTAGTGTACGCACGGCATTTATTGATGACATGATTCAACGTCAGCTGTCGAAGCAACTGACCAGCTATGTTCGGGAAGAGCTCAGCCTCGATTATGCACCAGATGCATACAGCGTGTCTCAAGACAGGGAACCAAGTACCGATTGGTTTATTGAGGCTCAGGTCGCGCCGAAAGATATCGAAAAGATCGATCAAGCGGTGGATAAAGTGATACATGACATGGTGCAGGGAATCAGCCAGCAAGACTTAGAACTGGTGGCGAAGCAGTTGTCTGTAGCGTTACAACCCCTAGATAATGACCCGGTGCAAAGACTATGGTTCTATACCCGTTATCTGATCCACGGCTATGGGATAGAGGCATTGACCGATGTTGATGCGATGACGAAGTCTATTACTAAGCAAGAGTTTGAACAGAGGGTTAGCCAAGCCTTCGGTGAAGAGAGTATCAAGACTAAGTACACTTTAACACCGAAACCCTAGTCACAGAAAAGCAGCGAGTCATCGCTGCTTTTTTTAATGGATAAACACATTGTTCTCAATGAAATGATGAATTTGCTGCGGAACCAATGAGGTGTAGATTAGGCTGGTATGACTGCTGCGAATCTCAACATGGTCGGTCATACCTTCTATTTTGGTCTCTTCGACGGTGACCGTTCCATCAGACATCATTTTATTATCCATCATCAGTAATGATCGCGCGCCAAGTGGTAATGTTCCGGCAATGCATCCCAGTTTTTGTGGTTGATTCCACGTCCCTTCGTGTTGTGCCAACCCAAATGATGGTGAGTTTCCGAGGATGGCACTCATCCCTAGTTCTTGAATGCGAGTTACTATGGATGCGCCTTGCATCGGAGAGCCAATGGTGACGACATGTGATACCTGCTGTTCATCAAGTTGGCGAGCTTGTAGGTAGTGCTTAATGATAAGTCCACCTAGACTGTGCCCGACCAGAATATTGGGCATTTGCGTTGAAAGGGCATTATCAATAGCGTTAAAGACTTTATTCTCGTCAATCGCAACAGTGTTGTAAGAGAGAATTTTGGTGCGATAGCCTAAATCACGTAAGCGGTGACTCAAGGGCTGCATGACCATACCATGCATATACAGGCCATGTAAGATTATGATTTTCATAGAACTCCCTGTGACGAGATGTGCTAGATAATCTAACCATTTTCGACAAAGAAAAGCACCTAAAAAAATATCAGATTGTGTAAGTATGTGGGGTTAGACGTGGAGATAAATACTGGCAGCTAATTGCGCATTAGCCGCCATAGGTCGGAATACTACGAGAAGATCTTTCCGTGAGAGTAAAGGACTGCATAACCTGACACAATGACTCGATCATTTTCCACATGGCAGTATAAGATCCCCCCTCGTTTAGATGCTTGGTAAGCTTTGAGGTTATGTTTTCCCAATCGTTCAGCCCAAAGCGGTGCTAATCCAGCATGGATGGAACCAGTAACGGGATCTTCATCTCCTCCATTGGCAGGCCAGAAATAGCGGGAAACAAAATCGTACTCATCTCCGGGAGCGGTTGCGACCACATCGTAGGGAGCTAATTGCTTTAGGTAGTGACTATTGGTTTTGAGATTAATGACGTCTTGTTCATTATCATAGATCGCGAAGTAAGCTTGTTGACTACGTAGGATCTCTATGGGGGCGATCGATAGCCCTTCAAGAAGCTGTGAAGGGATGTCTTCTGCGCTAGGCGTGAGTAGAGGAAAAGCCATGCAGATACGACCTGTCAGATCACGATCGACGACGAGCTGCCCGACTGAGGCTGTTTCGAAACGCAGGATTTCACCTGCATCAAAATGATTAAATAAAACATAGGCTGTAGCGAGTGTAGCGTGGCCACAAAAATCCACTTCACATAGTGGAGAAAACCAACGAATTTCGTAGTGGTCTTGTGCAATTTGCTTAGTGAAGGCAGTTTCAGAAAGATTATTCTCAGAGGCGATTTTCTGCATTAGCTCTGCATCTGGCCATTCACTAACGGGAACCACGGCAGCCGGATTCCCACTGTATTGTGTTTGCGTGAAAGCATCACATACAAAAATTTCATACTCCATCAGTACTCCTTATTGTCGGCTGATAGGTTCATAATCGAATTTGATTATGAACCTATCGCGGCCTCTAAGCCTGCGTAACAGTGTAGAGTTGAGAGTAAGATCTAAGTGAATGCTACTGCTGTTTCATTCATTATTGTTAAGTTATGTCTAAGCTCTGTTTATTGGGGAGAACTCACCTCATCGACTAAATAGAGTATTGACTGATATGCGATACCACTATGATGGGACAAACCAATCTCACAGGTACGACTGTTACTAAATCCGCGTTGACATCCCTTTGGAACTTGCGCCTTAAGCGGATGAACTGCCGCTTGATTCAGCTCAGGAGTGGTAAAGCCCTTATCGCCAGCCCAACCACAGCAAGAGATATGTTCAGGGACGACCACATCGGAAACGCATGTTTTAGCCAGCGTGACCATATCACTCTCTAACCCCATACGGCGAGAGCTGCACGTTACGTGCAACATGACGGTTTCCTGCTTAGGCGTAATGGTGAGGTGGTCTAATAAGTACTTAGTGACGAAGCCCGTTGGCTCTAAGATTTCCAGTGGTTTTGTGAAATGCTCAATACTGCGTTTTGCACACGGACTGGTATCCATAAGTACGGGGTATTCACCTTCGTAGCTGGCTTTCCAAAGCGCATTCTCAAGCTGCTGCACTTTATTACGCGCAATGTCGGTCATCCCTTTGCTGTCATAAGGCATACCACAGCACTGGTCATTGAGTGATTCTGGGATAATCACTTCAAAACCTGCCTTCTTTATAAGTGACAATGTCACCTCTGTTAATGATCGCTGATCAGCCGCATCACTTTGCTGGCCCATAGTGCGCGACGCGCAGGAGGGTAGGTAGACGACTTTCTTATCCGAACGGACCAGCAGTTCCATCGCTTTATTGATCTTATGTTGATTGGCTTGTGGAGTTTCAGGTAACCAAACAGGGGTTTTATTGTTGGCTAGCTTACGGACACCGTTGGTTAGGCTTGCCACGCCACTTTCTCCAATCACCTTTACTGCAATTTGATTTGCTTTTAAAGATGCTCGGGTTAACGCCGTTGTGGTCGCAAAATGATCGGCAGTCCACTTAGCAATAGGGGTGAACTTACGATATTTTGCTGTGCGTAGTTGTTTGACCAAGTCGCCAGTGTTAATCCCTACAGGACAGCGGTCAGCACATAAACCTGTAGCTGCACATGTATCAATCCCCTGATATTCAAATATCTGTTCCAACTCTGTGGCGGCAGTGTCTTCTCCAAGAGCGCGTCGTTGCTGCAATTCGCGATAGAGAACAATTCGTTGGCGAGGGGATAGAGTTAGCGTACGTGATGGACAGACGGGTTCACAAAAACCACATTCAATACAGCGATCGACGAGTGGATCCGCGGCAGGCATCGGTTTGAGATTTTCAATGTGTGACTGGGGATTATCATTAATGATGACGCCAGGATTAAGCAAGCCTTGAGGATCGAAAAGCGCTTTGATCTTTTGCATCAATTGATAACCAGCTTTGCCCCATTCCAGCTCGACATAGGGGGCCATATTTCGACCAGTGCCATGTTCCGCTTTAAGAGAACCTTGGTATTTGACAGCGACCAATTCCGCCACATCATCCATGAAATTTCCATAGCGCGTGATCTCTTGTTGAGAGTCAAAGCCTTGGGTAAAGACGAAATGGAGGTTTCCCTCTAGCGCATGCCCGAATATGATCGCTTCACTGTAGGCATATTTATCAAACAGCGCTTGAAGGTCTCGTACGCCGTTTGCAAGGTTTTCGACTGGGAAAGCGACATCTTCAATAACAACGGTGGTTCCTACCTCTCGTACGGCACCAACGGCTGGGAACATACCTTTACGGATCCCCCATAGCGTGGCAACCGTTTTTGGATCGAGGGTGAATGGTACCGATTCAATGATGTGGTAATCGGATAAAGAATCCATAATTTGCTGGCATTGAGTATCAATATCCGCTTGGTTACTGGCATGGGTTTCAACCAGTATCGCCGCCGCTTCGAGATCAAGATGTTGGATAAACTCTGGCATACCAGATTTGTCTGCCACTGAGCGCAATGCTCGACCATCCATCAACTCAACCGCAGCGACAGGTGTGTGTGATAGCGTCGTGACAGCCTGGCAAGCCTCTTCTATATCAGCAAACACCAACAGAGACGACGCTTTAAACTCATGTTCAATGACGGTGTTGTAAGTAATCTCTGCAATAAAACCCAACGTACCTTCAGAACCGATCATTAAGTGTTCTAGCACCTCAATAGGGTCGTGAAAGTCGACCAAGGCATTCAGAGCATATCCCGTGGTGTTCTTTAAGCGGTATTTGTGCGTGATAAGTTCACGCAATTCTTGGTTCTGATGCGTTTCTTCAACCAGTTGACGGAGACCTTGAATGATATCTGGGCGGGTCGAATGAAACGCACTGATGCTCTCTTTGCACGAGGTATCAAGCAGTGTGCCATCACTAAAGACCACTTTAATGGAATCAATGGTACGGTAAGAGTTTTGTGCGGTACCGCAACACATGCCGCTCGCATTATTTGCCGCAATACCACCAATTTTACAGGTATTGATTGACGCAGGATCAGGGCCAATTTTGCGCTTGAAAGGAGCAAGGTATTTGTTTGCATCTGCACCGATAACACCCGGCTGGAGCAAGATTTTATTGCCATTATCAATAATCTTATGCCCACGCCAATCATCAGTTAGGGTGATCAATACAGAGTCAGAGACAGCTTGACCAGATAAGCTGGTGCCAGCGGCACGAAAGGTAAAATGAATGTTCATTTCACGGCAGCACTGAATGGTATAAATCACTTCATCGAGTGTTTTTAGGCGTAATACGATGCGTGGAACAAGGCGATAAAAACTGGCATCAGTGCCGTAAGCGAGGCGCTTAGCGTGTTGGGTAATGATGCGTTGTGGATCAATTTCAACCGCTAGTAGAGATTCTAACTGTTGATAAAGGCCATCGCTATCAGACGGGTGAGTTTGGTTCGACATGTTGGCTTCCTTGTACATGCTGATGTCAATATTGTTGTTTTCTTTTCAGCAGGTTAAAGGTGCCACAGACAAGGGATTTTGGCTATGACACCTATTGTCATTATTTGATGTTGACCAATGAATCGCGACTGAGATCCTGAATGCTTTTGGCTCCAGTCAGAGTCATTGCGACGCGCATCTCTTTCTCATACAGATCAAGTAGGTTTTCGACACCTGCTTGACCTTGTGCAGCTAATGCATAGACAAAAGAGCGACCGAGCAATGTACAATCCGCGCCTAGTGCCAACATGCGGACGACATCAAGACCTGTTCGTATCCCCGAATCTACAAAGATTTTCAGGTCTCCTTTAACCGCATCTGCGATGGTCGGCAAGGCTTTCGCGGTAGAGAGAACACCATCTAACTGACGACCACCATGGTTAGAGACAACAATCCCATCAGCACCAAACGTCACCGCATCCTTAGCGTCTTGTTCATCGAGAATCCCTTTAATCACCATCGGACCATCCCAAAAGTCACGAATCCACTCTAGATCTTTCCAACAGATTGATGGATCGAAGTTCTCACCAAGCCAGCCAATATAATCTTCAAGTTTGGTTGGTTCACCACGGTAGGTAGAGATGTTGCCAAGATCGTGCGGTTTACCCAATAGACCAACATCAAATGCCCAGCTAGGGTGGCGCATTGCCTGAAAAACACGACGCGCCGCTGCATTTGGGCCACTCATTCCCGAGTGCATATCACGGTAACGCGCCCCTGGAACTGGCATATCAACCGTAAATACTAATGTCGTTACACCAGCGGCTTTGGCTCGCTCTAGTACGTTTTTCATAAAGCCGCGATCTTTTAGTACGTACAACTGGAACCACATCGGACGTTGAATTGCAGGGGCAACTTCTTCGATAGGGCACACCGAGACTGTCGACATGGTAAATGGGATACCTTTGTTGGCTGCGGCTTTTGCGGCTTGAACTTCTCCGCGACGTGCGTACATCCCCGTCAGACCAACTGGAGCAAGGGCAATTGGCAAGGCTAATTTTTCGCCGAAAATTTCGGTATCGAGACTTAGGTCAGACATATTGTTGAGCACACGCTGCTTTAACGCGATATCAGCAAGATCTTCGGTGTTCTTGCGTAGGGTGTGTTCGCCATAAGAACCGCCATCAATATAATGGAAAAGAAACGGAGGCAGCTTGGATTTCGCAGCAGCACGGTAATCAGTTGAGGCAGAGATAATCATAAAGTCATTCCTATTAATCTTGTTGCAACACCCTTTCTCTGAAGGGTTAGTATGGTCGACATCTAAGTAAGGTGGCGTTAATACTCGTGAATTTGCTAGCGCTTTCACACTGGCAGGGGTCTTGTCAGGGGGAGTTGAGTATTAACACCATAGATCAATGAGTTAGTGCATTAGTGCATCAGTGACACGTAGGCCGTATATGGCGATAAGACCGATGATGCCTGTGACAACTAAATAATAAATGGTTGGGAGAATCGTCTTACGCAGTGTGGCACCTTCGCGCCCAAGCAAACCCACGGTGGCTGAAGCCGCAACGACGTTGTGAATAGCAATCATGTTACCCGCTGCCGCGCCGACAGCTTGAAGTGCAACGACAACCGCACTAGAGATAGTCAAAGTTTGGGCGACTTCAAACTGAAACTGGCTAAACATCATGTTGGAGACGGTATTTGAGCCTGCGATAAAGGCACCGAGAGCCCCCACAGTCGCACTTAATGCTGGGAAAGCATCACCAACTAGACCCGCGGCAAAATTAGCAGTGGTGACGGGCATACTCGCTAGATCCGCACCATTGACACCTGAGTTGATGAAGATACGCACCATTGGAATCGTGAATACAAGCACGAAACCAGCACCGATAAGGGTTTTACTTGACTCACCAAAGGCTTTTGCAAGCGGAGCCGCATTGCGTGATTGGAGTAACACTGCAATGAGAGCAACGAATACCAGAATACCGCCGGGTAGGTAAAGTGGCTGAATCGCTGTGCTTACCCCAGTTTCACCCAGAATATTGCTAAATGAGAGGCTGACAGAAACGAGCAGCGCTTTGAAGTCCGCGCTAACACGGCTTGCCACTAAAATTACCGCGAGCAGAACATAAGGTAACCAAGCTAGTACCATACTCATTGGTTTTGCGGTGCTCTCTTGTAGATCCATCTTCAGTGAACCTAGCCATTCAGTCGGCCATTTTGCTTCTTCTTCGAAATCCCATGTGGTTTTTGGAACTAAGAAGCCACGCTTCGCTGCGGAAACCACAACGGCAAGACCGACCAAGCCACCAATAAGGGAAGGGAACTCTGCACCCAGGAAAATCCCTGTCAATGCGTATGGTACGGTAAACGAGAGACCTGCGAAGATAGCAAACGGCAAGATATCAAGGCCTTCGCTCCAACGACGGTTTTTACCAAAGAAGCGCGTTAGCATCACCGCCATCAGCACAGGCATCAAGGTACCCACACCCGCATGAATTAACGCAACACTTGAGGTGATTTGTTGTAAATACGCGTCCCAAGTCGAGCCATTTGCTAGCAGTGCTTGGCTAATGTTGTGAGTATCTAGGCCTTTATTTACGCCGACGATAATCGGCGTTCCCACTGCACCAAAAGAGACAGGTGTCGATTGAATCATCATCCCCATTAACACCGCAGCAAGAGCAGGGAAGCCAATGGCAACAAGCAATGGCGCAGCGATGGCGGCTGGAGTACCAAACCCTGAAGCGCCCTCAATAAAAGAACCGAAGCACCAAGCAATAATGATGGCTTGTACACGGCGATCTGGAGATATGTTGGTGAAACCGTTACGAATCGTTGAAATCGCGCCCGTATGTTTCAGTGTGTTTAGTAAGAATATTGCACCAAACACGATCCATAGAACGGAGACGGTGATACCCAGTCCTTGAAGTACAGAGGCGAGTACGCGTGTGGTGGTCATATCCCATGCGAAAAGCGCAATGACGACAGTCAGACCAAATGCCACAGGCATGGCGCGTTTTGCAGGCCAGTTGAGGCCCACCAGTAAAATGGCTGCCACCACAATTGGTGAGAAAGCCACGAGAGCTAGAATTGTTTCACTCATTGGTACGTCCTTTACATTCTCAATAAGGGCCTTCGCAGCCTCTTAGATTTTATATTTGTGATAATTTTGTTAAGTGTCGGTGAATTTACCCCTTTATTTTTTATTGATATAGGGAAATAATGAAAATAATTAATTCCAAAAATGACATAATCAATGCGTGCAGATGACTTAATCCTGTTTTCTCAGGTCGTAGAATTGGGTAGCTTCAGTAAGGTTGCTGATATAAATAACCTTACAAACTCAGTAGTTAGCAAAAGAATCGCCAGATTAGAGGAAGAACTTGGCGTTCAGCTATTGTATCGAACAACGCGCAAATTAACGCTCACAGAAGCGGGTAAGGCGTTAACCAATGGTGCCAAAAATGTGAAACAGGCCGCGCAAGAGGCTATGGATGCAGTTTCAGGCTTTGGCGAAAATATCAGCGGACATATCAAGATGTCTGTCCCCTCCATCTCCGGAGATCTGATTTTGGCCGACGCGGTAGCGGAGTTTTGCAACTTGCATCCGGGGTTAACGGTAGACATGTCACTTGATAATCGCTTCGTTGATCTTGTTGAAGGAGGGTATGACTTAGTTATCCGAACGGGCTATTTAGAAGACTCCTCATTAATCGCACGCCACATCTTAGATTCACAATGGGTCGTTTGCGCGTCACCGTCTTACATTGCTCGTAATGGCAAGCCTATCGAACCACAAGATCTCACTCGGCATAACTGTCTTCAATATGCCTATCAAACGACCGGAGCGAGCGAGTGGGAGTTTAAGGCCCAAGATGACAATTATATTGTGAGAGTCAGTGGTAGTTTCTCAACGGATAATGCGACAGCACTTCGAAAAGCAGCGTTAGGTGGGCATGGTATCGCTTACGTACCTAGGTGCTTGGTGTATCACGATATACGTAACGGACAGTTAGTTGATCTGTTCCCCGAACAAGTCGGAAAGAGATTGGGTATTTATGCTGTTTACCCGTTTACCCGCCAGCCCCCAAACAAAGTAAAGTTGTTAATAGAACATATTCGGACTCGATATTTGGCTATCTCACACTATTTCTAATTACATGTGCCTGCTTTTGTACGAAAAGTAGGATTTTTTTCTGATAGATTGCATTATTATTCACGCACCCATTAGTATGATGGCCACATGCTTATTTGCTGGGGTCGTTTATGGATGATGTATTTAAGGCTCAACTGTCAGATAAAACTGATAGTGAAATTAAAAAGTACCGAGGAGAAGTTATTTCTGAATATATTTCCTCAGAAAAAGTCGACTGGAAAAACAAGAAGTTTGTGCTTGAACAGCAGAAAATTATCGATGAAATGCTTAACAGCGTCCCTACTAGTGATTCCGCTTTATCGCTGATTTTGTCAGAACTTACTACCAAACTCTCACTGTTACACAAGTCGCTATCTGAACTAAAGAAGCTGCAACAGCAAGCGCTGGAGTTGAGGGGGCAAGATGAAAACGGATGAAAGTGGTGATATTGATGACAAAGTGTTATTGCTATATGAAGCCGTCGAACGAGCATTGAAAAACAATATTGAGTCCAAACAGCAGCCTGTTAAACACGAAATTAGAAGAAAAATAGAACGCTTTCATGAAGAACTAGCACAGAGAAACGATATTGATCTTAATTGATTGGTGTCCGCTCTATTTATAAGTGTTAATCGAGGTATGGATAAATAAGATTTATAAACCTTGGGTTGCTCGATTTCTTATACGCCAATAAAAAACGCCGACGCATCCTTGCGTCGGCTTTTCGTCGGCGGCCAAACCGAATTATTTTAGTTTAGGCAGCTTGAGTTGAATCTTCCAGTTCAAAAGAGGCGGCAATTAATTTCTTGGTGTATTCACTTTGAGGATGATGGAAAATTTCTTCTGCACTCCCATGTTCCATCACTGTGCCTTTTTGCATTACCAACACGCGGTCGGCTAACGCTTTTACTACACTCAAGTCATGACTAATGAAGATAAAACCTATGTTGTGCTTTTGCTGTAAGTCTTTGAGCAAATCTATCACCGTTAACTGAACGGAACGGTCTAACGCTGATGTTGGTTCATCAAGCAGAATGAATGAAGGCTCCAGAATGAGCGCACGAGCTATGGCGATACGTTGCCTTTGACCACCGGAAAACTCATGTGGATATCGGTTGATAGAGTGTGGATCGAGGCGAACTTCTTCAAGCGCTTTTCGAGCGCGCGCCATTCGCTGGCGTTTCGTTAATTGTGGCTGATGGACAGTGAGCGCCTCGGTAATAATATCTCCGACAGTCATACGTGGCGAAAGTGAACCATAAGGATCCTGAAAGACCATCTGAACCTCTTTTTTCAGCTCAAATCGTTCTTGACGTGAAAGCTGGTTCACATCTCGACCCTTAAATTCAATATGGCCCGTCGAAGGGAGTAGACCAATCAATGCTCGACCAAGTGTCGATTTACCAGAGCCGGATTCACCGACGATGCCCAGCGTTTCTCCTTGTTTAAGCTCAAGGGAAATCCCTTTAACGGCTTCAAAATATTGAGCCCGACTAGGAATAAAATGGTTTTTGATCAGAAACTTGACTCGGATGTCATCGGCTTTGAGTAGCGTTGGAGCATCCTGTTCGATGGGGTGCTTATGACCTTTAGGAATGGAATCAATCAGCATTTGAGTGTAGGCGTGTTGAGGGTTGGTAAACAACTCGCCACAAATCCCTTGTTCAACTACGTCACCCTTGCACATCACGATCACGCGGTCAGCCAAATGCTTAACGACGCCGAGATCATGGGTAATGAACAAAATAGACATCCCCATTTTATGCTGAATTTCCTTAATCAAGTTGAGAACTTCAGCTTGAACCGTCACATCGAGCGCAGTTGTCGGTTCGTCGGCGATAAGAATGTCGGGCTCGTTAATTAACGCCATCGCAATCATGATGCGTTGGAGTTGGCCACCTGAAAACTCATGTGGATACTTTTTATATGCTTGCTGAGGGTTGGGTAAGTGAACTAAATCAAACAGTTCGAGGACTTTCTCTTTAGCCTGAGAGCGACTGACATTTCGATGACAAAGTATGGCTTCAGCAACTTGAATACCGACACGCATAAATGGGTTAAGTGACGTCATTGGTTCCTGAAAAATCATGCCAATTCGATCTCCTCGAATGGCCTGCATATCTTGCTCAGACTTATCGAGCAACTGCTGATTCTCGAACACAATGCTCGATTGGGAGTGAACTAAAGCATTCTTTGGCAGCAACTGCATTAAAGCGTTGGTCGAAACGGATTTCCCACTGCCAGATTCACCCACAATCGCTAGCGTTTCGCCCTGAAATAGGTCAAAGCTGATGTTTTTCACCGCATCAACCATTCCGTCGTTGGTGGTGAAGCTAACTGACAGGTTACGAACCTCAAGAATCGGCATCATGGACATTATAATTTCCTTATTAGTTAATGCAGTAAGCGCTTTCCATCGCGGTGTTGTGCTGTTTCAGTGTCGAGAAATAGTGGTGTGCCTTTTGTACATGCTCAAACTCCAGCATCCATTGAGCGCTACGCTGAGCACTGCAAAAGGCGCCGATGTGACGCAATAAATCTTCACACTGAATTTGGATAATGTGTTGAGTGGCGTACACCAGTTCAAAAGACTCGATAGAGACAAACTGAAGGTGAGCATAAGTCTGGTTGAGAAGATCAAACGCTTGTTGATGCTGTCCCATCTTGTTGAGTATCTCTGACTGAGAGACCGCGGCATCTCTTAATCCAGTGATTAAGCAACTAAACTGACAGGGCTTAGTGTCTTCACTCGCTAATGCGTTTTGCAGGTGTGATGGTAAATGAGTGAGGACGATTTCATAAAGGTAGTAGGCTTCTGGCCAGTGGCCTTGCTCTAGCAATTGTTGTGCTTTTAGATAATGCGTCCAGCATTGCTGCAAATCCATGTCTAAATACTCCGCAGTCAGTAATGAGTTAGCATTTAAATACAACTTATTAACGAATGCAAATAATTATCATTTAATCGTATGTTTTGCATCTCGAATGGCGAAAAAATAAGCACTTAAACATGAATTAGTTGTAAGTCACTAAATTATAAATGAATCTAGCCTAAACTAGATTTTATAAAATCATAACAATAAGGATAGAGTGATGACGATTCAAAGACTTGAAGCCAATCAGCTATATCTACATGCTGAGTTAGAAAAATTGCAAAGCAAGTCGACAAAAGAGTTGGCGCCTATCGATGAGATTGTAGGTCAGGAGAGAGCCCAAAAAGCAGTCGAATTCGCGATGTCGATAAAAGAGAAGGGCTATAACATTTATGCTATTGGCCAAAATGGTTTAGGCAAGAGAACGATGATTCTGCGTTATCTAAACCGCCATCAGCATGATGAAAGCGCTTTGTTCGATTGGTGTTATGTCGCCAATTTTGAGGACATTCGTACGCCACGTGTCCTTAAACTGCCATGCGGTGTAGGTAGCAAACTCAAGCAAGATATCGAAAAACTGATGTCTAAGCTGGTCAATGCTATGCCATTAGCTTTTGACAACGAACTTTATTACAGCCGTGCTGATAAGTTGAAGAATCAGCTTGCAGCAAAGCAAGAAGCAGAACTAGAAGTTATCACCAAAGATGCCAAAGCCAAGGGCATTAGCTTGACGATCACGACTCAGGGTGATTATCAGTTTGTGGCGATGAACGGTGAAGAGCTTCACAACGAAGAGAGTTTTGATGCGCTGAGCAAGAAAGAGCAAGAGTATTTTGGTGAGACCATCGACGAGCTTGAGGTCAAATTGAGAAACATGGTTCGTCAACTCACTGAATGGGAAGAAGCGTACACGGAAAAGATTAAGAAGCTCAACGATGAAGTGACTCTCGATGTGATTACCCACTTTATCAAACAGTTGAAGAAAGACTATTCTGGTTATCCGGCGATCAAGAGTTACTTAACCGAACTTCAGCAAGATATTGTTGAGAACGCGGATATTTTCCTAGAACAGAGCGCTGAGCAAGGGGAAGTTGCGAGTGCCTCTTTAGATAAGAAATTACCACGTCGATACAAGGTTAACGTTCTAGTAAGCCGTAAGAGTAGCGAATTCCCTATTGTGGTAGAAGAGAACCCTAACTATCACACTCTGTTTGGTTACATTGAAACGGCAACCTTCAAAGGAACGGTTTTCACGGATTTCTCACTTATTCGTCCGGGCAGCCTGCATAAGGCAAACGGTGGTGTGTTGCTCATGGATGCACAAAAAGTGCTAGAGCAACCCTATGTTTGGGATGGATTAAAACGCGCACTGCGGGCTCGTCAGCTAAGTTTCACATCATTAGAGAAAGAGGTGACACTGACCGGTACCGTCTCTTTGGATCCGGAACCAATACCGCTTGATGTTAAAATCATTCTGTTTGGCGACTACCGTACTTATCAGTTGCTCCAACATTATGATCCGGAGTTCAGTGAGCTATTTCGTGTGACGGCAGATTTTGAAGACGAGATGAAACGCGATGCGGATTCTGAACTTCAGTATGCACGTTTTATCTCTAGTGTGGTCAATGATAATGGCATGCTTCATTGTGACCGTAAGGCGATTGCTCGCATCATTGAACATAGCTCTAGACTGGCGGGTGATCAGACTAAAATTTCGCTTCATTCGGCCAATATTGCCAATTTACTGCGTGAATCGAACTATGTCGCGAAACAGGCTAATTCGAACATGATTCGTTCAAGCCACGTCGAAGAGGCACTGGCGAATCAGGAGCTGCGCATTAGTCGTTTGAAAGACAGTGTAATGGAAAGCTTCATCAACGGTACAACCTTGATTCACACTGACGGAGTGGCAGTGGGACAGGTGAATGCTTTGTCGGTGCTGAGCACCAGTGAGTATATGTTTGGTGCGCCAAATAGAATCACCGCCACGACCTGTTACGGTGACGGCGAAGTGATAGATATTGAACGCAGCGTTGATCTCGGCGGAAGCATACACTCAAAAGGCGTCATGATCCTGACCGCTTATTTGTCCTCGGTCTTTGGCAAAACAGCGAAAGTGCCATTGAGTACCACCATTACTTTTGAGCAATCTTATGGTGGCGTTGATGGCGATAGCGCAAGTATGGCTGAGTTTTGTGCGGTGGTGTCGGCTTTCTCCAAACAACCTAACCGTCAGGATATCGCCATTACTGGCTCAATGAACCAGTTTGGTGAGTCTCAGCCTATTGGTGGTGTAAACGAAAAAATCGAAGGTTTCTTTGATGTATGTACCATCAAAGGACGTAGCGATCAGCAGGGCGTGATTATCCCTCGCTCTAACATGCACAACTTGATGCTGCGACCTGATATCGTCAAGGCTGTAGAACGAGGTGAATTCCACATCTGGGCAATAGACCATGTAACAGAGGCCATTGAACTGTTTACTGGCAAGCCAGCTGGTGAACCGAGTGATGAGGGAAGTTACCCAATTGATACCGTTTTTGGTATCGCACAGGCGAAACTCAACGCATTGCGTAAGTAAATAACGAGATGAAAGAGCCCACAAATGGGCTCTTTTTTTCGATGGGTTTAAAGTTCAATCACTTCATTACCTGAGGCAACGCCTTTCCCGAATGCATCAATATTTCCCAGTGTTGTTTCGGCAATATTGCCAAGGGCTTCATGAGTCAAGAATGCCTGGTGACCAGTGAAAAGTACGTTATGGCAAGCAGATAAACGGCGGAAGACATCGTCAACAATGACATCATTCGATTTGTCTTGGAAGAACAGTTCTTTCTCATGCTCGTAAACGTCGAGACCTAATGCCCCGATTCGTCCACGTTTTAACGCTTCAACCGCGGCCGCTGAATCGAGTAAACCCCCTCGGCTGGTATTGACGATCATCACACCGTCTTTCATCTGTTCGAATGCGGTTTCATCCAGCAGATGGTAGTTGTCTTGCGACATTGGGCAGTGGAGAGTAACCACATCACTGTTTGCAAACAATTCCTCTTTAGAGCAATAGGTCGCACCGAGTTCCAAAGCAAGTGGGTTTTCATAAGGGTCATGGCAGAGGATCTTCATACCAAGTCCTTTTAAGATACGCATTGTTGCTATACCAATCTTACCAGTGCCAATAACCCCCACCGTTTTGCCATAGAAGTTAAAACCCACTAGGCCTTCAAGATTAAAGTTCGCGTCTCGGGTTCGTTGATAAGCTTTGTGGAAACGACGGTTGAGGCTCATCATCAGACCTACGGTGTGCTCGGCGACGGACTCAGGGGAGTAGGCAGGCACACGCACCACTTGGATGCCCAACTCTTTGGCTCGATTCAAGTCGACGCGATCGAAGCCAGCACAGCGCATTGCAACCACTTTGACCCCTTGTTGAGCGAGTACTTCTAATGCTTGTGACGATAAGTCGTCATTAACAAAGGCACAGACCACTTGGCTTCCATGAGCCATTTTGGCTGTTTTTACCGTCAGAGGAAACTCATGGAAATGGAGGTTAAATCCATATCCCTCGTTAACTTTGGAAAATGAAATTTCATCATAGGACTTAGAACTAAAAACTGCGACATCTATCATTTGGAAAAACCTCTCAAAAGAGAAAAGGAGAGTAACAGCCCTATTGAATACCTAATTTACGTGAAAATAAACCACGAATTTTTTGGGGGATTTGTTTACTTGATTAATGAGTTAAATAGTTGATATATATGGTTTGAATGAATGGATATAGTGGAAGCGAGAGAATAAATGATCCAATTAGCTCCGATGAAAAGCAGTGATTTGGAACAAGTGATGAACCTGAGCATAGAAAAAGAGCAGCTTCCTTATGTCGGCACCATAGAAGAAGTACTACTTAATGCAGATGATAAGGTTCATCCTCATTTAGTTTGGCTACAAGAGAAGGTCGTTGGTATTTTTCTCATTGATACCACTTATGGGCAGAATTACGATTTTTCACCCTCTGATGCTGTTGGATTTCGCGCGTTTTTAATCGATAGTGGTTATCAGGGAAAAGGGATCGGCGGTCAGTCGATGTCGAAGTTGGCTGGATATCTCAGTGAACAATATCCGAATTTTAGCGCTGTTTATCTAACCGTTAATTGCAAAAATACGGTAGCGTACCAGTGCTATGTCAACAATGGTTTCAAAGATAGCCATCAATTGTATCTGGGCGGCGCAGCGGGACCACAGCATATAATGTTCATGCCTCTGTAGGGGGTTATGTCGGCAGACTACAGGTGTTAAAATCAAGACAAACCTTCAGTTGTAGTAAATTTATGAGACACCTCAAGACCACGATTCATCCTGACATAGACCATTTGGATGGCAAGATTATCTATAAGCGTAACGCTGCCCGAGCTATCGTGATTGATGGCGAGGACATACTCCTCCTATACACCGAGCGTTACCATGACTATACCATCCCTGGAGGTGGCCTTGACGAAGGCGAAGATGTCATTGCTGGTATGGTTCGAGAACTCGAAGAAGAGACTGGCGCACAGAACATTCATGCCATCAAGCCGTTTGGCATCTATGAAGAGTTTCGTCCTTGGCATAAAGAGGATGCGGACATCGTTCATATGATTTCACATTGCTACAGTTGCAAAATTGACCGCCAGTTAGGTGAAACCAATTACGAAGATTATGAAATCAAGAATGGTATGAAAGCTGTGTGGAAAAATATTCACGACGCTATCGCTCACAACGAGAAGACGATGGCCGAAAGCCCTAAAAAGGGGTTGAGTATTGAACGAGAAACCTTCTTACTTCACTTAATCGTCAAAGAAATGCTTTAAGCTTCTCTCCCAAGGCCTGCCCATGCAGGCTTTTTTAGGCTCTGAAAGGTTGTCTCTCTTCTTAGCTATTTGTGAGTTAATGTGGTGCGGATTCAATTTAGCACACAGAATTCTCATATTCTTTCTATACTTATCCAAGTAATTGAATTATTAATACTAATTAATATTATAGTGAATACAGCGATTCGGATAACGACTAAGGGATTAGTATATGAAGATGTTGACGCGCTTCGTACTCGGTGGACTGGTTGCCACAACCGCGAGCTTTGGAGCTTATGCCAAAATAATCGAAACCACGACGCTAGTGGGATTTGGAGAAGCGAAATACGCGGAAGACTTTAAGCACTTTGACTATGTTAATCCGGATGCGCCCAAATATGGCAAAGTGACCTACGGCCAAGTCGGGACTTACGATAACTTCAATCGCTTTGCGTCGAGAGGCGTACCCGCAGCCGCCAGTGGCGAACTGTACGACACTTTAATGTTTTCTCCCAATGATGAGATTGACTCATACTACCCATTGATCGCACAAAAAGTTCGTTACTCCGATGACTACAGCTGGCTTGAGTTAGATATAAACCCGGCCGCTCGTTTCCATGATGGCAAGCCAATTACCGCTCATGACGTCGCGTTTACGTTCGACAAGTTCATGTCTGAAGGCGTTCCTCAGTACCGTATTTACTACCAAGATATTAAATCCGTTACGGCAATAAATGATTTAACAGTCAGAATAGAAATGGCGACGCCAAATCGCGAAAAGATGTTCAGTTTTGCTCAGGGCACTCGTGTATTGCCTAAACACTTCTGGAGTGACAAGAGCTTATCGGAGCCATTATCTACCCCTCCGGTGGGCAGTGCAGCATACAAGATTACCGATTACAAACCAGGGCAGAGTGTCACTTACAGCTTAGTCGATGACTATTGGGCCGCTGATCTGCCCGTCAGCGTTGGGCGTAAAAACTTTAAACAGGTCCAATATGATTACTACCGAGACGACACGGTTATGCTTGAGGCATTTAAAGCGGGGGAGTTTGATTTTCGATTAGAGTCCTCGGCTAAGTTTTGGGCTAACTCCTACACGGGTGTCAACTTTGATAAAGGGTACATTACCAAGCAAGAAATTCTTCATCAAAAACCAGAGAGCACTCAAGCATTTGTATTTAACACTCAACGTGATGTATTTCGTGACCCTAGAGTTCGCGAGGCGCTCAACTACGCGATGGACTTTGAGTGGATGAACAAGAACATGTTCTACAGCCAATACAGTCGCACACGCAGTTATTTCCAAAATACGGATTATGAAGCGAAAGGTGTACCTTCCGAAGCCGAGCAGAAGATACTTGCTCCGTTTAAAGATAAGTTGCCTGAACGTGTCTTCACTGAAGAATATCAGCCACCAGTGACCGATGGTTCTGGTCGTATTAGAACTCAGATGCGGACAGCCTTTGCGCTACTCAAAGAGGCGGGCTGGGAACTAAAAAACAAGGTTATGACGAACTCAGAAACAGGGCAGCCTATGGCCTTTGAGTTGCTGATCTACAGCCCGACCACGGAACGAATTGCAATACCAGTCCAAAAAAACTTACAGAGTATGGGTATCGATATGAAAATACGTACCGTCGATACCACCCAGTACATTAAGCGACTTCGTGACCGTGACTTTGATATGGTTTCCTCCTCTTACAGTGCTAACCCATATCCAAGCCCTGATCTGATGATTATATGGAACTCGAACTACATCGATTCGACGTATAACACCGCTGGTGTCACCGATCCTGTGGTGGATTTCCTTACTATGGAAATCGCCAAAAATCAGCAGAATCCAGACGTGTTACTCTCTCTAGGCCGAGCCTTGGACCGTGTACTGCAATGGAACTTTTATATCATCCCTCAGTGGTATGTAAGCAAGTATCGAGTGGCGATGTGGGACAAGTTTGAACGCCCAGAAATCTTACCTAAGTATGACTTAGGTGTTGATACTTGGTGGGTCTCAGAGTCAAAAGCGGCTTTGCTACCTGAAAAACGTCGATAGATGAGGGAATAATGGCAGCGTATATATTCAGACGTTTGTTGCTGGTGATCCCCACGCTTTGGGCGATCATTACCATTAATTTTTTTATCATACAAATTGCTCCCGGCGGTCCTGTCGAACAGGCGATAGCTCAATTAGAAGGGCACTCCTCAGGCATTATGGAACGCTTTTCAGGCGGCGGAAATGAAGTGGAACTCAGTGTCGGCGATGAAGCGGGAGCTACCGGATATAAAGGCTCTAGAGGCCTAGATCCTGAAGTCGTCGAAGCGCTGAAAAAACAGTTCGGCTTTGATAAACCGATCCATGAGCGTTACTTTGATATGCTCAAAAACTACGCCACCTTCAATTTTGGTGAAAGTTTGTTTAAGGGCGGCAATGTCATTGACCTAATTGTTGAAAGGTTGCCAGTTTCGATATCGTTAGGCTTATGGAGCACGTTGATTATCTATTTAATCTCCATTCCCCTAGGTGTTCTTAAAGCGATTCATCATGGTAGCCGTTTTGATATTTGGTCGAGTGCTGTTGTTATTATCGGCTATGCGATACCGGGTTTTTTGTTTGCGATCATTTTGATTATTCTGTTTGCCAGCGGCAATTACTTTAGCTGGTTTCCACTGCGAGGACTGGTATCGAGTAACTTCGATCAACTGACATGGTATCAACAGATTGCCGATTACTTTTGGCATTTGGCCTTGCCTATCTTCGCTATGGTGATAGGTGGTTTTGCCACTTTGAGCATGCTAACTAAAAACTCGTTTCTTGATGAAATCAACAAACAATATGTGGTGACAGCACGTGCAAAGGGTCTCGATGAGCGTGACATCCTTTATAAACATGTCTTTCGCAACGCTATGTTGATCATCATCGCGGGTTTTCCTGCTGCTTTTATCAGTATTTTCTTTACTGGGTCGATGCTGATTGAAGTTATGTTTTCGTTGGAAGGGATTGGTTTGCTAGGCTTTGAATCGACCATTCAACGGGACTATCCAGTTGTATTCAGCTCACTTTACATAATGACATTGCTTGGTCTTGTGCTGAGCATCATCTCTGATTTGACCTATACCTGGGTTGATCCACGAATTGATTTTGAGGCACGTTGATGTTTCGTCGTAGTAAGAACCCGCTAAATCAGGCGCGATGGCAAAGATTTAAGGCCAATAAACGTGGTTTCTGGTCGATGTGGATATTTGGAGCGCTATTTGCGATCAGCTTATTTGCTGAAGTCATTGCCAATGACAAGCCCTTGCTGGTGGAGTACAACAACCAGTGGTATTTGCCGATCGTCAATCAATATGCTGAAACTGAATTTGGCGGTGAGTTTGAAACCGAAGCCGATTATACCGACCCCTATGTGATCGAATTGATTGAGGATAAGGGCTATATCGTCTGGCCGCTGATTCGATTTAGTTACGATACTATCAATTTCAATATTGATGGCAGTGTGCCTTCAGCTCCTGATAGCGTTAACTGGCTTGGAACCGATGACAAAGGAAGAGATGTCCTTGCTCGAGTAATATATGGCTTTCGCATTTCGGTGCTGTTTGGGTTTGTATTAACGATCGTTTCAAGCATCATTGGTGTTGCGGTTGGGGCAACTCAGGGATATTACGGCGGTTGGCTCGACCTATTTGGTCAACGTTTTATCGAAGTTTGGTCAGGCATGCCGACCTTATTTCTACTCATTATTCTCTCAAGCTTTGTTGAGCCGAATTTCTGGTGGTTGTTAGGCATCATGGTGGCTTTCAGTTGGATGAGTTTGGTTGGTATCGTAAGGGCGGAGTTCCTGCGTTGCCGCAATTTTGATTATGTTCGCGCTGCGCAGGCGATGGGCGTCGATGATAAACGTATTATGCTCCGTCATATGTTGCCCAATGCCATGGTCGCTTCACTAACGATGATGCCGTTTATTCTTTCTGGTTCAGTCACGACACTCACCTCGCTCGACTTTTTGGGATTTGGATTACCGGCAGGCTCTCCTTCGCTGGGGGAGTTACTTGCACAGGGTAAGGCAAACCTCCAAGCGCCGTGGCTCGGCTTTTCTGCATTCTTTGTACTGTCCGTGATGCTAACCCTGCTTGTTTTCATTGGCGAAGCAGTACGTGATGCCTTTGACCCTCACCATCAAGGAAGATAACCATGAATGAAACAGTACTCACCATTGAGAATCTGTCGGTGGGCTTTGGGCAAAAAAATAGCATTCAGCAAGTGACTCACGATGTCTCCTTATCTATCCGTAAAGGGGAAACATTGGCGCTGGTGGGTGAGAGTGGTTCTGGCAAGTCGGTGACCGCCAACTCAGTGTTAAAGCTGCTGCCTAAAGGTTCATCTCATTACCTTAATGGTTCAATTGACTTTAATGGTGTCAATATTCTCTCTTGTTCTGAACGCGAACTTAGAGGCATTCGTGGTGGGCGCATTGGCATGATCTTTCAAGAGCCCATGGTATCGTTAAATCCGCTGCATAAAATTGGCAAGCAGTTGGTCGAAACCCTCTCCATCCACCGTGGGATGAGAACCCGTCACGCAGAGCCGCTGGCGATTGAATGGCTAAGTAAAGTAGGAATACGCCATCCAGAGCAAAAGATTTTGGCCTATCCGCACGAGCTCTCTGGCGGTGAACGGCAGCGAGTGATGATTGCCATGGCGTTAATCAATGAACCTGAACTGCTCATTGCCGATGAGCCAACAACCGCACTGGATGTTTCCGTCCAAGCTCAGATACTCGATTTGCTGAAAGAGCTCCAGCAAGAGCTAGGGATGGCGATGTTGTTTATCACTCATGACCTCAGCATTGTAAAGCGAATTGCGGACAGAGTGGCTGTGATGCAAGATGGCGTATTGGTTGAGGTCGGGGAGTGCCAACAGGTATTCAACGCACCAGAGCACCCGTACACTCAGACACTGATTAACTCTGACCCGAGAGGTTTGCCGGTAAATGTTGACGACAACGCAGAGCCTCTATTGAACGTCAATTCGTTGCGAGTTTGGTTTCCACTCACCGGTGGCATTTTTAAACGAGTGGTTTCACATATTAAAGCTGTCACCGATATGAATTTTACCCTTAAAAAGGGCTATTCTATTGGACTTGTCGGGGAGAGCGGTTCGGGTAAATCGACCACAGGAATGGCAATCCTAAAGCTGATAAAGTCTGAAGGCTCAATCTCTTATCAAGGGGCTGAATTACAAGGTTTGGATCGTAAAGGTATGCTCCCTTACCGGAGTAAAATGCAAGTGGTTTTCCAAGACCCGTTTTCTGCGCTCAATCCAAGGATGTCGGTTGCTCAAGTTATTGGTGAAGGCTTACGAGTTCATCAGCAACATGACGAGTCAGAAATTGATGCCTTGATATGCGAAGTGATGAGAGAGGTGGATCTTGACCCTGAAACTCGTCACCGTTATCCCAACGAATTTTCTGGGGGTCAACGTCAACGTATTGCGATTGCACGCGCGTTGATTTTGAAGCCAGAATTTATTCTACTAGATGAACCGACCTCTTCACTGGATCGAACGGTGCAAGCTCAAGTGCTTGATCTGTTAAAATCTCTGCAAGAAAAATATCATCTGACCTACCTGTTCATTAGCCATGATCTCAATGTCGTGAAATCTTTGTGTCACTACACCATTGTGATGAAGCAAGGCCACGTGGTGGAACAAGGAGAGACGCAGGCGCTATTTAGTCATCCACAACAGGAATACACCCGCCATTTAGTTGAGTTGTCGAGTTTCTAAATTTTCCTCGATAAGCTGTTAGCAAAAAGCCGCCATAATAGGCGGCTTTGTTCATCAATTGGGCCGTTGTGATTAAAGAATCACGGCATCATCTTGAGACCAGATTTTTGCCAGCTCTTTACTCACATCCAACTCGTTGAGATGAGCTACATGGAAGTTGAGCAGATCAAGATCGTATGACGGCGCCGTATAGACTGAACCAGAGTTGACTGCTGCGATCAGACGATCAGCTTGCTGGGCGGTGTAATCCGCATTTTGTAGACGAGTCTGACGTTGTAGCTGTTCACGAACTTGGCTTACCACCATTTCATACTCGGTCTGAGTAAAACCACCGGCAATGGCACGTTTAATTTCTGATTGTACGATTTGTTGTGCGTTGCTGCGTTCATTAACGTCGAGATCCGTTAATCGAATTTGAGAGAGCAGCTTGTGGTTAAATACAAGCTGATTATCAACCACAACTTTGGCTAATGAGTGCTGCTGTTGCAATGCAGTCTCAATACGTTGTTCAAGCAACTTATTGGCTAAGGTTGCAATCAGCATATCTTTTCTTAACGCTTTGCTGTCTGTTTGGTTATAAACTGACTTCAAGCTGCTGATTGATACTGAAGAATCATTGGCGACAGACTGAGCCGCGACTGGCGTGGCGGCAAAGGCAGCAAGAGAGTGTGTTGATGCGTTCTTGTTTGCTTTCCAGTCTGCGAAACTTTTATCAATCAGATTCGCTGCTGAGCGAGGGCTAACCGCACCAGCGATGACCACAGTAATGTTCTGCGGTACGTATTGTTGAGCTTGAAAATCATGCACTGAGGACAGAGGGGTATCGGCCAAAGTTTCCGCATCAAGTGCTGACCAGTGCTGATCAACCGCCAACGGCTGCAACTGTTTTGCTGCGATAACTTGGTCAATATCTGTTAGCGACGATTGACCTTCAACCAGTAATTCTGAAACTTGCGATGTTTGGATCTGTGTTGTTAAACCAGAGCGAATTAGGTCAAGCGCACGACCAATGTCTGCATCGGTGCCATGAGCGAGATCTAGGCTGAATACCGTTTGCTGATAACCAGAGGTTGCAAGCCAGTCTGTACCTGAGATTGAGTTCAGTGCGGCAATTCTTGCTAGTGGATAGTCTGCCGGCTCTTGTGCAACACCAGATCCCACTCGTACGCGAATCGACACTTCATCACTGGTCTTGGTGGTCGGTAGGATGATGTAACGTAGGCCGTTTTCCAACTGTGCGACTGAAGTGCGGGCTGGTAGCTGAATATCTGTGTGCTCAAACCACAGCGGACTATTGCTTGTAGCAGAAGCGATTGGCGAAAACATTAAAGATGCAGATAGGGCTGCACTGAACAAAGTACGAATTGAATTAGACACTTATTACTCCAGAAACAATGAATTTGATATCTCTGTGTTCTGAGAGTTCGATGTAAAAACATCGGACTCCGTGTATGTCTATCCATGAACTCGAAGCTGAGCTTCGTAACACGTCGCTGCCAGTGAATCGCCATCCTGCGAGGCAATGGAACATCTCGTTATTAAAACGGTGAGATTTTCTACAACTAAAGTTGATTAGTCAAATTGAATTATGATTTGAGTGAATATATCTCATATCTGAGACGTACGATTAAACAGTCGTATAGTGGCTGGCGCTGGCGATAGAGAGCGGTTTTGAAAACCAATAGCCTTGTAAATAGGAGGCACCCATATCGGTGAAGACCTTTTGCATCGCGGCGTTTTCAATACCTTCGATCACAATATCGATATTGTAAGTTGTACAGAGCTTAGTGATGAAAGAGAGATACTCAAAGGTGACGGGGTTTTCCATTGAACGCCATGCAATGGATTTATCGATTTTGATTTGCGACAGAGGCAAATCGAAAAAGCTGTTTAATGAACTATAGCCGGCACCAAAATCATCAAGCGATAACTGAAAGCCTAAGCCATTGAGGCGATGTAGCTGGGCAATCGCACTTTTATTGTCGTCCAGTATGATGGTCTCTGTTAACTCAAGCACAATGGAGCTTGCGGAAACATTGTGTTTATCGATTAACTGTTTGAGTTCGTCTGGAAATTGCTGGCTAAGTAACTGCAAAACAGAGACATTGACGTTGACTTTAATAGAGTCTGTGTGGGTTTGCTGGTATTGGTTGATGAAGCGACACGCCTCGTCAAAAACCAAATAGCCCAGCTCACTAATTAAGCCTTTGCGTTCAGCCACACTAATGAACTCGTCAGGATAAATTTCACCGTGCTGGCCGCTTTTCCAGCGTACTAAGCTTTCAAAGCTCGCAACGACATTGTTTTTAGTACAAATGATCGGTTGGAACTTGACGGACAGCTTGCGCTTTTTGATTGCGTTGCCAAGTTCTTGCTCGATATAAAAATGCCGGTCAACCTGATTTTTGGTGTTTCCGGCATAAATACGAATGTAGTTGTCACGCTTGGTCGCCGCGTATTGGCTGGTTTTTGCTGCAACTTTGACCAACTCATCGACGGCTAACTTATCACAAATATTGGGGTAGATGCCGATGCTGATGTCGGTCGTGTATAGGAAATCGATGGCTTCCACTGAGTCTTGATAGGCTTGACACATCCGCTGAGCAAGGTCTTTTAGTTCACTGTTGTCGTACTGACCCCGCACCAGAATGGCAAAATCGTGCGATTGAATCCGGTAAATATCGACAAATTGGTCTGGGAACTCACCTAATATCATCGTGAAGTGAGAAAGTAGATTGCGCATTATCTGCGAACCATAAAGTGTTTGGTCTGAGCGAGCGTTGCCTGCTTGAATATAAACTAGGTGGTGTGACTGTGTTGTGACTCCCTTGATGTTATCAAGGTCAAGAGCAAGCTTCTGTTCGTTAGACAGTCCAGTTGGCCCATCACGCAGGGAAGATTGCTGCACATACGTTTCCATGAGTTTTCTGTCGGAAATGTCTTTGTGGCAGCCAATCATAAAGCGATGCCCGTTTACCGTTTTGGTGATGGCGGTACCTTCCAGCCATGTGTATTGACCGTTAGTACAGCGCACTCGATATTCTACGGTGACACGAGACTCATCTTCTTGAATATGTTCGTCGACGCGTTCAGACAAGGCGACTTTGTCGAGGGGATGGACAAGATCAAGCCAGGTTTGAAGACAGGTATGCCCTGACTCTACACCAAATCGGGCGTAAAACGACGGGTTATAGAAGCAGACATGTTCGGTATCAGACATATAGAAAATACCGTCATTCAGAACGTCTACCACATGTTGAAAATGATTATCCATCAATTCATCTAACTCGGCACCGCTTAGGATGCTTGGCTGATGTGAATCTGACTCAGCCGTTTCAACACTAATCTCTGAGACAAGTGTGATTCTAGGACGAGGATTGATGCTTTTCATTGATTGTGACATTTGTGGCTTAGTTACCTATAAGACAATTTCTCGGTCAAATCTTAATTCTATAAACATTCTTTCTTACGCATCTTTTCAGTAATACATTAAATTAAGATGAATCTCTAGCAGATGGCTCGCAATAATTGTTAATAGATCAAAAACGTTGGCTTGCGTTGGCAACATAACCAAAAAATAGTGACAGTTTGATTAATTGCATGCTAGTGATGACAAAATGCAGGCTTGTTTGCTGAAAAGACGCCATTTCATTTCACAGATAGGCAGTGCACAGAGAACATAAGTAGCTGTTTTTATGATTTTTCCTCGCTATACTGACGGATAAATAGAAGATAAAGACCTAATTGAAGTTTGGTCGAAGAGTCTACGTTGTCTCACTGGATACACTATGAAATCACAGCTTGATCTTAATCTCCTTAAAGTACTTCCGTTGCTTGATAAACACCGTCAACTGAAACCGGTTGCTAAAGAACTGGGGAAAACAGAAAGTGCGGTGAGCAAGCATTTAGCCAAACTCAGAGAGCAACTAGGCGATCCGCTGTTCGTCAGAGGGGCGTTTGAATTCGAACCGACCGAATATACAACCAATTTGCTGCCTAAAATTACCGCAGGTCTTGATATGATCGGAGAGGCGGTACAGCGTGAAGAGTTTAACCCTGCCTTATATGAAAAAAGTATTTCGATAGCCTTACCCAGTCTAGGGCAGTCATTGGTGGGAAAAGCCTTGCTGTTGGATCTCATGGAAATCTTCCCCAAGGCCAAGATCAATATCACTACTTGGAATGAAACATCGATCACCGACATTCTTGATGAACGGTTAGATATCGGGGTGCAGTATTTCAACGAAGAGCTAACCAAAACGATTTTTCAGCATCACTTAGGCAAATACAAAGGGGCAATTATTTGTGCCAAGCCGTATGCAGACAGGTCATTAGAAGAAAAGCTGCGTATGCCTTATATCATGATGGAGATGAAAGGCTGGCAAGATACCAAGGCGGTAACAAACAAAGCACTGGAAGAGCAGGGAATTGAAATCAACACGTTTGCGACCGTCGATAATATCACCTGTTTATTTGATGTTCTTGAGTGTACAGAGAGCGCAACATTGCTCCCATATACCAGCCACACTCAGCTGCATGATAAATATTGCGTCACTGCACTACCTGATCATTTGCAGATGGAGCATCCGCCGTCAGTGGTTGCCAATTACAAATTGGTCAACCATGGCAATCCGCTCCATCAACTCTTAGCTTCTAAGCTCAAGCAGCATCTTTTCTAGTTTCATTAAGGTCGATATAGATGTGTTGTTGAATTCGCATCAACTCTACAATGGAATCGACCTTATATTTATCTAAAATTCTCGCCTTATAAGTACTGATGGTTTTTGAGCTTAGTGACAGCATTTCAGAGATCTTCTTGTTGCTGTAGCCTTTAATCAGATAGTTGAATACAACAGTTTCTCGCTTTGACAAAGTGGTATTGCGCTTCTTTAGGTTATCTGTTTTTTTGAATACAGAATGGCCACGTAACACGCTTAGCACAGCCTCTTTGAGCACTAGAGTGTTTTCTAGTTTAGAGACGTAACCATTCGCCCCTAACGATTTTGCTGTTTCTGAATACATCGGATGCTTATTACTCGAAACAAATAAAATGCGTCCCGTGTATCCATATGCTCGTGCGCGTCTTACAAATTCGAATCCATCAGAGCCTTCAAGATCGACATCAAGTATCACCAAATTAATGTCGTGATTTCTGATCAACTGTATTGCAAACGTTGCTGAAGGTGCCTGTAAAACCTGCATGTCTGGGATAGTCTCGTAAAGCAGTTGAGATAGCGCTTCGCGCATAATTGGTTGACTATCAATCACTAACGTATGAGTTGAGGAAATCATTTTACTTTCTCGCTTTTATTCTAATCAATGATGCTTCCGTGCCTTCAAATCCGATGGCGCTAATGTAAGAGATAACTGACGGAAAAGGGGGAAAGCGACACTTTCCAGTACGGAAAAACTGTCAGGGCATGGTTAGTTAAGTCAATTAATCGTTATTGCTCTAAATATTTATTGAGGATCTCATCCATGGTTCCATCCTCTTTGAAGCGGGTGATAATGATGTTAAGTTGTTGAATAAATTCATCTTTGTAAGGGTATTTATCTGGCGATTGATTGGTGAATCCCACGTAGCCTTGTTCACTACTCACAGAGTTACCTAATTGCATTTTCCAGGAAGAATTAATGATGCCTTCTTCTCGTAACAACTTGACTTCCCAAAGAATTGACAGTCGATCGTTTAAGTAACAGTCAATTCGATTTTTATACAGGTTGAGGACATTGTTGCGATTGCCTTTGGCTTCGATAAGTTTAATGGCCCCTTTTTTAACCTGTTGCCAGAATTCATTTCCACCTAACGCAAAAGACTCGTTTACGCCGACCGTTAAGCCAAGGTAATCATCAGGCCATACATTGAGTTGTCGGTCTTTTACACGATCTGGCTGACAGTAAACCACGACTTCTTCGTCAAGGATGGGGTGTGAGTAAGGAGAGATGTATAAGCGTTGATCTGGGTAGTAGTAGGGAGGAAATAGTGCAAACCCTTCTCCGGTTTCTAACAACTTCAACCCTCTTTTCCAAGGGACTGGTGATACTTTTATTCGATATTCCGGCATTCTCTCAAAAGCGGCTAATAGAATATCCACGTAGATTCCTTTAAGCTCACCATCGATCGAATAACTGTATGGCGGGTATGAATCATCGCCGTAAATAGTTACGGGAGTGGGGGGATGGTATGCCCAACAGGCGTTGCTTAACAGAGCGATTATTAGCCATCTCAAGACGACATCACCTTAGCGTTGTTCTTTCTATAGTTAACTTTAGTTTATTTATCGCCGCTGAGAGATTAGACTTTCATTTTTATCAGTGAATGACCGCAAGGTATGGTATGAGCCAGGATTACGAACAGGGCGAAGAAATCGAAATTGAAGCGATAGGTATTGAAGTATCGTCACAGCCAATTGAGCTGTATAAAGTGTTTAAGATCGCTAACCTTGTTGGTGGCGGTGGTGAAGCGAAGCACTTGATAGCGGAAGGTTATGTTGCGGTAAATGGTGAGCTGGAAACTCGCAAACGTCGTAAGATGTATGACGGTGATTTCTTGGAGTTCAATCAGGAATACTATGTCGTGATCTGTGATGCGCCCGTAACAGAGCCTCAAGAGAAGCCTGCTAAGGTCGAAAAAGTGCCGCAGCCACCTAAGTCTCAGCCAAAGAGCCAGAGTAAAAAAACGCCAAAAAACAAAGATAAAGCAAAAAAGGCAGAGTCTAAACCTGCGAAGAAAAGCGGTAACGGACGTTCCTCAATCGACTTTTTTTAAGGTTTGATTGATGAGCAAAGGGCCCACAGGGCCCTTAACTTTATGGAGCGCATATCGCGCCAAGGAGTGCCAATGCTAACCAACATCAATACCACCAGTTCCAACAACCTTGTTCCGTTTATCCTTTACTTCGAAAAACACCGAATTGAATGGAAGAAACTCGCTAAAGAGCATCAAATCCCAGAAGATTTGACCAACAGGACGGTTTGGCTTTCTTCTCAAAAAGTCATGTCGTTTCTGATGGCGATGATGCGCCACAGTAATAAAAGGGTGGGAGTCGAAGTTGGCAAGCTGATTACGCTTGGTCAAATATCTAGCTCCTTGGAGGAGAGGCTAGAGCAGTGTCATGATTTAGGTGAAGCCATCGTCACCTTAATTAAGCTGATGCCTGAACTCAATAGCCACGTCGTGATTTGGGTTGAGAAAATCGAAGGTCATTGGTACCTATGTCATAGAAGTGAGTATCACCCTTCAACCCCAGGCTTTGATCAGACAGAATGGTTTCGCTCATTTGCTCTATTATCAATGTGTCGATTATTTCTGGGTAAGGATTGGTTACCAGAGCATGCCTACATGTGTCTTGCGGAACATCTGACCAAAGGCTTACCCGTAGGGTTTTCTAAAACAGCGTTCAGCTTTGGACATCCTTTTGGGGCGATAAGGGTCGATCTTGAAGATGAGTTCAAACCTATCCCCCCTTCAGTAGAGAGCGAACTAGAATGGTCACAGAGAGTAAAGCGTCTGTCACAGACTTATGCAGTGTTACCATTTTTTAGTGTTGACTGGTTTGCCAAGTTCTTGAGTATGTCAGCCCGTACATTGCAGAGACGGTTGGCAGAGCATGGATTGTCGGTAAAGCAATTGCGTGATGAAGCGAGAAGAGAGGTGGCGACTGAATTGTTAGCGCAAGATGGCCTCTCTCCAGAAGAGGCCGCTTGGCGATGTGGTTATAATGATTTGTCTAACTTTAATCGCGCTTTTCGAGTCTGGCTAAATATGACTCCGGCACAATATCGTAAACAGCACTTCAGTGCGCGTAGTTGAACTACGCGCAGACAGTGGTGTTATTTTTGTTGGCGACGGATAGGTTGACCAGCTTTTACCGTGGTATCGAGTTGAGTGTTGTTTACCACGATCTCACCATTAACCAGTAGCCAATGTACGCCAACAGCAGGATGGTTTGGATCTTGGTAAGTACCGACATCCGCGATAGTTTCTGGGTCGAACACGACAATATCAGCATCCATGTTTTCTTGAATTCGGCCTTTGCGCTTCATTTGTGGGACAAAGTCTTCAAGTAGTTGTGCTGGCATCAAGGTCATTTTTCTTAATGCTTCAGGCATAGACAATAAACCACGTTCGCGAACATACACTCTTAATACTTTGGCAAAGGTACCATTTGAGCGTGGATGAGAGAAAAGGTCTTGAGGCAAAGGCCATTGATCTCCCGCGTAGTTATCTACATGTCCTTCCTCATCCATATGCATCCAGAACATTTCATCAGACTCGATAAGGACATCAGGACTTAAGATTGATGCATCAAGTTTGGCGAGATCTTGTGGGTTATTCTCATCTAGAAAGTGCCAAACAATGAAGGTACCAGGATTGTTTGCCTGATAGTCAGCGAGCTGTTCTTCAGTCATACGCTCTTTTCCTAACTGGAAGTTTTCCGCTGTTGAACCCATACGTTCACGCCAGCCTTCTCCTTGGAACATCGCAGCACCGACAACAGTACTCGCCGCGCCGTATGGGTAAGCGCCGACAGTGACATTAATGCCTTGTTCTTTCGCTTTTTCAACCATTGGAAGAATGGTATCAATGTCTTTGAGTGACGTGCTATTGATATGGCATAAATGCATATGTGCACCAGTGATTGCAGCGTTGCCAATTAGCTCCTTAACGGCCTCAAATGAACTTTGCGGTTCCGAGTTACTTGCATAACGAACGTGGGTATAAGTCGCCACATCTCGTTCTGCTGCCAATTCTGCCAGCGCGTAGTACTCTTTTTGACCATGACCTGGTGCGTAACCCGCATTGATGCCAATACCTAGGCCACCTTCGTCAAGGCCCTGTTCAATCAGTTTAAGAATCTGCTCTTGCTGTGCCGGTGTCGCGATATCCATCTTCCAATCGTTACGCGATTGCGCCTTTTGAAAGTAATCGGCAGTGGCTTCTGGTTGAGTATCACTAAAAGTCGCGATGCGTGCATAAGTCCAACCCGCGGCTGCACCATAGTTAAGAGGTAATCCTTTTGCGCCTTGTGCTTGATACCAGTCACTGATTGGTAGCACACCCGACTCTAACTCAAGCATCGTTGTTACCCCCTGCATCGCTTGCATGCGGTAGTCACCAATGTTTTGTCCGTGGGCATGTACGTCAATAAACCCTGGGGCGACAACTTTGCCTGTTGCGTCAATCGTCTTGGTGCCACTGATCGCATCGGTTGTAATGGTCGCGATTTGGTTGTCTTTGATACCAATATTGGCGATTGAATCAAATTGTGTCTCTGGGTCAATGACTCGGCCGTTCAAAATGACAGTATCATAGTCAGCCGCGAAAGTGATGGGTGCCAAAAGGGCGAGGCTAAGTAACGATGCTTTCTTCATCATAGAGCTTGAATGTCTCATATTGGTCTTTCTCATGTCTGTTTTATATAGTCGATAAAATCCTAATTAAGCAACAAAGTGGTTTGGTGAACTCACTTGTTATCAAACCATCCGTTGCGTTCTGGTGAAGATAATAGGAGATTTGCCGGGATAGTTTTAGGTCACTTTGCGCCATGTTTTCATCCAGCTATCTCTCGCGTGAATTAACAAAGAGGATGCCATCCTTATACGTGTTCGACGTCTACCAACGAATTTGGTTAGCGCTGTTGTTATTTTCAATGGCGAGAATGCTCGGTGCTGAGCATGTGCCTAATTGGAAATGATGTGGCGCAAAATGACCCAATAGTTGGCGTGTAATGACCTATTTGCAGGATGGTGAAAACTTTATAGTTCTCCGCAGATTCGATACAGGAGAACTATGATGAAACTTTTTACTAAAACACTAATTGCCACCGCTTTGCTTGCTTCTGGCGCTAACTTGGCGTGGGCTCAAGACACCACAACGGATAAAGTGGATCCTTCCGATCTCACCTCTGTGAACACTTCTGGTTACGTAGGTATGAATAACCAAGGTGATGTTAAGGTCTCCGCCTCATTAGGATTTGGCTTAGATAACGGTCAAATGGCAATGGGAACGCTTGAGGGGACGTTGGACAACGACGGCAAGTACAAAGATAGCCGCGCCCAATACTACCATGTGTTTAATACGGGCAATCGCATTGCACCAAAAGCCGCAGCGTCACTAGACATTATCGACAACACAAACTTTACGACGGCTGCAGTAGGGGCGATTTCGATGATCAATCCTGGGGTGGAAAATTTTGTTATGTTTGGTCGCGTAGGAGTGTTAGCGGGCCAATACGATGAAGGATTCACTAAGGCAATGGGCGAGACTGACCAAGATATCGTTGGCGGTATGGCGGCTGCCTATTTTTCATGGAAGCCTGGCGCTGATGGTACTTACCTAATGTTCTCGCCAGAATACACATATATGGATGGCAGTATTGAAACTTCGACACTAAAAACGTCACTGACGGTAGGTACGCCTTTGTCTGCGGATGGTAAGCGCTGGGGACAGTTTAAGCTGGAAAACACCTATGGCAGCATGGAATCATCAAAAGTAAACATCGATATTGACGATACCGTTGCTTGGGCTTTCTACAAGGTTTACTTCTAAGCCTTTTATCCAGTTTCCTATTTTATTGCAGTTATAACTCTCGCAGAGACTTAATGCGTGACATCAAATGAAGATAAATGGTGTTTAACGCTTGAACGCGAGTGCTACTAGCAGAGGGCCCATCTGGGCCCTTTGAAAATTGAAATCGTTGAGTAATCAAGTGCGAATATGGGCTATCACTTGGTTGAGATCCTCGACGTTTTGCTGCAAGTCGACAACAATCGGTTGAAGCTGATTGATGGCCTCGCTCATATCAGACGAAAGGTTTTTGATGTTCGCCAAATTACCGGATATTTCACCGCTGACGGCGAGTTGTTCCTCAGTGGCAGCGGCAATGGAGGTATTGAGCTTGTGTATTTCCGCCGCCGAGCCTTGAATAGTGCTGAGGGCTTCATTGGCAACGCTCATGTTTGAACGTGTTGACTGCATTTTGTCAGCACTGCTGTGAATTGTGACGGTAGACTCTTTGGCTTTTTCTTGTAGCGTTGAGATGATGCTTTCGATCTCTCCCGTCGAGTCTTGGGTCCGCTGGGCTAGGGAGCGAACTTCATCGGCAACCACTGCAAAGCCTCGTCCTTGTTCACCGGCGCGCGCCGCCTCGATTGCCGCATTGAGTGCAAGAAGGTTTGTCTGCTCGGCTATCGCCTTAATCACGTCCAGAACATTTCCGACATTATTTGATTCTTCGGCAAGTTGTTGAATGATATGTGAGGTATTCGTGAATTCTCCCTCTAACTGAGTGAACTCATTGGATGTCTTATCAAACACTTCTTTACTCGTCGATGCTTCTTTTTCCGCGCTCCCTGCATACTGTTCGGCCATATTGGTGCTCTCGGCAACATTGGATAATGCCGTGGTCATCTCTTCCATAGCTGTCGCCGCCATCTCCATTTCTTGGTTCTGTTGGCCTGCCATATCTATGTTGCGTTGAGTGATAGATTGAATGGACTGCGAAATGGTTGAAATAGTGGCGTTAACTTGATTGATTTTGCTGATGGTTTTCGCGTAGCTCACTAGGACTTTGTTGATTGTGTTACCAATGATGCCGAGTTCGTTATTGCTCTTATCATCGACACGAAGGGTGAGATCAGAATTGGTATCGACTTGTTGCAATAAGGTCGCCATTTGGTCGATCGGTTTTACCACGCGGCGATTGACCAATACATAGCCAACAATTGCGATAACAAATACAGCGATTAATGAAATATTACCGATCAAAACGGTGGTTTGAACCTCTTGGGCTGCCATATCAAACTGTCGATTGGTTCGAGCTTCGAGCTCTTGAAAGAACGTATCGATAGGTGCCATGATCTTGGCTTTCTCTTGATGATATTCCTTACTATGCAAAAGTGCTGCGGCCATTGCTAAGTCGGGTTCTCCCTTTTTGGTATAGTTGCCTGAGCTATCCGGATATAGCCCTTTAACCGCGTTCATTGCTTTGACTTCCATGTTGACCAGAGCATCTGAGTTTTGCTGCGCTTGTTTTAACAGCTTGAATTCAGATTGGGTGAAGCCTAGGTTTTCCATCATCTGTTGCAGAGAAATTCTCTGGCCGTCTGGTTTTGGTTTCTGACCATAGCTCAACACTAAATCCCAATAGATGGTGTGATAATTTTCTGGGCGTGGTTTTTGGCCGTTGCGGATAGCCAGAATGTCCATGTACATTTTTTCGTAGGTATCATCAGCAGTTAGGACATAGGTGCGGCCTAAACGAGTTAAGTCATCAGAGCTTTGACGTAACTCATCGGCAGCTTGATAGGAGTGATAACGAACTTGTGCCATATCATCCACTTTCTGCAATAGGCCGTTAAGCTGCAAAACAGTGACGACACTGATGATAATGCCTAAGGCGATGACCCCAAACACCAGCTTCATTGTATTGTTAATGTTCATTGTGTTGATCCCTTTTTTACTATGAATCAACTGACGCTGTTTTATAACTTAAGGTAACTGCTCTCTACCTGTTATTATTTGTTATGGTTTAGGGAACTGGTCAAGCAACTGTTTGGCCAATTCAAATTCAAATCCTTCAATAGCATCAATGAATTGAAGCTTCTGTTCTTCGGTCCAAATCCCGAATTGCTGGGCATCTTGAACTATGGTCAGCGCCTCAACATCATACGCTTCCACTAAGCTGACCAAACGTTGGTAGAGTTCGACTGGATCGGCCCCTGTTTTCACCTCGCTTGGTTGTCGATTTTCGTGCCACTGTGCCAATTCAGCGTGCAGCTTTTTAATCATCTCTGCGCAAACTTCCAGCTCACCCAGCGCAGACCTATCTTGTTCTCGGATGCTACGTTCCATTTTAGCCGCAAGTTGCGAGACAAGTTTAATTCCTAAGTTAGCCGAAGACCCTTTTAGTGAGTGGGCCATTCGAGCCGCCATGTCCCAATCTTCTTTATCAATGACTTCTTTAAAGATAGATAACTCTGTGCTTTGCATCTCTAAGAATCGACCTAAAATGGTCAAATAACTCTCTTTATCACCGCCAATATCATAGATGGCTTGCTCAACGTTGATGCCCGATAGGATCGGCAGTTCTGAATCAATGGCGGGAGAGACGGGTTTTTCTTCTTGCAGCAATTCATCGTTTGGTTGTTGTGATGACAGATATTGAACCAGAGTTTGATAAAGGTTGTGCACATTGATAGGTTTGGCGAGATGAGAGTTCATGCCTGCATCTATGCAGCGTTTAACATCGCTCTGCATGGCATTGGCGGTCATGGCGATAATGGGGAGATTTTGCCATTTTGGATTGCGTCTGATCTGTTCAGTGGCAGAGACACCATCTAAGACAGGCATCTGCATGTCCATAAGAACCAAGTCCACCGCTTTTTGTTCAAGAATGTCGATCGCTTGTTGGCCATTTTCAGCAGTCACCACACTGAGATTAGTGCCGTTGAGTAGACCTAAAGCCACTTCTTGATTGACCTCGTTATCCTCAACTAATAGCACGGTTTGTCCATCAAACACGGGCTTTTCGAGTTGATTAGCATGATGGTTGCGAGTGGCTTGTTCAATGCCAAAACTATTCATGATTGCGTCGAGAAGGTTGGAAGGATTGACGGGTTTTACAATCAGAGAATCAATCAGTTTTGATGTGGTTTGGTCTAACGAAATTTCACGACCGTAAGCGGTGACGAGGAAACGTTTTGAACGTTCGAGTAGCCGCTCTTTTTGCGCAGTTTGTAGTAGTTCAACGCCATTTAAACCAGGCATGTTCCAGTCAACGAATAGGAGGTCAAATTGGCTCTGTCGCATTTCATCAAGCGCTTCAAAACCGTTACTTACCGCTTTGGCTTCAAAGTGCATCGCACTTAGCAAGGTGACCAAAATATTTCGGGCGGAGTCGTTATCATCAACCACCAAGGCTCGCTTACCAGCCAGTCCGGCGATAGGTTTGGATATATCACGCATTTTGGCCTCTTGCAGACCACATGTGATGGTAAAAGCGAACGTTGAGCCAACACTTGGAGTACTGCTGACACTCAATTGTCCACCCATCAACTCAACCAGTTGCTTGCTGATACTGAGTCCCAGCCCTGTCCCGCCAAACTGTCGAGTGATGCTGCTATCCGCCTGAGAAAATGCATCAAATAGGTGGCTAATTTTATCTTTGTCGATGCCAATGCCAGTATCCTTGACCGCAAAATGAAGAACCACCTCGCGTTCGGTGACTAATTCAGGACGTACCGATACGACCACTTCGCCTTGTTCGGTAAATTTAACGGCGTTGCCACACAGGTTTACCAGTACTTGCCCGATTCGGAGTGGGTCGCCAATCAAACCAACGGGAACTTGCGGGTCAATATCGAGTAGAAATTCGATTTTTTTCTCTTGTGCTTTAAACGATATAACATTGATCAGGTTTTCAAATACCTCGTCCAAACTAAAGTCGATGGTCTCTATGTTCAATTTACCCACTTCGATTTTCGAGAAGTCGAGGATGTCATTGATTATGCCAAGCAGGTTTTTCGCAGATTCATTGATGCGAGTTAAATATTTCTGCTGAGCGGGATCGAGTTCAGTATTCAGTGCAAGGTGAACCATACCCAAAATACCGTTCATTGGTGTACGTATCTCGTGGCTCATATTCGCTAAAAACTCACCTTTCGCACGGCTCATCGCATCGGCAGTCTCTTTCGCGTCACGGAGTTCGGTTTCCATCTGCTTACGCTCAGTCAGATCAAGTAAGATGCCAACAATTCCGGACACCTTGCCTTGGCTATTACTGAACGACGCTTCGCACACGAGCATGTCGCGTTCCTGCTGGTGTTGGTCGAGTAGAGATAACTCGTAGGTTTTACTTCCTTGCTGAAGTATTAACTCCTGATGAGTATCGTTAAAACACCGCGAGGCCTCTTGCTGACTAAATACTTCTAAGGGTGTTTTGCCAACAATATCTTGCATGGGCAGGCCACATAACTCGCTGAACTTGGCGTTGACGGTCAGGTATTTGCCTTGTGGGGACAGGCAGTACATCGGGTTGGGGGTCGCATTTAAGATCTCTTGGTTGAGCTGAGATTGTTCCAGTACTTTTTGTTCGGCTTTTCTCTGTAGCTCGATGTTTTGGCTCAGTTGGATGCTGACGGCCAAATCATCGAGCATTTGAGTCAGCCACTGATACTGGATTTCATTTAATTCATTGATGGTACCGACTTCGAGTAAGGCGACAGGTTGTTCGTTAACGCAAAGAGGGAAGTAGTAGAGTTCATTGAGCTCTAGACTACCACCGCTGACTGGCATGGTGTATTTGCCCGCCAGTGATGTCATGCTGTAGGGCTTACCGGAAAGAAGAACGCTTAACTCCGTAGAACTGGTGTCTGAAATATGGCTCGCTTGTGTTCCATCGTAGCCAGCACCTGCCACTCGAACTAATTGATTATCTCGATACAAGGAGAGACCGATTTGTTGAATTGGAAATTGATGCAGAAGAAACTGGGTCACTTCTTGGCATAGGTCGAGCGTTGATTGACTGGTTCTTAGAACAATATTGAAGTCTTTGAATAGCGTATTTTGATTGAGTTGCTCTGTTATATGATGAAAAACAACGTTCAGACTATCGATGAAGTGTTGCAGTTCCGCATAGGCTTTTTGAGTAATAGTAAAGGCATAGTTCTTCTCTTTGACTTGATGAACCACCGTTTTTAATAACCGACTGACAGGGCTAATGTAGAGATGCCACAGCAAAGCGAATGAAAGCGCGATCGAAGCCAGCAATATGGTCATTAATGTGAGATAAATACTCCGGTATTCGAGCGCTTTTCGGTCGAAGTTAGTGATGCTATTTTCAATTCGATAAACGATCGCTTGGTGCGCAGAACCGACGGCTCGCATGATTTTCGCCTTTTCGGCGAAGTATTTTTTGCTGTATAGCAGTGACTGTGCGTATTGAAGATCGGGTTCACCGGTGTCTATCTCTTGTCCTTGTTCGAGTAGTTTTATCCCTTTAACCGCAAGAAACGCTTCACGCTCAAGATTGACTAAGCCATCTGACAGCAAGAGAGCGCTTTTGAGTTCAAGAAATTCAGCCTCGCTGATACCAGAATCTCTCAATCTGGTGAGCAGTGGAGTACCTTGCCCACTACTGGTAGAAGGGCGCTGTTCGGTTGAATTTGCTACCAAATCCCAGTATTCATATTCATTGCCTGTCGGCAGCGCCACTTCGCCGTTGCGTACGGCAAGGACTCGATTAAACAGTTCTTCCCAATACTCATCACCTGTCACTACATACGCTCTGGCAAATTTTGTAAGGTGATCTGAGCTTTGTTTGAGTTCTTGTGAAAGTCGGTAGAAGCGGTGCAAGTCATTTAGATAAGTGTGACTTTGTAAACGCAGTTCTGAAACTTTATCCGTAACCACAGACATGGTCACAGCGCAGGCGCCCATTATTAGGAAGAGCAGCATAAATAGTGTGCGAATTGAACGCATTGATTTCCTTCCCTGAGTAGATAGCAGTGCAAGTAACAACGACTTGTCTATAGTTATTGATAAGCTTACCTATTGTTATTCTAGTCTATAAAATGTTTTGGGAAATTTCGTATGGCCGTTGAAAACCTGAGTGACTGTACAGTGCTGATCGTAGATGACTGTGCTGACAACCTAGCGTTTATGGCTCAAGGTTTGAAAGGGAGTTACCATGTAAAAGCGGCCAAGAGTGGAGAGATGGCGCTCAATATCGTTGAGAATTTCGATATCGATCTGATTTTACTCGATATTGTTATGCCAGACATTACTGGATATGACGTTATCCGAGCGGTCACCAGTAATCACAACACTCGTCATATTCCAGTGATATTTCTTACAGGAAAAAGCTCTCCTGAAGATGAAAAACTAGGATTTGAACTAGGGGCGGCTGACTATATTCATAAGCCCGTCAGCATACCATTATTGCGCTCACGGGTTAGAACTCATCTGCAAAATAAGCGCTCAAAAGATATTCTCCTCGACCAAAATGGTTACCTAGAGAAAGAAGTCCTCAAGCGCTCCTATGAACTTGACAGAATGCAGGATGCGGTCGTTTTTGCTCTCGCAAGCCTCGCTGAAACTCGAGATCCTGAAACAGGCAATCATATTTTGCGTACCCAGCACTACGTAAAACTCCTAGCAGAAAAGCTCGCCGAGAAATCTCAGTACAGTGAATGGCTGACACCCAAGATGATTGATACCTATTTCAAGGCAGCGCCACTTCACGATATTGGAAAGGTCGGAATTGTCGATTCGATTTTACTCAAGCCGGGAAAATTGACCGATGAAGAGTTTGAAATCATGAAAGGGCATACGACACTCGGATTGATAGCTTTGGAGAAGGCAGAGCAGTTGTCAGGTGCCCGAAATGATTTGATCACGGTAGCCAAAGAGATCGCCTATGGTCATCACGAAAAGTGGGATGGTTCAGGGTACCCAAATCGCTATAGTGGTGAACAAATTCCACTCAGCGCTCGTTTGATGGCGTTAGCAGATGTCTATGATGCGTTGAGATGTCGTCGTGTATATAAAGAGCCAATGACTCATCAAGATGCCAAAAATATCATCATGCAAGGGGTCGGGAGCCATTTTGATCCTCAGGTGATTGACGCCTTTATAGAGCAAGAAGATCGATTTATAAAAATCGCCCAAGAATTTGGCGATGAGTAACCGTTCTTTAATCAACAGGATGAGTTGGATATTTTACCAATCAGCCTGACTTTCCTGTCAGCTTACAATTCTTTGATAAATGTAAAAAACGTAAATCAGCGGTACATGGTTACAAATCTAAATGATAATGCATTGCATTTGTAATTATGGAGTCTAACAATGAAATTGTCTGCCGTTGCGCTGCTAGCCAGCCTAACTGTATTTGGTGCCAGTGCGAAAATGGTCGAGGTAGAACACGCTCAAGGTACAACCAAGCTCGAATCTAATCCTGAGCGAGTGGTGGTGATCGGTCTTGGAGCCCTTGATACAGTCAAAGCACTGGGCGTTGAACCTGTGGCACTGTCTACGGTCAGTATGTTCCCTGATTACCTTGCGGAATATCGAGACTATCAATTTGTGTCGGCGGGCAGTCTTCATGAGCCAAACTTTGAAGTGATTTATACCCAGAAGCCTGACCTCATTATTGTGGGCTCACGTGCAGCACCAAAGTACAAAGAGCTATCAGAAATTGCGCCGACTATTGTCTACGATATCGATTCAAAGCAGGGGTACTGGGCGAGTACCAAACAGCAGTGGCGTAATCTAGCAAAAGTTTTTGATAAACAAGAGATTATTGAGAGCAAAATTGAACAAGTTGAACAGCAGATCAACAACATTCGTGCGGCTAACCAAAGCAAACAACTAGACGCGCTAACGGTGATGAGTGCTGGTGGCAATATTACAACCTTTGGTTCTCAGTCTCGATTCTCGGCTATCTACAGTGACTTCGGATTCAAAGAGACCGTTGAAGGAATCAAAGAAAGCCGCCATGGAGACTTAGTGTCTTACGAATTTATCAGCCAAAAGAATCCCTCCACATTGTTAGTGGTTGATAAAGATCTACTGATCAACAAAGGCAAGGGCAGTACTGTTCAACGAGATTTTGAAAATGATCTCGTGAAATCAACACAAGCTTACCAGCAAAAACGGTTGGCTTACTTAGACATTAATGCGTGGTATTTATCTGTTGCGGGTATCCGTGCAACTGAGCAAATGATCGCTGACGTCATGTCTGTATCAGCAGCAAACTAATCACCAAAAACTATAAATATTAATCAGCCTCGGGCGTTGCCGCCTGAGGTTTTGTGCTGATGAGGCCAAAAGTGAAAAAGATATTGCTGATACTGATTGTTTTAGGTATCGCGTCACTATTTGTTGGGGTTGGGAAACTGACCCCTTCTTTGTTGTTTGCTGGAGATAGTCAAAGCTGGCAATTGTTAATGACAAGCCGTATTCCCCGTTTGATGGCGGTATTGCTTGCTGGTGCAGGGCTGAGTATTGCTGGATTGATCATGCAGCAAATTAGCCAAAATAGATTTGCTTCACCTTCAACGTCGGGAACGGTTGAGTGTGCAATGCTCGGCTACGTGTTGAGTCTGGTTTTATTTGGTAACGGGCAACAGTTATGGCTGATTTTTGCTGTTTCGATGGCAGGAACCTTGTTGTTTGTTCAGTTTATTAATCGAGTGCAATTTAAGAACGCCATATTTGTCCCGTTAATAGGGATCATTTTTGGTAACGTGATTGATTCATTGGCAACGTTTATCGCCTACAAATACGACGCCTTACAAAACCTTTCTAGCTGGACTATCGCCAATTTTGCCAATCTGCTCCAAGGTGACTTTGAGCTCCTTTATATCGCCATACCTGTGGCTATTTTCAGCTATCTATATGCGGCACGAATCTCCGCGGTTGGACTTGGTAAAGATTTTGCGACCAATTTAGGCCTCAATTATCAGCAAGTGCTGGTTTTAGGCGTTCTACTTGTTTCGGTCATGTCGGCAACGGTTGTGATGATCGTCGGTATGTTGCCATTCTTGGGCCTGATTGTGCCAAACTTGGTGAGCCAATTCTGTGGCGATAACCTACGTAAGAATATTCCAATTACAGCGTTGCTTGGCGCATTAATCGTCCTTTGTTGCGATTTAGCAGGGCGGTTGATCATTTTCCCTTATGAAATCCCGATTTCGACCATCATCAGCATTCTTGGTGGCTCAGTGTTTATTTACTTTATTCTTAAGGGGCAAAAAAATGCGTGATAGCCATAAGTTAATCGCTGTTGCGTTTATATGCATCTTGCTGTGTACGATGTTTATTAGCATTGGGCTTACCAGTGATAACTATCAATACTTTTTGTCTCGTCGAATTCCTAAAGTGCTGGCAATGGTGGCGGCGGGGATAGCAATTGGTCAATCGGCATTGGTTTTTCAAACCATCACTCACAACCGTATTTTGACACCAAGTATTATGGGATTTGATTCCCTATATATGTTTACTCAGGTATTGGTGGTTGTGATATTTGGTGGCATGAGCAGCATTGCTCTTAACGCATACATCAACTTTAGCCTGTCGGTATTAGTGATGATGGGCTTTTCTTTGCTCTTATTTACGTTCTATTTTAAGGGCAAGAGCCACAATCTAATGGTGCTTCTGCTACTTGGCGTGATACTTGGTCAATTGTTTAGCAGCATTTCTTCATTCTTTACCATGCTTATGGACCCGAATGACTTTGCCAGTGTGCAAGCTAACATGTTCGCCAGCTTCAACAACATTAAAGTTGAATTGGTGTACTACTGCTTGCCACTGCTTTCGGTGATCAGTATTACGCTTTATCGGCTTAATCGTGTCTTAGATGTGTTTTGGCTTGATAAAGATAACGCCACTAGCCTTGGTGTCGATGTTAAGCGAGTCACTATGCAAGTTCTCGTTTTAAGTGCGGCGTTGATAGCGATATCGACGGCGTTGATTGGCCCTATTATGTTCTTTGGTCTATTGGTGACCAACTTAGCAAGAGAACTGTTTTCTTCCTACCAGCACAAGATACTCATTTGTGGCGTGTCTTTGCTATCTATCGCTCTACTACTTGGTGGTCAGTGGATTGTTGAGAACCTATTTGATTTCTCAACCACGATTAGCGTTGTGATCAACTTTGTTGGCGGTATTTATTTTTTAACCATGTTGCTGCGCAACAAGATTGTTTAGGTCTTCCCTATGATTTCATTGAAAAGTCTTACCAAAATGTTTGGCCAATTCACCGTCGTTGAAAGCGCCAGTGCTGACTTTGAGAAAGGGCAAGTCACATCAATCATTGGTCCCAACGGTGCAGGGAAAAGCACCTTGCTGTCTATGGCGAGTCGTTTAGTGCCGAAAGATCAGGGGCATGTCATGATTGATTGTCGAGAACTCAGCGAGTGGGACAGTCGGGAGCTTGCAAAGAGGCTAGCAGTGCTGCGCCAGTCGAATAACATAACCATGCGCTTTACCGTAAGAGAAATGGTCTCATTTGGTCGTTTCCCTTACACCCAAGGTAAACTTAATCAGGATGACGCATCGATTATCGACAAAGCGATCGAGTATCTCGACTTAAGCGACATTCAGCATAAGTATCTGGATGAACTGAGTGGTGGGCAACGGCAATTGTCATTTATTGCTATGGTCATGGCACAGGATACAGACTATGTATTCTTGGATGAACCACTCAACAATTTGGACATCAAGCATTCATTACAAATCATGAAAAACATCAGACGACTGGCTCATGAAATGAACAAGGCGGTAGTTGTTGTGATTCATGATATTAACTTTGCCGCTTGCTACTCAGACATCATCATCGCACTCAAGAAAGGGCGAATTGTCGCTCAGGGGAGTGTGGAGCAAGTGATTCAGGCTGAGATCTTAGAAAGTATCTACGAAACACCGTTTAACATCGTTGAAGTTGGTGGCAAACGGATGTGTACCTACTATTAAGCTTAATCAATGTTGAATAAGCCTCGTGTTACGAGGTTTATTCAGCTTTGGTGAGATCTTCGATAATAGGGCAGCTACTGCCTGAGTCGCCTGGACATGCAGACACCCACTTTTTAAGCTGACGTTCGATCTCTTGGAGTTCACGAATCTTGATTTCCACTTCGTGCAGTTTTTCTTTCGCTTTTGCCTTTACTTCGCTGCTTTTGCGGTTGGAGTTGTGCGCTAACTGAACCAATTCCTTACATTCAATCAAAGAAAATCCAGCGTTCTTCGCTCTAGAAATCAGATTGAGCTCCTGAACATGCTGATCTGAATACTCACGATACCCAGATTCGCTTCTGTGGGGAGCGGTGATGAGCTCTTTATCTTCATAGAGACGAATTGATTTGGTTGATAGTCCAGTTAGCTTTGATACGGCACCAATATTCATTGTGTTTCCTTAGTGAGTTAGGCACGGCTAATTCTACTTTGACACTGTTTTACTATGTTTGTTCGTCAAAGGCTAGCCAACAGCGACAAGTAGCCTGAGATATACGTGGCAATCGATACCGTGAAACAGAGCTGGATGACGAATAATTATCCCAAACTGACAAAAAACACATTAATTTTTGAGTTCAAATTAAATAGCCATTTGCGATAGATCAACAAAAGTTTGTTTGTTTTGTTGAAGAAGTATAAATAAAGTTGAAACATTCAAAAAATATTGAATAATAGAATCCACAAAACTATAGAAGTGTGACGCTTCATCAATCAGTCTGAAACAGGAACATATCCATGTCGAACACATTTGTGCTGGTCATTAACTCAGGTAGCTCTTCATTAAAATTTGCCGTTATCGACTCTCTGTCGGGTGAAGCAATTGTTAGCGGTCTGGGCGAGTGCTTTGGCTTGCCGGAAGCTGTAATCAGCTGGAAGTACAATGGCGAAAAAACCGAAGAAGCCATTGATGCACCGGACAACCACCACCAACACGCGATTAACCGTATCGTTGCTCTAATAGATACATTAGGCTTCAGCAATGACTTAGTGGCCGTTGGCCACCGCATTGTGCACGGCGGCGAAAAATTCACTTCGACAGTACGTATTGATGACGAAGTTCTAGCAGAAATTGAAAGCCTGTCAGACCTAGCTCCGCTCCACAACCCTGCTGGCGCACTTGGAATCGAAGCATCGATGAAAGCTTTCCCAAGCTTGCCACAGTTTGCTGTGTTTGATACGGCTTTCCACCAAACAATGCCACAGAAAGCGTTCACTGGCGCAATCTCAAACGAACTGTACAAAGAGTACGGTATCCGTCGTTACGGATTCCACGGTACGAGCCATTACTTCGTTAGCCGCGAAGCAGCTAAGATGCTTAACAAACCAGTGGAACAAGCAAGCTTTATCTCTGTTCACTTAGGTAATGGCGCGTCTGTCTGTGCGATTGAAAATGGTCAATCAGTGGATACATCAATGGGCTTTACACCGCTAGCAGGCCTAATGATGGGCACGCGTTCAGGTGACCTTGACCCAGGTATCATTGAGTTCCTAATGAAGAAGGGCTGGAGCCAAGAGAAAGTATTCGAAACTCTGAACAAAAAATCAGGTTTCCTAGGTGTCTCTGGTCTAACATCCGATGCACGTGGCATTTTGGAAGCAATGGAAAATGGTCACGAAGGTGCCAAGTTAGCGTTTGAAGTATTTACTTACCGCGTAGCGAAATACATTGGTTCATACTTGATCCCGCTTAACCACTTAGATGCAATTATCTTTACTGGTGGCATTGGTGAGAACTCTCTTCCTATTCGCCGTGAGATTTTGAAAAACCTAAACCTACTTGGTTTTATCGAAGACGAGAAGGGTAACGAAGACGCACGCTTTGGTGCAGCAGGCATTATTGCTAAGTCAGAAATGCTAAACGCAGTGGCGATGGTCATCCCAACCAACGAAGAATTTGTGATTGCTCAGCAGTCGGTTGAACTGCTGTAATTTAAAACCAAAAAAGATAGTTAAAAGCGAGCCTAGTGCTCGCTTTTTTGTACTTATATGTTGGATAGACCATCGCTAAGTAGCGCATGACGGTACACCTATTACTCTCTCTATTGGCGTCTGCAGCCCCTTTTAGTTGACCACTACAGTTAGATCTTTTACTCATTCATATCTTTTAATCTGAGTTTGACTTACTCAAACTTATCCACTTGAGTTGAGAACTTAGCGTTCCCGTTTTTATGCGACATTTTGCAGTCTAACTTTCCTTCATGTGGCATAACGTATTGATTATCAAGTGAGTTAATTTGATAAAGACTGGATCATCGAAGGATGATAGACGACAATTTTTCGTCTAATAAGCGTTAGGTTTCTCCGCGGGAGACATCGAATACAAGGATTTTGGGTCATAGATTATGAAACGAAGCTACAACTTGCGCATAAAGAATTAAGTGACAAAGGTGTTTGGAAGCCGAACTACAATCCGCCACTTGTAAAGTTGTTACGTAAACTTGGACTGTGTTTTCCGCCGACTTGCTACCAAAGCTTCTATGCAAACGTCATACTTTGTGTCGCATTCTTTGAAAGTGACGTTGGAAATGGTTCAAGAACGGCTCTAGTCTTCTCTCGCTTTCATAGATAGAGACAAACGTGATCTTACTTCGACATTTTTTGCCTAGTTTTTCTTTTTAAGTCAGAAAATTAGTAATTTTTCACTGTGCCATTGCTTGCTTATTGAGCGGTCGTTATTCTCGGTTTCACACAGAAGATACTTATCTACGTCAGACCAGAGTAATACGCTATGAAGCCATTATTTGAATTGTCAAAATCAGGGCAACTATTCCTTTTGGTGGAAGGCGCTCGCATTCCTGATCTAGAAAGGCAGCTTTATCAGCTATCTGGGGTAATAGAACAAGAGCCGATATTTTTGTATCCCCCTTATGATTCGTTATTGAGTGTCTCACCGAGGCTAGTGAAAGCGACCCCAGAGGTTCAACACTGGTTCTTTGAACTCAACCAGTGTCAATGGGGGTACTTTTTCTGCTCAGACTTATCGTTGAGGGACGCGGCCAATTCTCTAAGGCGACTGATTCTGATTGAAATGCCTAACGGCAATAAGGGCTTTGTGCGCTTTGCGGATAGTAATGCCGCTTATGTTTTATTAGATACGCAATGTGCCATGTTATGGCAGCCGATGAACCGAGTCTGGCTACATCACATGGGAGAGTGGCAAACACTTGATAATCCTTTCGTGATACCTCCTGAAATACCCCATCAAACGCTGAAACTTACAGACGAACAGTGGCGAAGAATCTCGCTCATCCCATGGCAAAATTCACTGCCCAATACATTGATTGCTCACATGAAACGCTGGTATGCAAAGTACGACCACCAGGCTCACGATTTAAGGGGCTGGGTTTGTACCCATATGGATACCGCTTATGCTAAAGGCTTCGAGACAGAGCAAGACTTACTCTATTACTTCAATATTCTTGGGTATGTTGGCGAACAGGCGTTGCTTAACAATACCTACCCAAGCCTCTCTCAACTTATCGAACAACCGTCATCACACACGCCATCACAACGCATTGCACAAGCGGCGTATTTAGCCGAGCAAATTGCTAACCAATCTAGGGAGAACTAAGTATGAGTACCCCCAATAAAGCCGCTAAATGCGCGTCCACCCACAATGCAAAAAGTGGGGTTGGCCTATGCCCTTTTCGACGTAATGATGTGGGAATTATCCCTGTACGTTACGCCTTGGATGATATCAATGAACAAGGCCAACCACTTCACCCACTGCCTACCACCGATACCCAGTGGCAAGGTCGATTTGCCCTAAAGCAACGTCAGTATACCTTGAGGCAGCTACGTGACGGATGGTTGTATGTCTATGACGAGACAGATAAGACTTTTGATGAGTATCAGGTGAAAGGGTATGAGTTTACCAAAATTGACGGGTCAAACGATGAAGCGGATAAACCCGCGAATGAGCGTGGCAGCGAAGGCGAAACAAGAAGTTGCTTGGTCTATCCTGCTAAAAATACACTCTATATGACATTTGCCCATCAACGCTGGACATGGCGACTGTGTGAGCATATGCGTTCTAACCTATCTGATCGTTCGTTATGGATGCGTAAGGTAAATTTGCAACAGTTCCATTCAACACAGAGTCACCCCCATGCGGGCCTTTCGTCTCAGCTTGGCAAGTATGTCGCTGATGTGGGGACTGAGGGCGCACCAACAGGCGTGTTTGACACGACCTGTACACCATTAACGCCAATGGATGGTGATATTGATGACTTTAAACATGTGGCAGATAAGGCAGGGTGTTGGGATTTGGATTACCGAGCGGATTTGCCCGCTCAAGATTGCGGGATGTTCATTGCCCTCGATGACCCTCTAGCGGATGTGAGCGACTTGTTCTTACCTCTTGCTGCGGAAGTCGCGGCGCGCAACAACGTTTTCCAAGAGGAAGACAACCTTTACAAACTGCAAATGGCCGAACTGACTCGAACACTGGGGCGGATCAGAGTAGAACATGATGAATTACCGGTGCAGGTTAAAGATGACCCAATTAAGGTGATGGAGTTTGAACGTCAACTTACCGAATATGTCGCCATTCAATCTCTTGCAGATAAAGAACGTACAGCCCTTGAAGCTAACCCGAATGTGGGCAACGCCCCGTTGACTCAACTTCAAGAACAAGCGCTTGAGAAGCTTGCTAAGCTAAAACAGACGTATCGCTTCACTCCGACTGACGCGCAACGAGAAAGTTGGCAACGCAATACGGTGTTTAGTGACGAAGTCAACTGGAGTGAACTCGATGCTTTCCTCACTCAGTACTACACTCAGGTGAAAGGTCTGGATGAGCGTATTGATGTGCTTTATCAAGACTTTATGTCGGTGTTTAATCAATTGGGGACGGACCCACTGGTTTTTGGTCTCGATAATCAAGACGAGATTCACCTGACTTATCTACTTAGCTTAACCAGCCAGTACTTAGCGGTGGTGAAACAAGCGCTGAATACCGAACAAGCGCACGAACAGTTGAAGCAAATGCTCGCGTGGGATTCCCCAAAAAACCTTTTCGCCTTAGCCTCACTTGGCTTTAAGTTAGAAAACTGGCAAGCACTGAACGCTTACGTAAATGAACTTAATCCTAGTCTACTTTCCATCGAGAGCGCTAGCGATATGGTGGCCCTTTCTAGTGCGATTGCGAACTGGGGGGCGTTTAGTAGTGACCTACGTATGCAAGATAAAGTGTGGTTTAAAGCGTTAACCGAACCCGTTCAGTTAAGTTTTACGGCACTGCAAAACGCGGTATTAGGGCAAGCTAAAGAGAGTTGGCGCGCCGTCACTAACTTTTTGCTGCCAAGCCAGATAGATACCACCGCAACACCGGAAGGTTTAGTCAGTAACTTACGGCTGGTTATCTTAGAGGCCATCGTGAACCCAGAAGCTATCGTGGTTCATAATCCTGACTATCCCGCACAGTTTAAAGCATGGCAGCGCAAGTTAAACGCAGAAATGACCACGATTCGTCGTATCAGTCAGCTTCCATCAGGGAGCGTAACGCCAAAGAACCATGAGATACAAACCATGCGCCTTGCTCAGCAGAAAATGCAGAAACTGTTGAGCAGTGAGTTGCCAATGATGGTGATGCTTAAGCATGAAGCGGTCAATAATACCGCCAAGCAAATACTCAACGATGCGATAGAGCGCAGTTGGCAGCAAGGTAAGCAATTCACTCAAGCATCGTGGGGCAAATTGGGTAAAATAGGGGGCTTAGTCGCCATCCTTAACCTTTGGAATAGCGCGCTGGTGTTGCGTGATATTCGGAGCAAAGCTCAGCAACAGTCAAGTAGTGATTTATGGATTAATCCAGCGATTAGGGAAGCGACCTATGCAACAGGTTATGCGGTCTCTACCGTTACTGCTGTATGGCGAGATGCGGCTTGGGATAAGATCGTTAAAGATGAAAAATTGCTTGAAACAAGTTTAAGTCGAGCTATTTCGAGAGTCGATTCTTCCAAAGCGGCAACACTCAAAACCTTTGCTAAAACCACGGCAGCCGTATCTTTGTTTGGTTTGATTGCCACAGGTTTCGAAACATGGGAAAGCTACGATAAATTCACTGATTCAAGTCATGCGCCAATGGAACGAGTGGGCTATGGGTTAAAAGGGGTATCAACCTTGGCTCAAGTCGTGGTATTTGGAGCACAGTTTATAACTAGTACATTGAGTCGAATAGGTGCTTTTAGTATTGGATCTATTATCGCCTCTTGGATGCTGAGCACGTTGATGGTGGTTGGTATTGCATATCTGATTGCTGACATCATCATTAATGTGTTTAAACGCTCAGAACTAGAGAAATGGCTGCTTCACTCCACATGGGGCAAACAATCGAAGCGTTGGAAGCCTATCGAGGAGTTAACGCTCTTAGAGCAGATTATTCATAAACCTCAAGTTCAACTTATCTCAGTACCTAACCGCAACCCGTCCCAATGGATGGACTCTGGCACTAACCAATGGCAATTGGAGTTGACCTTGCCTGCATTTACCAAAGGCCAACGGATTGGCTTACAAATAACTCGTAAGCCCAAACAAGTTTATAGCTATGGCACCAGTGAGGAGATACCCGCTCAACTCCTTAATGAGCAATTGGGTACTTGGCATTTAGATAACGAGGAAGGAAATCCTATTTATCGACTGACTACCGGCGGCACTACGGACGACACCATTACGGTATTGGTCAGTATGCCGTTTAACTGGCAAGCATCAACGCATCAACAACTGGGCTATGTGGCAACGGGTAATCATCAAGGCGACCTAACGGTGGAGCCAGTACCGAGAGAGTTTGGTACACGAGTGATTGAAGTGAGAATTGACGAATGAATAGAAAACAAGACATCGAGTCCCTTAAAGAGCAACTTTATAACGCTGAGATAGCGTATTCTTGGGAACACAAAGGATGGGGAGGAAAATACGATTATCTATGGCGCTGGGGAGTGGCGATATTGGTTGGTTCACTATTTCCGTTGTTCTTATTAGTCGTAGACGATGATGCAATTTACCAACCCGGTTTTTGGCTGTTTTCGTCATTTAGTTTAATAATGATTTTTGTATCGAGATACCTTTTCTTCCCAGATAAACATCGCTGTTATCACTTAACTTCACTGGGTATTCATTACACAGAGCAAGATATGATCCCAGAGGTGGCATATAAAATTGTGCGCGGCTTTGCTTGGGTGGGGATTGCGGTGTGTGTTATTGCGGTTTTTTTACTTGGGCCGTTAGCCTTCGTTGGTGCTGGGGCATTTGCGTTGATGTCATTTGGAATGACAAATTTTCAGCCAGAGGTAATTAAATCTTATCTTCTCATGGACGAACGTAGCGTCGCTTTTAATCTAATAAACGATGGGGTCGTTTCATTTACAACCCCAGATATAGGAACTCTTGCTTACTCCGGTGATATTTTTATATTCCCTGCGCAAAAAGAAGAGTTACTTACTTACTTGAAAAAGACTTTTCCCAATATAGAGATCGTCAAAATCAAAAGACTTAATGACCAATATAAACACCCTGTTTATCAGCGAGATGAAGGGAGTGCTACGGAGTAACGCTATCGTTTTCTCACAAAATCATCAGATTTGCGTGGCTGCACCGGACGACACTATTACGGTATTGGTCAGTATGCCGTTTAACTGGCAAGCATCAACGCATCAACAACTGGGCTATGTGGCAACGGGCAATCACCAAGGTGGCCTAACGGTGGAGCCAGTACCGAGAGAGTTTGGTACACGAGTGATTGAAGTGAGAATCGACGAATGAATAGTAAACAAGGCATTGAGTCCCATAAAGAACAACTTTATAACGCTGAGGTAGCCTATTCTTGGGAGTATAAGGGAGCAGGATTTAAGTACAATAATCTATTGGATTGGGTTTGGTCTGTCGTATTTGGCGCTCTTTTTTTACTATTTCTTTGGTATGTTATTGATGAGCTTACTGCAGATACTCCCGCTTTTTGGGGGCTATTTCTTTTCATGACGATGATGGTATTGGTCTCAAGATACCTTTTTTCCCCAGATAAGCACTACTGTTATCACTTAACCTCATTGGGGATTCATTATACAGAGCAAGATATGATCCCAGAGGTGGCGTATAAAATTGTGCGCGGCTTTGCTTGGGTAGGGATTGCGGTGTGTGTTATTGCGGTTTTGTTACTTGGCCCGTTAGCCTTAGTTGGAGCGGGGGCATTTGCGTTGATGTCATTTGGGATGACCAATTTTCAGCCAGAGGTAATTAAATCTTATCTTCTCATGGACGAACGTAGCGTCGCTTTTAATCTAATAAACGATGGGGTCGTTTCATTTACAACCCCAGATATAGGAACTCTTGCTTACTCCGGTGATATTTTTATATTCCCTGCGCAAAAAGAAGAGTTACTTACTTACTTGAAAAAGACTTTTCCCAATATAGAGATCGTCAAAATCAAAAGACTTAATGACCAATATAAACACCCTGTTTATCAGCGAGATGAAGGGAGTGCTACGGAGTAGTCCAATAGTGAGTCCGTTGCAGCGTTTGTAAATGCCTTGACGGAACCGTTGTCACAACCAAGCGGTGTTACGAACAACAAAAGGGGTCAACTTGATTGAGGTATATAGTGCTGATCGTTTTACTTTGGTGTTGAAGGTAGTGAAACCTCTCTCAAGGAAGCGAGCGTTGCTATCGTTTGAAGCCATATTGTTGCCGCACTTCAACAAGAGCGCCTTTGAGCTACGACTCTAAAACGTTTGTGCCCCAAAACGTTTTAGCGGGATGATCTCCTTAAAATGCTGAACGTCGTTTTTCCTTAGAAAATCTTATCTGGAATGCGTGCGCAGATTGGTCTCACCTTGAACGCATGGCTATGACGCTCGTTCTAGACGCGTGATGACCGAGCGCACCATGAGCTTTGACGCTGAGCCAGATACCACCTCTAACGGTAACAAGGGTAATAACGGCAGGGGCAAAGGCAAGGGACAAAGCAGCACCAGCAGTGTCACACAATCAGGCATCATTACCCTCTACAGTCATTATGATGGTCGCCAAGAGCAAGGCCAGTGGCAACAAGCAGGCCATGGCTTTGAGGTATTCCGCTCGCTCACGTTGCTCCCACAAGCGAACTTGCCGCATGCTCAAGTGCTGCATCAAAGTCTTTCTGACAGCAAGTCACAGCTTGTGAAAGCCAGCGGGACAAAAGGGGCCGATATAGCTAACCTATACGTGCATCATGACCGTTTGGGCAGTGCGATGCAGGTGTTGGATAACACTGGCACACAAACGATGCGCTTAGGTTACAGCCCATTTGGTCAAGTGTATCGTAAGCACAACGACAAAACGCAGTGGAAGATTAACGCAGGCGTCAACGCCAACAAGCAACTTAGTCAGTTGATGCCATACCAGTACACTGGTGGTTACACGGATGGTAATACGGGTTTGGTGCATTTAGATGCCCGTTGGTACAACCCACACTCCAGCCGATTTGTGCAGCCAGACTACTGGAACCTCAAGAACACTTATTTGCCAGCAGAGATTCAGCATGAGTTGATGCGGTTTACGGGGCTCAATGCCAATCAACTGCTGCGCGACCCAAATCAACAACTGGCATTTGGGTATGTGAGTGGCAATCCGTTGACTTGGGTGGATCCATGGGGACTGTGCTTACCAGAGTTCTACGGAATTGAAGCCACTAACTCCTATAATGCTGGCGGTACATTAGTAGAAACATTCTCTGATGGTACGGTGAAGCAGAATGGTGAAGATGCTTACTCTGCTGCGACTAATGCAGGTGTAGAGCCATACTCACAAACGGATGTGGAAGCCTTTAGAGATAACATGATCACCGCTTCTATCGGTGGGACACTTACAGGTCAGCTATGGATATCAGCACCAACATCACTGCTGGCTAGTGTCGCGACAGTAGTGTCTATTTTTATGGATGATGATCCTGTTGATGCTGCAACGGATGAAGCTCTTTCATATGTGGCGGGTAAAAAGGCTACAGTTCCTGCATTTACTATTTTAAAGGGTGCAAAGGTGATACCTGATAATAATGTTACAGACGGTATTTCAGAGTATGTCGAAAATGAAGTAGGTGACGTTTTCAAGCAAGAAGATAAGGAATAAAGGTAATGAAACTACTAGTCGTATACATGGAAAAAAAGTACTTACTTGGTTTCAAACTTTTAATGATGGTCTTGGCTATCCCTGTTGCCTTGGAGATTATAGATATTATTAGCTCAGGGTCAGCAGTTAATAGTAAAGGCAAAGAATTAATCTTAGGGGAAGAATCATATGCGTTCTACTCAAAGTTAATTAAAGAAATTGCTATTTTTGTTCTGTTTTCTTGGCTAGGCACATTCGGCTCGAAAGTTAAAAGAAAGTAACGTTATTTAGACTTGTACCTGATCCTCCGACGAGGATCAGGTCATATCCACCCAAGTCATTCACCACCACTACCCCCAGATACTTCATAAGACAAACACCGATTAAGAGGTGTGTGTCCATTTTTCTATCTAGTGAACCCTGCTGCCACAGCAAGACGGTTATGGTCAGGTACTGCACCAATCGTTATACCAAACTAACTCACCGTACCTTGATGCCGATGGTTATAAAGGCGCAAACATCAGTGACCTTTACACCCACTTTGACCGTCAAGGCAGTGCGATTGGAGTGGTGGATTTTAAAGGCAAAGAAGCAATACGTTTAGGCTACCCCCCATGTGGTGAGGTCTATCGCAAGAACAATGGCAAAGCGTTCTGGAAAAAGAATGATACGGTTAATGCCAATACACTGGTAAGTTAACAGAAAGTCACACGGGTTTCGTACAAATGGATGCGCGTTGGTATAACCCTCATGCGCACAGTTCTGCTTCAGTGATACTGAACACTCCCATAAGCGACTTTTGCCATACTTTTAGTAATTAGTGCTTTGTTAAATTAGCACGATTGCTAAAACGAAAATGTCCAACTTTGTGTTACCTGGTGAGGCTAGTTCAGAATTGTCCCATTATGTACTAGCCAGAAAACCACTCTCGGAATTGGACGAATCTTGAGCAAATATAACCAATCCCAGGTCATTTTTAACAAAGTGTGAAAAGTTGGTATCATGCGGCACTTCTTGACGAAATTATTTCGGCTTCAATGCACAATCCAGCTGCCATTAAGGAAATAAAAAAATGAACATGAAGGCGTTCTCTAGTTTGGTCGGCTTGTCGCATCATACACTTAGGTATTATGAAAAAATCGGCTTGCTTAAAAATGTTCAGCGCAACAATAGTGGCCACCGAGTGTATACCGAGAAAGACGTAAAATGGATTGAGTTTGTTATTCGCCTGAAAGAAACGGCCATGCCACTTGAAGAGATATTGAAATACGCTCGGCTAAGAGAGTTGGGCAGTAGCACGGTACTTGAGCGTCAAGCCTTGCTAGAACAGCACCAACAGAGTTTAAAAGTGCATATTGAGCAACAACAATCCCACCTTTCGGTATTGGAAGACAAAATTACTCTGTATAAAGATGGAAAAGTGTGTTGACTTAGAGTGAACTCTAACTTGTATGCTTCGATCCTATTGAACACATAGGAGTAATACAATGGAAGCATCACGCTTTAAAAAAGGATTAGAACTACTTGAGCAGATTGATGGTGAAGCAGGGCAAAATGTTATCGATAGCTTGCAAGATATCAGTCCTGACTTGGCGCAATACACTATTGAGTATCCTTTCGGTGATATCTATGCGCGCAAAGGCTTGGATTTGAAATCTCGTGAAATTGCGACGGTGGCAGCGTTAACGGCATTAGGCAACTGTGCCCCACAACTTAAAGTGCATCTGAATGCTGCGCTTAATGTGGGGTGCAATGAAGAAGAGCTCAAAGAAGTGATCATTCAGATGTCTGTTTACGCTGGCTTTCCTGCTGCGCTGAATGGGATGTTTGCGTTCAAAGAAGTGCTCGCTGAACGAATGGCAAATCACAATTGCTAATTTTGTATTTAACCTAAAGGATACTTAATCCGCATCTGAAATGAACATAACCTTTTTACTAGTGCGATTTTTTACTCATCGCACTAGCTCTGCTCAACTTATTTTGCCATGCCTGTAGTTATTCAAGAATTGCTAATACTAGTTTTTCCGAAACTCGCTTCTTCGATACGTTGGGAGAATATCGCTAACCACGCGCATGGCAACACTGTCTTTCACTTTATAAGAATTAAAGCGATAGAATAGACCTAAATTTTTGTTTTTACACATCATTTCATGATTTGTAGGGACGAGATCATCGACAGTGTTTCCCAATGTCTTGCTATTCTTCTATGGTTACCCGTTCAATCATAACCGTCTCTGCTGGCACATCATCATGCCCCATCCTTGATAGCGTATGTAGTTCGGCAATCTTATATACCACATCCATACCCATTATCACTTTACCAAACACAGCATAACCCCAGCCGTTGTTGGTTTTTGCTGTGTGATCTAGGAAATCATTGTCATCAAGATTGATAAAGAACTGTGCGGTTGCAGAGTGTGGAGCATCCGTTCGTGCCATTGCAATGGTGCCGGTGAGGTTCTTTAGACCGCGATTCGCCTCATTGGTGATAGGAGCGCGAGTTTCCTTTTCGTCCATTAATTCCGTTAGACCACCGCCTTGGATCATAAAGCCTTTAATCACACGGTGAAAGATAGTGCCGTTGTAGAAACCATCTTCACAGTATTTTTTAAAGTTACGTGAGGAGACAGGAGCTTTGTCTTTGTTAAGTTCGATTTGGATGTCACCAAAGTTGGTGTGAAGCGTAATCATTGTATATGGCAATCTCATTGGAGTGATGGCCGCAATTATAGGTAGTGGTAGCGCGTTATAACAAGTGTTTGTTCCGTTATCCGATGAAGTTGATAATTTAGCATCCCCATTTTTTGACTGACTTTGTGACTTTTATTCAATGTGTTCCAAGTTTCTCATTGCTTCGCCGCGTATTGATTTAAACTGCCTTCACATGGTTATTTTGGAGTTTATATGTCTTTAAGAGACTACTGCTCCGTTAAAGAGCTGCTTACTTATGGTGAAGAACAAAAGTTTTGGAAGTGTGTCAGCGAAGCTGCTCTGTAGCATTGCCTTTATTTTGTTGGTTGGTTGTACGGCTTCGCCTCCAAGCCTCACTCAGCCATATAGTCAGTTAATGGCCCAAAAAGAAGCCTGTTTTGAGAGAGCCAAAAATGGGGTACATTCGTTTCCTGAGTCTCAATGGTTACGAAGTCTAACTGAAAAAGACCAAAAACAGGTCCTTAGCTACCTAGCGCAATATGCCTACAATTTGTGTATTAGCGAAGAGGTCAAGGTGGTTAAAATGTCTTTGGCAAAGCAATCTGATGATATACAACTGTTTTTTAATCAGTATGTTGGTCTGCATGAGTTCAAGCAAGAACCCCCAAAAGGTATTGACCGCGTAGAACTAAATATTCTACAAAACGTCATTAAACAGCCCTTTATCGCCAACGAGATATATGAAAGCATAAACTAAGCATGGCAAGTGTGTAATGCTTGCGAGGTTTCTAATATAGGTGGTGAATTTGTGGAATATTGGGGATCTTTTTCGATTAACGAAATTTGCTTAACCCGAGCGGATTCATCATCCAAGACGGTTTTTAACGCTTTTACTCATTGGTTTAGAGCATTGGTGACGGCGGAACCGCACTCATACCAATATCTTTCATATACTTTTCAGGCAGTTTGCTGAGTGCCGTTTTTAACGCCTCAAAGCATAATGGGTCGATGGCTGTACCAACATTTTCTTCCATGATCTCTAAGGTTTTAGGAATGGGGATAGCCGCTCGGTAAGGGCGCTCCGCCGTAATGGCATCGAAAATATCCGCTGTGGTAATGATCCGCGTCATCATAGAGATTTCGTCGGCAACCAGTCGATCGGGGTAGCCGGTTCCATCTAATTTTTCATGATGAGCCGCTGCCATTTTGGCAAATTGTTTGAGTGGAGAGATCTTAGCAATGATCTCTCTGGTAAACACCGCATGATTTTGTACTTGTGCCCACTCATCTTCATCCAACTTTCCTGGTTTATCCAAGATAGTATTACTTACCCCAAGTTTACCTAGATCATGTAAGAGTGCTGCACGTTTCAGCCATAGTCGATCCTCTTGGTCTATATTGAGCTCTTCGGCAATGAGTGTACTAAACACGGCCACTCTGGAACTGTGTCCGGAGGTAAAGGGACTTTTGGCATCGATGATTTTGCCAAAAGCAGTCACAATTCGATCGAAGTAATCATCATCTAAAGGAATCATCGCTTGGGCGGGTGACATAGCGAGCACGAAAGGAACGATAGATGGTGCATTGAGCGCTTCTATGAAGTCAGGATTGTTTTTCAACTGCTTAGAGATAGCCACTAAGTGAGGATCTAGCCAGTTTCCAGAGCGACTTTCCAGTTCAGAAAATGCAATATTCAAATCATGTTCGTGTTGAAAAACATCCATCACTTGAGCGAGGAGGGCAATTCGCGAAAACAGTGGGATTTGGTCATGCATCAATCTATCCGGACGGCCTGAACCGTCCCAGTGCTCATCCAAATGACGTATTCCCAGTGCCACATCTTCGCTGAACAAGAGTTCACGAGCCACTTCGGCCCCTTTTGTACAACGCGTTTGAATCAGCTCTTGAGCGTAATCTGTACCGTTTTTCAAAATATCGATAGTGGTTGAGATACGCTTGTGCCAATTCTCTCCCGAGCCTGCATTTTTTAGTACGAAATTAATCGCGCTCGTTAGACTGGTACCGACAGTCTTATAGCGTTGCTTAAACGTGAGATCATCGGTTGCGTAGAGTTCACAGATACGCGCTGCATTGCTGCTACAGCCTGCATCCTTGAGAAGTAACGTAAAATAAAGGTCATAGAGCTCAGATGTTGAAAGTCTCATTCGCTCACCAATATGCATTCCAATCCAGCAGCAACGCATACTGTGTTCTGCGGGCTGTCCCTCCGTCATATCTAACGCTAGTGTCAGTGACGAAACGAGCTCAGCCAGAGGCATATTGAGATTTGAACCTTGTAGTAACATTGCACTCTACTTTTCACGATTGAAACAAAAATTATAGTGCAATCTTGCACTAAAACCTAAGGACAAATAAACAATAACACACTGTAATAGCGGTGTTCTTGGTCTGTTTTGTGAAGCAGGTATTTAAAGAAAAGAGCAATGATTAGCTTGGTTTTTATTAGAGGGCTGGCTTTGTTTAGTTTAAATCGTCGCTACTTTGTTGCTTCGATGGCTTATCAAAATAACACATCTAAAACGACACCGCTTTGGCCGCTTGTTATTCTTTGCAGTAAATTTTTTACTGGCTTTTTATTGTTTGAAGTCTTTTTTGTTTTGGTTTTATTGCTGCTAGAGAAATTAATAACAGCGGTATTTTTATTTGACATACCATACGCCTTTTTTATTTGAGAATTAAGGTGCACTGAACATGGGTATTATTTTTTGGATAGAGAATTAGGGAGATACAGAGAGAAACTTGCTAGGAATGACGCTGGAAAACTTGGTTAATAATTTTTATCTTTAAACAACTCTGTGTCAGAGCAAGAGCCACTATACAGGTTTAATAAATTAAAGATAGCTCTATTTTTGATCACAATGAATGGAGTAGAACCTATACACATGATTTGAAATGATTGATCAGTGTCGCGTTCTGTTAAGGTGGAGGAGAGAACTCAGTCAATGCATGAGCTGGCGAAGGAAACCTCTTATCCAACCTATGTTGATCTAGATTTTTTGAACAATATAAATGCAAGTTTGCAAATAGTCTCTTCAAGCTTAACGTTGGTCACTTTAGTCCAGTTTGTACTCGTGCTAGCATCAGATGTAATCAATTACCTAGGGGACAAAAATGTCATCAGACCATTACGGAACCAGCGCCAATTACGCACGTAAAGAAGCGGGTTATCGAGAGAAAGCGCTAAAACTCTATCCGTGGGTATGCGGCAGATGTGCGAGAGAGTTCGTTTACTCAAATCTGCGCGAATTGACCGTTCACCACAAAGATCATGACCACACGAATAACCCTGAAGATGGGAGCAACTGGGAGTTGCTTTGCCTCTATTGCCACGATCATGAACACAGTAAATACCTTGAACATGAACGTTACGGTAGTGAAATAAAACCAGGTGAAGATGAACACCAAGGGGCGACATACAATCCATTTGCTGATTTGGCAAAAATGATGAAGAAGTGATGTAACAGTTGTTGGTGAAAGTGATGGGCGAGTGACTTGAGAGTTTAATCGTCTTCGATTGCATTTAAGGCCTCACTGAGGCCTTATAAAACGCTGTTGTTCTATCGTTTTGTCAACCCTTTACTGTTTAGGTAGGGGAGAATATGAGGACGAGATTCCCCAGCGAGCTTACCAGTGACTTCTTGTGACCATGTGCTTTGCTTCTGGTTGCTAGAGCGGCTTGAGTAGTACTCTTGCATGGCTTGGTCGTAGTCGTGAATAGCATCAAGATTGAGCGCTTGATACTGGTTTTCGTGCATGACGACATTGATTGGCAGTCTCGGTTTCACCTCCGGTTGTTGGTCTGGGTGTCCTAGACACATGCCAAACAGAATTGCGGTGTGGCTTGGTAAGCCGAGCAGTTCATCCACACGTTCAGCATTGTTTCTTAAACCGCCAATATATACCCCACCTAACCCCAAAGATTCTGCTGCTAATAAACAGTTTTGGGCCATGATGCCAGAATCAACCGCACCGATAAGCGTTAGCTCTGTAAAATCCACTTGCACATCAGGTCGGATGGTTGAATGGCGTTGATAATCAATACAAAACACCAGAAACTCTGCCGCACTCTCGACATAGGCTTGATTACCCGCGTATTGTGCCAACAGCTTACGTTTCTCGTTGTCCGTCACTCGGATAATTGAGACTACCTGCAACATACTAGACGAAGAAGCCGCAAGACCCGCCTGAATGATGGTTTGCAATTGGTCATATTCAATCGGCTCTGGAGTGAACTTGCGAATGGAACGATGGCCGAGAATGGTTTCTATTGTACTGTTCATGATGAAAATACATCCTTTGATTTTGATTCTGACAGGGTACGACTTCACCATAGCGAGTTGTCGTGGCTGCGTAAATCGAAAAATTAAGAGGGCTAGATAACGTATTGTTTATACGACGTATTAAGGGTCGGTTATGACACTGTGTGGCTTAGGTGGAGGGAGTTTATATCATTCGTTAGTAGTTGCCGAAAAAGTTCCACTCATGTACAAAACAACTCTAATTATAATAGGAGTTAAGTTGCATGAGTTTAGTTGTACGTCAGGTTACGGTAGGAGATGCTAAAGGCATTACAAATGTTCTCAACCCAATCATTACTGAAGGTTTATACACTGTATTGGACAAGACTTTTACACCCGAAGAAGAAAAAGCATTCATTACTAATTTTCCTGAGCGTGGTGTGTTTACAGTGGCTTTATCCGAAAAGGACGCCACAGTCATTGGTTTTCAAAATATAGAACCGTTTGCACAATACACAAAAGCTTTTGACCATGTTGGCGTTATTGGTACGTTTGTGTGTGAAACGGCTCGTGGCCAAGGTGTTTCTAAACAGCTTTTTAGTTCGACATTTGAAGTTGCAAAGCAGAAGGGTTATGAAAAGGTATTCGCGTACGTGCGTAGTGACAATGAACGTGCTTTAGCCGCTTACCTTAAACAAGGTTTTGAAGTTGTGGGCACAGCGAAGAAACATGCGAAAGTTTGCGGGAAATACGTAGACGAAATTATTATAGAGAAGTTTTTGTAGCTGTTGAAAATCGAAAATTAGCAAGAAATTGAGGTTCCTTACGCTTATGAAATTAGTCTCGATTAGTAAAGTACAAATGAGCGTGACTCTACAGATGAAACAAAGCCACAGGCAGTGCCCGTGGCTTTGGATAACAACGAGGGGATATTTGCCAGAGCGTAAACGTCTAGATATCCGAGGTCATCACGTTAGGCTTGAGTTGCTAAATAGTCTTCAAGCTCTTGTAGGCTGGTCTCAGCCACTAACTCTCCATCGATGAAGTAAGAAACTTTCTCGCCTTCTTTAACACCAATAAGAGTCGCTCGCTCACCGTTATTGTAAGTAATATCCATTTGAATGGTATTCGCATCTAATGACTGCATATGACCGCGCTCAATGGTGCGGAATTGGCTAATTGGAGCGATAGGCGCTTCTTTTAACGAATCATCAAGATTGTCATTAATATCAATCATGGTTTCAGTCTTAGTATCGAAAATGTGCGGCTTGCCATTTAATGGGTTCTTACCAGTCCAAAACTCAAGAGAGTTAAAGATTAAATAGTCCGCTGCTACCGTGATACCGTAAACTGGCGCTAGCAGCATATTGAGTCCGCCCCTAGCATAGCGGTTGTCGACCGCTTCAACGTTGAATTTCATCAACATTCCTGTCACCGCATTACTGCCTACACAACCGGACAAGCTAATTGCTACTGCCGACAACGCCACTACTTTTGCTATTGTTGATTTCATAAATCCCTCTAACTATTTTCGATAACAATCAATAACAAGCGTAGTGTAATAGTTGAGTTGCATATGTTATGCGCATCAATAATTTAGAAGTAATTTTCAAAATTGTACTAGTAGTCCCAAATTTTAAACGTTCCGTTGACGTGATTTTGTCTCTTAAACGAATCATCAAGAAACTTCATTGCTTGGCTAGTCGTTGATAATTTATCAACAAGTGGGCATCTGCTATGCGGTCGTATTGGTGCGAGGGTGAAAAAAGCGAGCTCAATAGGCTCGCTGTTATATCTAAAGGGCAATGATCACTAGGCGCGTCTAACGATGTTCACAAACTCCGTCATTATTGCTGCATTGGCCAAAATGCGCTGGTCGATATTCTGTTGACCAGGCGTTTCACTACAGCAGCCGAAGCGGCTTCCTTGCTGCACTAGGAATGATTCAAACGAGGTGTCAAAATGGTTGAAAATAATGCCATTTTGAACCGGACAATCATCAATCTCCCCGTCTGCTGCGATAGGAAAGAACTGTCCGAGAGTATCTCTCAAGTTTTCGCTGAAACGCCCCGGAGTTTGTTGTGGTTCGAATGAATAGATGTAGGTATCTGTCAATAACACATCTTCATGGCAGGTCAGTATTCCATCTCGACTCGCTGACAACAGGGTCTCTGTATGATCCATCAGTATCTTTGCTTCGATGGATGTTCCTCGACCTGACGTCGGAGTACCATCTTCAAGGTAAAATCCATGGTTAGGGTTTTCGCCACGCTGATTAAATCGTTGACCAATGGCAAAGCCAGTAGGGTTGACCAGTGGCAGTAAGCTCAGATTCACTTGGGCGAAAAGAGGTTGATCTAAACTCGATAGAAAATGCAGTAATCCCCATGGTCCGGCAGCCTCTTCGCCATGAAACCCAGCGCTAATCATCAAGTTAGGATTAGAGGCAATGTGTTGTGATGATTGTAAGAGGCATACAGGATATTCACCTGAGGTTCCTAATATGCTCTTGGAGAGACCAAGGCGCTCTATCTGTTGTTCCAACAAATGGTAAAAACGATCAATATCGTTAGTTTGACACTCAAAAATCTCACTATGCCATTGATAGGCTAAGGCAGTAGATTGGGCCATTGTTACGTCCTTGTTAAAAATTTGTCTTGAACGTTGTCAGCATACCAGCAAAACTAAGGAAGTGAAGTAGATTCAAAAGGATAGCGTAGGGTAGAGTGGTGGGAACTCGCTCCCCCATCTTTGGGTCGTCTGGGAGAGCTTATCGCTAAGGCAATGGTTATCTTCTGCATTCGCATAACGATATATCTATTATTGCGGCTTAACGCTTAGTTAAGAGAAAGGGTTAAACGAAATTCGTGCCTCACAACCTGTCGTCATCCTATTCTCGATGGTGAATGTCCAACCATATCGATGGCAGAGGTCTTCGACGATAAGTAGCCCCAATCCATGTCCATCATGGTTTGAAGTACTGTGCAGTCCCGTACCTTCGTCCGTCACCTTGATGGATTGCTCTGAGACCTCAAGCGTCACTGTTCCTTGGTCAGATGCGGCAATGGCATTTCGGATCAGGTTTCCAATCACCATGTTGAGCACAGCTGGTGCGGCTTTGAGTTGTGGTGCTTGGTGGAATATTAATGCTGTCTCAATGCTTTTATCTTTGGCTTGAGCGGTATTGGTTTCGATAATGGCTTCAAATTCGGCTCTATCGACCTGTCTAACCGCCGCGTCTGCATCACTACGTTCATAGCGAACAAGGCCAAGTAGAGCATCGACCATAGTACTCATTTGGGTAGTTGCTTCGTTGATACGCTGGATTTGACGCTGTTGAAATTCATCAGATGAATTACGTTCTAACAGCTTGCTCGCTCCTTTTACAATGGTTAGCGGCGTTCTTAATTCATGGCTGGCGTAACGGGCGAAAGCTTGTTCGCGTTTAAGTAAGCTATGGATTTCAAGGCGGTCTTTATTGAGTTGATTGGCCAGTATTTGAAATTCTGATGCGGCACCTGATGGTATTTCGAATCGATGTGCTGAGTTGCCGCTTTGTTCAGTTAATCGCTCAGTCAAGTGAATAAGTGGAGCGATTAAACGCTGTGACATGCGTGAAAGCAGGGCACCGAATATGACCAATAGCCCGGCGATGCTGGTGATGACAATAAGGCTGGCAAAGATGGTTTCAGATAACCCAAACTCAATTTGATTGATGTCAGAGACCAAAATGACGGGATGCTTGGAGCCGTCCTTCATGTAATAGCCAAAGTAGAGCATGCGTGATTCTTCACCGCTACCGACTTCCCCAACGAACTCCTCTTTGCCTTCAAACTGTCTGCGGTAACTTTCAGGCACTAGGTTAATGTCGTCATAGGCTCGCGTAAGGATGTCTATCGTTATCTCGCCTTGTTCACCGTGAAGAAAACGATGAATCGCTTCATTCTTATCTATTTCAATACGCCGCTCTCCCACTTTATCCTCAGACCAATGCAGAGCCGCATAGAAGATAATATAGCTTGCGAAGCCCATGATTAAGGCGACAGAGGTAAAGAAAAATACCAGCTGGCTGGTAAGTGTGCGAGTACTGGTGCTGTTGATTGGTCTCATAATGCTTTTTCCAAACGAAAGCCTACTTTGGGAACGGTGACGAGCATAGAAGAACCAAAAGGTTTGTCTAACTGGTTACGAAGATTGTAAATATGGCTACGTAAGATATCGGTGTCAGGCTCGTTATCTTGCCAAAGCATAGAGATAATTTCCTCCCGTGTGACAACGTCAGGAGCTCGCTGGCACAGCAGTTCCAGTATTGCGTATGTCGTAGGGTTGAGAGTCAACTTTATGCCATCTCGGTAAGCTTGATGAGTTTTTTGATCGATACGTAGATTGGCGAATTCAAGCCAAGTATCTGCAACGGTTCTGCGATAGCGCTTGATAAGCGCATGCAAACGGGCTTCAAGTATTTCAAGATCAAACGGCTTGGTTACGTACTCGTCGGCACCGTATTTGAATCCACTTAGCATATCTTCGCGGCTGTCTAGCGCAGTGAGCATGAGTACAGGCGTGACGTTGCCGGCTTCTCTGAGTTTTTCGCACACACTCAAACCACTCATGCGAGGGAGCATAAGGTCAAGAATGATCACATCGAAGGTGTTTTCCAACGCGAGTTTCAATCCGAGTTCGCCATTATCAGCGTAATCTATTATCGTCCCTTCACTTTCGAAATAGTCAAACAAAATACCGACAATTTCTCTATTGTCTTCGACCAGCAATATTTTTTTCACATTTATACTCAATAAGTTAACGCAAGCTTAGTTTCAATTTAATCACCCAGTTGGGGTTGGATAAAGTGATTTATCTTATTACTTGAACAATAGCATCTAAAGCCATCGTGCAGGAAATAGCAACGCCAGATAGAATTATCTGGCGTTATTAATGTCGCATTAGTGGTGCGGTTTATCATCCTCTAAATCTAAGTTTCAACCGATCGAGTCACCGTAACCACAGCACGGTTCCCCAAACGGCTAAACTGGATAACATGCTCAGTAGAACAAGAGCAGAACCTATATTCTTAGCGACACCGGATAACAGGTGGTAGTCGAGACTAATTCGGTCAACGACGGCTTCGATTGCGGTATTGACCATTTCTGCGAACAGGACAAAAACCATGCTCAGTATTACCAGTAAGGTTTGCATAGTGGGGAGGTCAAGCCAGAATGCAAACACAGTAAGGGGAACAAATAGCGCGAGTTCCTGTTGGAATGCCGCTTCATTTTTACATAACCATTTGAAGCCATTATAGCTATGAACAAGGGTATAGATAATGCGTAGGATACCTGTGCGTCGGATGACTAATTGTTGTTCCATATCTTAATCACTCTTAGGCTAACATTATGAAATTGTTTGACATGTTTGGGTAATATCCAGTTCTGCATCATGGACTTGGGAACGAACACCATATAAGCCCAGTAAGCTATGAAAAAAGTTGTCATGCGACAGGATGCTATCTTTGGCTTTACGCTCCAAACACGTTTTGTTTATCCCTTTTTGCTGGGCATATTGATCTGGCATCCACATAAACCATGGAACATGAGTCTGCTCTTTGGGTGCAATAGCATAAGGCGTACCGTGCAGATATAACCCGTTCTCGCCAAGTGATTCACCATGATCTGAAATGTATGTCATCATGACGTTGTATTGGTCAGAGACGCTTTGTAACTCGTCGATAACCTGAGCGAGCACGTAATCTGTATAGACTAGGGTGTTGTCATAGACATTCACAATTTGCTGGTCATTACAATTCTCGATATCGCTGCGGTTACAAGCGGGTTGGAATGGTGCTTGCGCATCTGGGTATCGCTGCCAGTATGTCGGGCCGTGGCTACCAATCGTATGTAATACCAGCAGTTTGTTGCGCAGACCGTTATCGATAAAGTCCTGAGCATCTTTGAGCATGGCAACGTCAAAGCAGGTCGAACCGTTGCAGTCCTCGTTCTTTAAAGAAGCATTGATAGCGGTATAGGCTAGGTTCTTTGCAACCCCTTTGTCGCCGCCATCATTATCGATCCACAGTACATCTACACCTGCATGTTGCAGAACATTGAGGACATTATCTTGCGCGGACGCACGAGGTTTGTTGTAAGAGTCTCGGGTCATGTTAGAGAACATACAAGGCACAGAGAGTGCGGTATATGTGCCGCATGACGACACATCCTGAAAGGCGATCAGTCCTTTTTCTTTCGTGTAGGGGTTGGTATTTCTACTGTAACCATTGTAAGCAAAGTTCATCGCTCGGGCAGTCTCTCCGAGCACAACCACCATGAGCGTTGGTTTTCCATTAGGTGTTGCCTCTACTTGTGCATCTGTACCTAATGGTTGATACGCCAGCTTTGTTTCAAAGTACGTTCTGTTGATGTACTTGGCGCCATTAAAAATATGAGCAGGAATGATCATCTTACTTAGGTAGTGGTTGTTTCTTCCTACCGATGCATAATCTTTATAACAGGTCTCTGCGATGAGTCCGATACCGACAACAGCAATTAGCAAAATGCCAACTCTGGCGACAAACGCACTCTTCCAATTACGGTGCGGAGTAATACGAACCAACGCCAAAAAGAGACATGGGAAGACGCCAAAGCCCAACAAATAAAGCACGGTGGTCATATTTAAGTAGAAAGAGATCTCAGTTGAGTTTGTTTCAAACACACTCTCCATCATGGTGTAGTCAAACAGTGTCTGGAAGTTGACTTCGGCATAAAGAGCGCCAGCCGAGGTGAGTATGACGAACATCATGAATGGTTTGAAAAAATAGGGCCAAGCGAACATTGAAAAAATGATGATAAATGCACAGGTAAGCAATACCGGCGCGGTATAGGCAAACAAAGGGTTAGAAACATTGGCGCTAAGATTGAAAATCGTTTTTAGAACGGGATAGTTCATTACTGTGCCAAAGTAGAGTGCGCACAAGACAATAAGCGTCGTCATGTTCATCTCTATACGGCGGAAAGGTAATGCTCTTGAACTTATCATAAACAATAAACCTGATTTCGAGTTTTGGAATTCTTGGTAGTTATTGGTGATGAGTGTCTCAAGCGTGATGTGAAAAAAATGTCGATTGGGAAACTGACGTTATAAACGCGGGCGATTAGATACACGTTAGTGTAGGAGAAACGGATTCTGGTGCGAGATAGCGCGTATCATGGCATAGTGATGGCGCAAAATGTTTAACTCAGTCTCTCCAGAGTTTGACTCGCCCATGTTGACGGAGGGGGAGCAGGCCAAATAGTAATAATAAGCAGAGCAGAAAGTGAATCTAAGACAGCTTGAAATCTTCTACGCCGTAATGAAATGCGGCACTATATCGGCGGCTGCCAAACAACTTCACGTCTCACAGCCTAACGTGACACGGGTTTTGGCGCATACTGAACAGCAGCAGGGATTCGCCTTGTTTGAACGAGTTAAGGGACGCTTAGTGCCAACCCGTGAAGCACAACTGTTGCTCCCTGAAGCAGAGAAGATTTACCAGCAACTGGGACAGTTCAGGAACCTAACTAAACGGATTAAGGCCGGAGACAAGCACCTGTCTATTGGTGCGACACCGATTCTTTCTTCAGCGATGTTGGCGCCAATTATTGCTGATATCTGCAAGTGCAGTGATTACAGCATCGAGATGTCGACGGGAAACCAAGATGAACTTTGTGATGCATTGCTCAAGCATCAACTCGATTTGGCGGTTTGCTTTGGCAACGATACGCCTGCTTCGTTAATACAACAGACTCTGTTGACTACGGAAATGGTTGCGATAATGCCTTTGCAACAACCCAAGCAGGAGAGCGTAAGCCTCGATTATCTATTGGGTGAAAGCATGCCTCTAATCGCGCTCTATAGCCGTGACCCTTTAGGCTTGCAGCTCAGTCAAGCGATTCACGCTCTGGTCCCTGAGTATCACCCTCAAGTCACGGTTCGAAATTACAGTGCCGCGGCTGAATTAGTCGCACAAGGTTTAGGCTGTGCTGTCGTTGACCCATGGACCGCACGCCAGTATCAGCATCGTGTTCACTCCGTGTCGCTCAATCCTACCATCGAGATATCCGTATCCTTGTTGTATGCAGAACATTCGCCAATGAGCATCGCCGCGAAGTGGTTTGTTGAGCAGTTAAAACAGAGCCTATAACTCAAGGTTATAGGGAGCAGACAAATCAGTATTCGAAAAGGGATTTCTGAGCGTTTACTTTAGTTGCCAATACTTCAGCAACCAAAGGACTTGCCATGTCTATCGCTCAACCATACTTACTGTTTCTCGGTGATGTTTCCGATCCTATTTCCGCTAAAACTGCACGAGGAATCGCTCTTTGGCGACCGGAGTTATGCATTGGGCAATTGAGGTTAACGCCTGAAACCGTCTCTTTATCACTGGACGACCTAACCTTAGACCAAGCAAAACAACTTGGTGCGAAATCTCTTGTTATAGGTACAGCCAACGCCGGTGGCATTATTCCGCCAGCTTGGTTAGAAACCTTGGTTGAAGCCGCTGAAATGGGGTTTGATATTGCCTCTGGGATGCACTCAAGGCTTAAAGATATTCCCCAACTTGCACAACTCGAACGTGAGGGCAAAACAAAACTTCACGATGTACGCCATTATGACGCACCTCTGAGCGTAGGTAATGCCATCGATCGCCAAGGAAAACGCCTGCTCACGGTTGGGACTGATTGCTCGGTCGGAAAAATGTTTACAGCGTTGGCGTTAGAAAAAGCGCTGAAGGAGCAAGATGTTGACGCGCGTTTTAAAGCCACAGGCCAAACCGGCATTTTAGTTGCCGGAGCGGGCATCTCTATTGATGCTGTGGTGGCAGATTTTATTTCTGGTGCGGTAGAAGCGATCAGTCCGGCGTTTGATGACCATGAGTGGGACATTATCGAAGGGCAAGGTTCACTCTTTAATCCATCCTTTGCTGGAGTTAGCCTTGGGTTGCTGCATGGCGCTCAAGCCGATGCGTTAGTGCTGTGCCATGAGGTTAATCGTCCTCACATTCGCCATTTGCCACACTGCCAAATGCCTTCGATTGCAGCAACGATAGAAGCCAATCTAGCGGCCGCACGCTTAACCAATCCAAACGCAAGAATGGCAGGTATTAGCCTTAACACATCTGCTCTGGATGAAGATGACGCGAGGGCACTTTGTGCCAACTGGCAAGAGCAGTTTAATTTACCCGTGACCGATCCGATTCGCTTTGGTATTGAGTCTATTGCCCACTACATTATTAGAAGCTTTTAGCGCTGGGTGATTTCATGAGGATACATGCTGAACCTTACACTGTTGCGCTCGCCACACCATTTGTTATTTCTAGAGGGGCCAGAACGCATTGCCACATGGTGAGAGTAACCATCAGTTACCAAGGCCTTGAAGGGGTAGGTGAGTGTACGCCTTATCCAAGATACGAGGAGAGTGTAGAGTCCGTCATTGAACAAATTGAGCGGTGGCGAGAGAGCTTGAATGGGTTAGCGCCACAGATGGCTAAGGTGCTATTACAAACTAGGCCCGCGGGGGCAGCAAGAAATGCCATCGACTGTGCCTTATGGGATCTTATTAGCCAACTGGAAGGACAGCGTTTCCCGACGCCATATTTCCCCGTTAATGACGTGATCGAGACAGCGATGACGGTCTCAATTGGGGATGTGGGAACAATGGCTAAGCAAGCGAAAGAGTACATCGATCAGGGTGCATCACTGTTGAAAGTGAAGCTAGACAGTGAACGTGTCGTCGAACGTGTCGCGGCGATTAGAGAGGTCGCACCTGAGTGTCGTTTGATTCTGGATGCAAATGAAGCCTGGCACTCACTTGATCTTGGGTTACTGTTTGAACAGCTAGTTCCCTATAACATCGCTATGATTGAGCAACCCCTTCCTGCAGACGATGACGATCGATTGGCACAGATTGCCCATCCTATCCCTTTGTGTGCTGATGAAAGTTGCCATACTCGTGTGGACTTAGACAATCTGGTTGATCGTTATGAAATGATCAATATTAAGTTAGATAAAACGGGTGGTTTGACCGAAGCCTTGTTACTTGAGCAGCAGGCTAGAGAACTCGGTTTTAGTATCATGACCGGTTGTATGTTGGGGACATCATTGGCAATGAAAGCCGCGCTTCCCATTGCGACGCGGGCTGAAATCGTCGACTTGGATGGTCCTGTCTTACTTGGCAAAGACATAGACAATGGTCTGGAATATCACTCAGGCTGCCTTCACCTTGTCTGACTGTGGTTGATGGCGAATTGGGTCGGCACTTTCTGTTCATAAAGTGCCGAACGTCGTTTGTTACCAGAGATGACGGATTAGCACACCATTTGCAACAAAATATCGCTTATTTGATTCTCCTCAGAATGTATAATCGTAAGTCTCTCGACGTCATGTAAATAAACTCAACACAATGGACTATTGATGAAACTACAACAAATCGACAAGCAGTTATACCGTTCACGTTTGAATGTGGTTATTGTCTCATGCATCGCCTTTTTAGCCTTATCGAGCCTAGCTGTATCACAGACATTAATTTATCTTTTTCCGGCCGAATCAGGCTCTCACTTCCATTGGAATCTGCTTGGCGTTGTGGTTAGTGCGTTACTCGTCGTCACTATTTTACTCAAGTTTAAAACTCATCCCAAAATGCATGAAGTCGTTTATGTGTGGGAGCTTAAACAGGCGTTAAATCATATCTATCGCAAGAGTAGAGCACTGAAAGCTGCGGCAAAGGAGGGCAATCCACAGGCAATGCTTGCACTGCAGTTCAGCTATGATGGTTCACGTCAGTTATGGCAGTTGGATGACAATACCATAACGATCAATAGCCTAGAGTCGGCGCAAAGAGAGCTTGAACAATGGGCGCAGGAGTTTGGCGTAGAGGTGGATATTGCTAACTACCACGCAGAGATTCTAAAGTCGTTTTAACTCTCATCTGTGCGTTGAGTGTTAGTGAACAGCGGACGTTTAACGCGCAAATTATTTCTGAGCACGAATGTTTGTCCGCTGCTCGTAACGACAGGTTTGAAGGCAACAAAAAGCGAGCATTACGCTCGCTTTATCTGTTAAATAGTCGGTTGTCGATGACCTTAGATCGCCAGAGACTCAATCAGATAGTCTAGCGTGGTATTGCTATCATCTTGATTGATGACAGTAGGTAAGAAAATAGGTTTCTTTAACCAACCGCGATTCATAAGCTCATCAAGCAAATCGTGATAGCGGAAACTACACTTGCCGACATACAAGTTGTCGATATGACGAGATTTCTCGGTTTGTAACGCCTGTAAAAAGCCTTTCAGATAGAGATAATCTTTGGTTAAACCACCACCACGATAAACACGAGTCGTTAATGAAAACGCGCTCTCTCGATCGAGTTTTAACTCATCGACAATATAGCTGTACGTATGATAGAAGTTCTGCTCTGTTAGCATAGAATCCACGGCGAGAACGCGCTTAGCGAGCATATTAAGGCGTTCATGAGACAAGTAACCAGACTTGTATTCGGCCAAGATAGCCAAACCTTCCTGCGAGACCGTCGAACCGGGCAACCCTAAGCGAAAGATTTTTAACGGTTGAATACGCGCATTGTAGTTGGTTGCCATATGCACACCCAGCTCATGCTGCGCTAAACGCTCTAACTCACGATCGGTAAAGTTGGCTTTGCTATTTACGTAGAGAGTAGGCGGGTTTGCCGTTACCATCGCTTTCGCTGCAAGCGTGTTGGAACCCGTAACCTTACATCTCATTCCCATCTCAGTGGCAGCCTGAGAGAGTCTTTGTAATGCGACTGACGAATCAACATGCTCGTTAACGTCTTCCTCGAGCAGTTTTGCGTAGAGCAGGAAGCGCGCGTTATCCAAATCCTTATTGTCTGGGCGACCATGATATCTTAGTGCGTTATACAAAAATGCTTCGTTGCCAACAGACGTCAGCAAGTCCATTTTGTCATTAAGCTTCTGCACCATATCACCGTATAGATGTCGCATATCCGGGTCGGAAATGGTCTCAATCGGCAAACGGTAGAGTTTTTGTTTAAACTCGTTGACGTTTATCGGCAACTGTCGATAGCGATAATTAGGCTTATAACGACTCGGCGCTGCTTCGAAACGTTTAAACTCTGCTTGCAAGTTCGTCGGGTTCACATATTTCAGTGTTTCGACTTTACTCGCAAGTTGATACAACTGTTTGTCGAGGGCTAGCAGGTTAGGTTCGATGTTCGAACTCAACATGTCTGCCTTGCTAGTGCGACGCTTTTTATTGAACTTACGCTGAACAAAAGCACTGGTCTGGCTAAACGCTTCCTTTAAACCTGACTGAAGAGCTTCAAGTACTAGGGGGAAAGGTGTCCCTGACTCTTCTTCCATAAAGACCTTTTTAACTTCGGTTGGAAGAACCAAGGTTCGGTCAAAATGTGCGTTGGTATGTGAGATTAGATACCCACGACCTTCAAATACCGAGTCAATTTCAGCGGTGGTGGTCAAATTAGGCAAAGTAACTTTAGAGAGCTCAGTACAAAAACGTTGAACGACCGTTCCCCAACGCTCCATATCGATTTGTGAGGTTCCGATGTTAAATACCGGAGCATCACTTTTCTGGCGTTTGTAGTTGTAAGAGTGCATATCAAACACGACAACACTATCGTGCATCGATTCTAGCTTAGAAATGATGGCTTCATAGATAGTGTAAAACGCCGTGTGTTTGCGATGGCTTTCAGCACGGTGACGATCACTAAGCGGCTTCTTCCACACCAAACGATTCCACGCTGACTTATAGTAGGTACTTAACGTCAATGCACGGTTCAGATCGTACTCAAAGCGAGAATCTAGACCAACAAGTGTGATCGGCTGAGACGCGATCATGTCGTCGGTAAAAGGGTCTTCCTCAAATAAACGTTCTGTTTCATTGAGCACGCAGCGGTGGGTCAGTTCATCGCGTAGACGAGAGCCTGCGTGAATCGCGGTACAAACCACTGGCAGATACTCATCAATTTTGACTAAGCATCCAGCATCAATAAGTTCGCCTGAAAAAGGTTGCCCTCGCTGGATCAGCGAGAGCATCTCTTTAAGAGTGTATTGCTTATGGTTCAATGTGAGCATTCTCAACTGCTGTGCGGAAGGTGCTCTTTCTTTGTTGCAGAAGGTGTTTTGAGTTAACAATGTTTTCTACAAAATCGATCACCTGACGCTGAAGACGTACGCGATTTAACTTGTTGATGCGCATAATACCGCCAGGGCTGAGTACGTTAACTTCAACGAGTTTATTACCGATGACATCCAGACCTGTGAAGTAGAGACCATCGCGTACCAGTTTAGGACCAATCGCGGCACAGAGGCGTTTTTCTTCTTTGGTGATGCTGTGCTTCACCACTTTACCACCTGCGTGTACATTTGAGCGGAACTCCCCACTTGCTGGAACACGACGCATTGCGCCTATTGGCTCACCGTTAAGCATTAAAATGCGTTTGTCACCGAGTTCGGCACCTTCAATGTAATCCTGAAGAATCACATAGTTGCTTTGATCGCCTTCACCAATGTAGAAGTCGAGCAAAGAGCGGAAGTTTTGTCGGGCGTTCTTTTCGATAACGATAACACCATGACCGCCAAAGCCGTTAAGTGGCTTGAGGATCATTTTTTCACTGTCGCTCTCTTCTAGAACACGCTGTAGGTATTCGCGATTTTTGGATACGTGAGTGGCTGGAATGAATTCGCTAGCCGCGCCACCCATACTCGCGGTGTACAGTTTGTTGTTTGCTAGACGCAGACCTTCTAGGTCATTGATGATCAAGGTGTCGTCTTTAATCGAGTCCAAAAAGTTCAGCGCTAAGTTGTCCAAAGGTGGATTGGCACGCATAAAGATAACGTCAAAACCGGCCATTGGCAGACGCGCTTTGGAAAACTCGACTTGACGGTAGAAGGACGGAATTTTGTCCGTGATCTTCTGACCTTTCTTAATTACGTTGCAGAAACCATAAACAGTGCTGTCTCGAATAGTCAGTCCACTGGTCGTTGTGATCGCCACGGTATGTCCGCGTGCTGCGCATTCGTGAACAAGGCGAAGAGTGGTATCGGTTTCTGGGCACACGCGTTCCCACGGGTACATAAGGAAACAAATGTGCATTAGTCGTCCTCTACTAGGTCATAGTTGTTATAGTCATCATCAGAGACTGTTGGTTTACTGTTTAATGTATGGAAGCGTTTTTTTCCACGAGCAAGCTTTATGTATTTCATCCAAGTACGCTCTAACTTGGTGGTTGGTTCTTTCTTTCCTTGAATAACGTCTAGGAAATCAGATTCAGCTTGATTCTCTGGAGTTAACTCACCACTTTCGAGTCCGAGTAACGTTTTTCCATAAAACGTGAGTAGCTCATCTTCAGCCAGAGTGAAGTCTCCAGATTTAGAAAATCCACGTGAGAAATGGACATTGTCATAGAAGTGCGTTTTACCTTGTCGAATTTCTTGAAAAGACATTGCAATCGTCTCGATTAAGTAGGGTTATTGGTATGCGAAAGATATTCGCAGTTTGGTAAAGTTAACAACAAATTATTTTTGTCGTTATAACAATGTATTGTGATTAAATTGCATTGTTTGATCGCCTTCATAATTACCCGATTAACAAATAAACAATAGACTAAACTTAGCCAAATGACTCAACTCTCGCGTTTTGTTAAATCTCCTGTTGGATCGATGTACAAGGCAAACATATACTTCGGTAAATAACGCGACAGATGGCGTTAATCTTAGTGGTTTCACTCGCTATCGATGATAGATATTAATGGAATGGAAAATGTCGAGATTTGTTACGACGGACAAAGAACCTGAAGGCTTAATTCACGCGCTGTTACTTGATGGCAATGGCGGTAGTCGAAAATTGTCATGGCAAGAAGTCAATCAGTGGGATGAATCAGAAAGTGGCTTATGGCTGCATTTTGATTACAGTCACCAAGAAGCGCACGACTGGATAAAAAGATGCAGTGGACTCAATGAGATAGCTGTAGATGGTTTGCTGAACAGTGAAAACAGACCGCATGTGCTGACTCGGGTAAATAACCTCTTGCTCATCCTGAGAGGTGTGAATCTCAACCCTGGCTCCAATCCAGAAGATATGGTCTCGGTAAGGCTGTGGACGAACGGCAAAATCTTAATCAGTAGCAGAAAAAGAATGCTGCTTTCGACACAAGATATTGTCGCCAACCTTAATGAGAATGCAGGCCCTGCAACCATCCCTGAGTTGCTGATTGAATGGACTGACCGCATCGTTGCGAGAATGAACGATACCATCAACGTCATAGAAGATAGCGTGTTAGGCGTTGAGGAAAACATATTAGATGGTGATGCGAAGCAGCTTCGTTCTCAGCTACTTCGTCTAAGACAGCAAAGTATCGGCATTCGACGTTATATTGCCCCGCAAAGAGAGGCTTTAAACCGACTTGCGGTTGAACAGCTGGAATGGCTGAGTGATGTTGACCGGCTCGCGTTGCGTAGTATCGCCGACCGACAAATTCGCTATGTAGAAGATATCGATACGATAAAAGAGCGTGCTTCTATGGCGCAAGAGGAATTGCTCAGTCGGATTTCTGAGCAGCTAAACAATCGCAGCTATGTCCTGACGGTGATTGCCGCTATTTTCTTGCCACTGGGATTTTTTACCGGACTAATGGGGATCAATGTCGGCGGGATGCCTGGTGTCGAAAATAGCATGGGCTTTTGGATTGTTGTGGCGATCTGTTTTGGTGGTACAGCGTTACTAGGAGCGTTTCTGTCGTGGAAAAAGTGGCTTTAATCAGCGTCTCTTGTCTTGGATATAATGACCGCTGATCCGCCAGAACAAGTGAAAAAAGCCCGTGGACTAGACGGGCTTTAACGTAAACAACTAATTATGTTATGTCGCTTTTAGATTAAGGCGTGACCACCCCAAACCACATGTCAAATTGGTCAAATACGCCCATAAGCTTATTAAACTCTTCTTGATCTGACACGCTAAAGTTGCCTGCTTTGATTTCCTGTTTTAGCGTTGATTGTTTGGTCATCATGTTCTCAAACGCCTGACGGGTCATTGAAATGGTCAAATCTGGCTGACTAAATTGCTTGTCAGAGTAGGACTTAAGTACCGAGTTGCTTAAATCCATCGAATATTTGCCATCACCTTTCACATCGATATTCACTTTAATATCTAGCCCTGTTGCAGCAGCAGGTTTCACCGTTACACCTAGGTACTTCATGAACTGATCAAATGGCATATTCTTCGCGATGGCGGCCGTATTCGGCGTCGCGACCGGTTTTATACCTTGACGCAGCTCTTTAGCACCGCCGAGGTAGTAGTTGCGCCATGGTCCAGATTCGGCTTGATAACCCAGCTGTTCCATTGCGTCTGCTTCAAGGTAACGAGCGTCCATGTTTTCTGGGTTAGCGAAAGTCACATTATTCAGTAGAGTCACCGCCCAACGATACTCGCCATTTTTGATAGCGGTTTGCGCTAAGTCGATCACTTTATCTTCACCCCCCATGGCTTCGACGTACTTCGTTCCTTGCTCAGTTGGTGTCAAAGGATTTAGATTTGCTGGGTTGCCGTCCCACCATGCACCAAAATAGAAATCGTAAGTAGCGCGGGCATTGTGAGATACCGTGCCGTAGTAGCCGCGGTTATACCACTCTTTACCTAGTGAATCTGGCAATGTGATCGACGCAGAGATTTCGTTAGGCGTGTAGCCTTTATTGGCAAGGCGTAAAGTTTGGTCGTGGACAAACTTGTACATATCACGTGTTTTCTCCAACTGATTTTGGATTTTTTCCTGACCAAATGTTGGCCAGTGGTGTGACGCAATCATCGTGTCTGCTTTATCGCCATACGTATCAAGTGCTTGATCAATATATTCTGCCCACGATGAAGCATCGCGAGTCTTTGCGCCGCGTAGCGTTGAGATATTATGAATCGTGTGTGTCATGACTTCTGCCGCCATCATGGTTTTGTACTGCGGGAAGTAGAACATGAACTCGGAAGGCGCTTCTGACTCTTGTGCCATGACGACTTCTAGTTCAACACCATCCACTTTCATTTGTTGACCAGTGATAGTGGCAATATGTGTTGGCTTGACGATACCAGGTGCGCCTGAAGAAGTGGTTTTGCCTAAGCCACCATCGACTTGACCTTTGCTGCTTGCTTCCAGCAAGTTTCCATACATATATGAAGCGCGGCGAGACATGGTATTACCCGCCATCAAGTTCTCTGCAATTGAGTGAGAGAAAAAGCCTTCTGGAGCGAGGATATCAACCTTGCCCGCATCTATCTCTTCTTGGCTAGTGACACCTAAGATACCGCCGAAATGGTCTACGTGCGAGTGTGTGAAAATAACACCGGTTACTGGCAAATCTTCAACCTTGTCACGAAGTAGTTTTAGGCCTGCGGCTGCGGTTTCTGGTGAAATTAATGGATCGATCACGACCCATCCTTTATCACCACGGATGAAAGACATCACCGAAAGATCAAAACCACGAACTTGATATACACCATCTTTAACTTTAAATAGACCATCTATGTTATTGAGTTTTGCTTGGCGCAGTAATGATGGGTTAATCGTGTCCGTGTTTTTATCTTGCTCGATAAAATCGTATTTAGTGAAGTCCCAAATAACTTTGCCATTTGAATCCTTGATGGTTTTTTCAGGCCAGGTCGCGATGTAACCACGTGATGCGTCTTCAAAATCACTTTGGTTATCAAAGTTCAAATACTGTTTAAGCTGTTCATTTTTTTCAATTGTAAACTTTGAGGCTTGCTTGGGGTCGCTTGTGGTAGGGGCAGCGAAACTTAATGCAGGAGCAAGAGTGGCAACGATAGCTAAAGATACAATGGATTTTTGAAAGTTCATAAGTCATCTCTCTCTTAAGGTACGAACGGAGAAGCGTTCGTCGATGAAGAGATAATAGGCAGTATGAATTTACCAATCGATAGTTTAAAGGTTAAATGTGGATTTAGTTTTATTTAATCCACATCTATTGCCGATAGTGATCCGTAACACGAAGCAACGCCTCTTTTAGCCATTGGTGGCCGGTATCTTGTTGCTGTGAATGGTGCCAAGTCATGTAAACAGGCAATGGTTCTAAATCGAAAGGAAGAGCAAATACCTGCAACTGATGAGTGGGAGCGAGTAAGTCTGCATGCCATTGACTGGTGACACATAACCAATCGGTCTGAGCCGCCATCATGACGGCGTTACAGATAGAATCAGTTTTGTAAACGATGTTTCTTGAGGGTTGAGGTTCACGAACCAAGGAATCGAGAATATCTTGGTTACGGCGTTGAGTTCCCCATAATAGGTGTCGCTCGGCAAAGAACGCTTGATGGTCTAACGCCCCTTGAATGCGAGGGTGATTGTTGTTGCAAACGACCACGAGTGGGAGGTCAAACAGAAACTCGTTGTGATAACCGTGCTCGTCCAATGGCGTCGTCGTTATAATCATATCGACTTTGCGCATACGCAGATCATCTTGGCGGTTGCTCTCGTCCATATGTTCAACGTCCGCAGATAGCTTAACATTGGGCGCAAACTGGTCACGGTAGGAAATCAGCGGTGGCACGAGAATAAGGTCGATGTCTTTGTGGCTCGAAATACGAAACGTACGTTGACTAGCGTTAGCATTAAACTGTTGGCGAGATTTTGCACCATTGATCAAAAACGTGAGTGGTTCTTGAATCTCTTCGTGTAGTTCAATCGCAAAGTTGGTCGGCGCGATGCCACGTCCCTTACGCACGAATAATGGATCTTGGTATTGTTCGCGCAGCCGATTAAGTGCATGACTGACGGCCGGTGCAGTGATTCCAAGGCTTTCTGCTGCGTCATTGACACTGCGTGTTTTCATTACCACATCAAATGTTTTAAGCAGATTAAGATCCATAGTTATCCATTTCAAGACTTTGAATAAACATACATATTTATCTAAGTGACCACAGCGAAGCAAGGACTTTAACCTGATTGCTGACGGAATGTGACTTTGAGTGATAGTGCCTCATTCTTACGCTACTTTTCTGCTTCGACCCAATCGCGACGTCGCACCAGCCACGTGTATATTCTTAGCCCAAGCACGGAAACGGACAGCCCCGCCAAAATAAGGATACCGCCAAGAATCTCAAGTTCTGTAAAACGTTCACCAAGGAGGAGACTAGAGCCCACAATACCCACTATGGGTATAAGAAGCGCAAATGGAGTCACCACAGCGGCAGGATGATTTTTGAGCAACCATCCCCATAACGCGAATGCGACAAGCGTCGAGATATAGCTAACATAAAGTAACGACAACCATGATTGTCCGGTCGTCGCAAGCAACACGGACAATGGGTTATTAGTCTCTACATACCAAGAAACAACAAAAAGTGGCAAAGGTGGAATCAAGCTTACCCATACCATAAAATGGACCAAATTGACGTGGCCCATCCGTTTCATGATTATATTGGATATAGACCAAAATCCGGCTGCACATAAGATCAATGTGATGCCGATGGCCGTCGCATTGCCTCCAGCCGTATAGAAAAACAAACTAAATCCAACACACGCTAAAGTCATGCCCAGTATCTGATATCGATTAAGGGACTCTTTCCATAGGACAACACTGAGTAAGATGGTGAATACCACTTGTGCTTGCAGCAGTAGTGATGAGAGACCTGCGGATACGTCGGATTTCATCGCGACAAAAAGAAAGCTAAATTTCAGCACACCCAAGAACAGACCAACACCAATTACATTTTGTACCTGAGTTTTCGGAAATGGCACGAAGAACACGGCGGGTATGGCGACCACGAGAAACCGCAATCCTGAGAAAAGAATCGGAGGTATTTCTTCGAGACCAAACTTGATGACGGAAAAGTTGAGTCCCCAAATTACAACCACCAAGATGACGCCCAATAAGCTTTTTAAGTCCATGTTAAGCCCTATTATTTAGAGAAGGTTTGGCAATCAAGAGAGTTACTAATCTAGGCTTTAATGCGGTAATTCTCGTGCTTCAGACCAGCATACAGCAATAAACACGAAAGTGGTTCATTTAAAATGAGGTTGGTTGCTAAGCTATTTCACTAAATATTGCGTACCTTTTATAGGTGGATGAATAATTTTAAAAAAAAGCTTTACCTCAAGTTAAGTTGAGGAATTAGCATCATCTCTGTTGACGGAAAATTCGCTTAAAGGAGATCACAATGATTCAGCTTGAACACGTTAATTTGGTGGTAAAAAACATCCCAGAAATGTTGAGTTTTTATCAAGTGGCATTCCCTCACTGGTCTATTCGTGATCAAGGGAAGGGAGAATGGTATGGCAAGGCGCGTAATTGGCTACACTTTGGTGATGAATATCAATATATTGCATTGAGTGATCATGGGGAAGGAGAGAACCGTGATTTATCAGGGTATCAAGTGGGATTAGCGCACTTCGCCTATGTAACCAACAATATCGATGCGGTCATCGAAAGGCTGACTTCTGCAGGATTTCCAATTGCGAAACCGGGGGCTGATGAACCGTATCGGAAGAACGTCTATTTTATTGATCCGGCCGGTTTTGAAATTGAGTTTGTTGAATATCTAAGTGATGATCCAAAACAGCGAAACCTATCGAGTTAGATCAATAAGCAAGTGAAATTATCTTAAGGCAACAAAGTGAGCGGTAAGCTCGCTTTTTTTTGTGGGGCAGATTTAAACGGCAACATAAACTACGCTAGATCATGCAAGGTTACAAAGTTGCTAAGTTCTTTGGGCTGTAAATCATATATTTATCAATTGAGAGACTGGTCTCTTATTATTACTGTGCTTTATGGTATTTCATTCATTATAGTGGAGATGTTACTGGGGGAAATATATGAAGCAGATATCTCTTAAAGCAAAGCTATTGTTCGTTACCATCTCCATCTTGTTATTCACACAAGCGATTGGAACATACATTAGTACCAACTCTATGTTGGAAACATCGCAACAAACCAAACAGTTGGTTTCGCAACAGGTTGAGCAGAGCGCTAACGCTCAGCTACAGCTTCGAGCACAAGAAGCGGCAGAGCAAGTCAGTGGTTACCTGAATCAGGCGTTTGTTGTTCCGTTAACATTGGCAGAGAGCTTCAAGTCGAGCTCTATTCATCAGGGTGGCACACCGTTTTCACGCCAACAGGTGAAGTCTTTAAACAAAGATATGCTGATCGCTAATCCCAATGTGAATGCCGTATATAGCCAATTTGAACCCGACGGATACGATGGCCAAGATAGCGAATACATTGGTGATGAAACCCACAGCTCATCAAGCGGTACATTAGAAATCTATTGGGTTGTGGAGGATGGAGAGTTAGTGTTCTACTCCACGGAAGATCCACAAGAGAAATACCTCTCTGAAAAGGATGAGTTTGGCCAACGTGAAGCAGAATGGTACCTGTGCAGTCGAGATAGCGGACGACCATGTATCATTGAACCTTATTGGTATGAGGTCAGCGAAGGCAACGAAGTATTGATGACGACACTTGCTGCTCCAGTGATGGCGGGCGGGCAATTTCGCGGGCTGGTTGGGGTCGATATCAACTTGCCACAGTTGCAACGCGTGGTGACGGATATTGCCAACGCGGTGGAAGGCTCTGAAGTTGTTCTTTTAAGTAGTCAGAATCGTTTGGTCGCAGCAACACAAGTAGAAGATAAGCTAACTCGACCACTCGCCGAAGCAGACCCGAAATTTTTCGATATGTTCAACAGTGGCCGAGATAGTGACTACCTGATTGCTTCAGCCACCGTATCCATTCCACAAGCCCAGACGGAATGGACGATTGTTATTCGTCAGCCCTACCAAGTTGCAATGAAATCCTACATACAGCTAGATGGTCAGTTAGAAAAAGCGGGCTCCAGCAGTTTAAACACAATGCTCGTTGCTGCCTTGGCTGTGTTGGTTTTCGCCATCTTTGTGATGCTACTTATGGTCAATAGTTTTATTAATCCGATGACTCAAATGGCTAACAAATTCAACTCATTAGCGAGTGCGGATGGTGATCTCACTCAGTCGCTTCATGTTGAGCAACACCGAGAGCTAATAGACATGGCGCGTGGCTTTAACGGATTTACCAACAAACTGAAACAGATGATCCTCGCCATCATGCAACAGTCAGATAGCCTGACCCAAGATGCCCAAGAGTTAAACCACACAGCGGCGTCAACTCGCCATGCGACGGACACTCAGAAGAGCGATATTGATAGCGTGGCAGCGGCCGTGGAAGAAATGTCTGCAACGAGTAATGAAGTGGCAGGGTTGGCGTCTAATGTTTCTAATGACGCGCAAGAAGCCTTTAATTTTCTTCAGAGTACCAGAGATATCGTTGATAGCTCGGTTCAGGAAATCATGGCACTGGCTCAAGACATGGAGAAAACATCGCAGCAAATTGTTCAGGTGTCCAAACAGAGTGAGAACATCAATAGTATTTTGGAAACCATCCGTGGAATTGCGGATCAAACCAATTTGTTGGCGCTCAATGCGGCGATTGAGGCCGCTAGGGCGGGAGAACAGGGCAGAGGCTTTGCAGTGGTTGCGGATGAGGTGCGTAATCTTGCTGCGCGTACCCAAGACTCTACCGTCGAAATTGATCACCTCATCCAACGTTTACAAATTGATGTAACCGATGCGGTGAAACAAATGGAACTTAGCCAGCAACGGGTAAATAGGAGCGTAGAAGGTAGTCAAAAGAGCAATGAACAGTTGAATATGGCTACTGAACGTATCAATACGATCAATGAAAATGTGACTCAGGTGGCAACGGCCGCTGAGGAGCAGAGCGCCGTGAGTCTGGAAATCAGTAATAAACTCAATGGTATCGGCAGTTCCGCTGACAATTTGCTAAGCCTTGCAAGCGAAGTGGACCATGTCAGCGAGCGATTGCAGTCTGTCGTTGCGAACCTTAACCAACAACTAGCAACACTAAAAGTTCAGTAATAAATCAAAGACCCTGAGATACAAATCAGGGTCTTTTTTTATCCTCCAAACCACAAATCTCATATCAGCCTGTAAATTTGAGGCTCTCAGCAAGTAAAGCTAACGAGTTATTCTTTATTGACCTGTCTATAACTTTATAGTTTATATTCCATGACCATTGAAGGAGCGGAGAGCGTTTGTGTACAAAATTTCTGAGTTAGCAGCACTTGTTGGATTGTCGCGCACAGCCTTGCTTTATTACGAAAAGCAAAAACTGATCTCTAGCCATCGCCTATCTAACGGTTACCGTGTGTATGGTGATAGGGAGCTACAACGCGTGCGTTTGGTCCAGCAATTGTTGGCTGGGGGACTGACACTAAAAGAGTGCAAAGTATGCCTTGAAGCCAAGGTAGACAGGCAATTGTTACGAAATCGACTTGAAGCTCTTGATATAGAAATTGAGCAGAAGCAGAAATCGCGCCGTCTTCTCGCAGCACTGCTCGGAGAAGAAGAGAGCAAAAGCTGGCATACGGGGTTAGACAAACTGGCTCCAGATGCTCATTTGGAATGGTTAATTAAGCAAGGTTTCAGCGAGAAAGAAGCGTTGCGACTTAAATGGTTATCAAAAGATATGAACGAACACGATGTATATATGGCAGACTTTATGAAAGTTTTCGAGACGCTTGAGCGTTGGGGGCCTGGTAGTGAAGTCGATACAGCCAAAGCATTTACGTTAGTGACCTCTGCACCTGAGCGGATCTTGGAGGTCGGTTGTGGCAAGGGCTTAGCTACTCAGGTATTAGCGGACTCTTGTACTGCGGAAATTGTAGCGGTCGACAATGAGCAATCAGCCTTAACGCGACTCACCGAACGTTTTTCGCAGCAAGGGATCAGTCATCGCCTCGAAACAGTATGTGCAAGTATGACTGACTTGCCTTTTGATGACCTAAGCTTTGATCTTATTTGGTCAGAAGGTAGCGCATACATTATGGGAGTAGAAAAGGCTCTCAAATCTTGGCGACCTTTGCTTTCTGAACATGGGTTCTTAGTCATCAGTGATATGGTTTGGCGTGCTGCTGAACCTAGTGATGAGGCATTGGAATTCTGGAGCCAAGAGTATCCTGACATTCAATCTATAGAGACGCGCTTGGTTCAAATTGAAAAGGCGGGTTATAAGGTGGTCAACCATTTCCCACAAAGCGAACAAGCATGGCTGAATTACTATGCTCCGTTGAAGCGTCGAGTCGCAGAGTTGGAAGCGGAAATGGGAGAGTCGCAGGCGCTAAAAGACATTAAGCGTGAAGTTAAACTGTGTACTGAACTGGCAGATGAGTTTGGCTACCACATGTTCGTTTTAGCCAAAAACTGATTCGCATAAGCCCTCTGAGCTATATTGGCATGAGGGCTTATGTTGTGCCTTCTATCGACGCAGTTTACTCTTCTTCAGTAAAATCTTCGTCGGTACATTGGCTGGTATCGGAGCACTCAAGCTCGTAAACCAGTTCAGACAGAGTTTGCGGATTGAGTACTATTTCTTGAGGTACTTCAAAGCGACATGCCATCATTCGGTTGAATATCTGCCAGTGGTTGAGCAGACAGACTTGCAGTTCATTGGTCTCGTCGGACCATGTTTCTTTCATAAATGGCGTCAAACTCGCCGCACTGTGTGCAAACATAATCATCTGCCATTTGATTTCCCAGATTTTAACCTGATTTTGCGGGTGCTCTTGGTTGTATTGCTCAGCTAAACGATTGACGAGATTTTCTATTTCGCCTGAACTATCAATAAAGTAGTCAAATAGCGCGTCTTCTTGACGAACCGCGTCAGCAATAAACTGGATAGGTTGTTTGCATTCGAGCATATGCGCTAACAAGCGCACAGAGAACAGGTACAACTTAATGTTTGAACTTACATCGCTGGGCATGTTGCCAATGATGGTTTGCATATAGCTTTCCATATAGCGATGTAGCCCATCACTAATCGAATACCATATCTGTTCTTTGCTGCCGAAATGGTGACGGATGAGACTATGAGATACACCTGCCTTATCACTAATATTTCTCAGTGATACTCGCTCGTAACCCAGTTCGCAAAATAGGTCTGTAGCGACACGCATTATCTCACACTTGGTTTTTTCTGCGTCTTGGGCACTTCTTCGGCCTTGCTTTCGTTCAGTCATAGTTACCGTCAATTTCTAAAAACGCTCTCTTTCTACCAGAAAAGCGTGGGGATTTCATCAATCAAGCGCATAAATAGCATAGTACATTTCTGAATTTTATTGTACACGTGGAAAATAAATATTGATCTGCCACACAATCTTTATATACTGCACATGCGTGTAATAAAACTCGATAACATACAGTGAGCATATCAATGAAAGGAATGATACCTGTTGCAAGATGGGTCACGATCGCTGCGATGGCTATTGCCGTCACTGGCTGTAACAAGGCTAACTCTGAAATAAACCAATCTATTGTTACTCCGGTAAAACTCGTTGAGATCCCCGATCTACAAAACAGTCGTTACGATCGCTTTATCGCTAATATTGATGCGACTGATCGTGCATCAATGTCGTTTCAAGTCAGCGGTGAGGTTGAGGTAGTGGACGTCAGAATGGGCAGTGTCGTGAAGAAAGGACAGGTTCTTGCGTGGCTCGATCCTACCGACTACCAACTGGCATACGATGCGAAGAATGCAGAGTATGATCTGGCGAAAACCGCCTATCAACGGGCGGTCGCACTTCATGAAAAAAGCCTGATTAGTGTGGACAAATTTGATCAAAGTGAAGTGGCGTATACGGCTGCGAAAGCGGCATTTGACCAAGCCAAGACAGACTTAGAATACACTAAGATTACTGCCCCTTTTGATGGTGTTGTTTCACTTATTTTTAGCAAAGAACATCAGGTGGTCGCAGCCAACCAAGCGATTTTGAATGTGATCAATAATCGTGTTGTGGATGTGGTTTTTGCTATTCCGGTTAGTTATGCAGAGCAATATGGACTAGGTCATATTGAAAACTCTGCATTTAATGTTGTGATGGATAGCCATCCCCATCTATCGATTCCAGCAAGGTTTAAAGAGATTTCTACTCAGCCTGATTCAGACACCAATAGTTACAGGGCTAGCCTGACTTTTGAACGCCCAGAAAACCTGAATTTATTACCTGGAATGACGGCACAGGTTCGCCTGCTGAATGAAAAACGGTTTGCTAAAGTCGATATCTCACCAAGTGCTTGGATTAGTAAGAGCGGCCAACATGGTCAACTCTTCAAGTTCGATCCTCAACAGCAAGTCATTACTCCCGTTGATGTCACGCTTGATGTGAACGGCAATGTTATCGCGGGTCTTCAGCAGGGCGATCTGATTGTGCAGGCGGGTGTCGAGAATCTGGTCTCAGGTCAACAAGTAAAAGCATGGACTAAAGAGGGTGGCATTTAAGATGAATCGAATTAATTGGATTGCCGCTGGCTTATCTCTGAGTTTACTCACCGCGTGTATGCCGGACACGGAACATCGCCCACTGAATCCACTTGTTGTTGATACATTCACTGTCGCTCAAGCCACAGAGAGTCAGTTTCGTACCTTCAATGGTCAAGTCATGCCCGCAGAGCTTACGCCACTCGCTTTTCGACTTGATGGAGAAATCCAGACCATGTTGGTAAAAGAAGGGGACAGGGTGAGTAAAGGTCAGGTAATCGCTGTCCTCAATGATACCAAGGCAAAAGTTGTCTGATGCGCAGGCGCGCTATGAACTGGCGTTTAAGCAGGTTAAGCGTGGTCAGGAATTACGTATCAATAAGATGATCTCTGCCGCTGAACTCGATGAACTGAGTGCAAACTTCCAATTGGCGAAAGCGAACTTGGGTGCGGCACAAGCGAGTATGGAATATATGCGTTTGAAAGCGCCTTTCGATGCGGTTGTGTCATCGGTAGATAAGAAACGACATGAAAATGTTTCGCCAGGAGAACAAGTTGCGTCGGTGTACCAAAGCGCACAGGTTTACGTAAAAATCGAAGTTTCTGACTCGGTGCTGGCGTTACTTGATCCTCAAGCTCAGGCTCAAAAATACCAACCTACGGTGACTTACGCAGGACATGACTCAAGTTACAAGGTCACGTATCTAGAGCATACCAGTGAACTGCATCCCAATAGCCAGACTTACGAATTATGGTTGAGTATGCCTCAGGTCGAGCCCAACGTTTTGCCTGGTACCAGCGCTAAAGTGTCTGTTGATCTAGCTAAAGCTGGGCTAACGGGTTATCAGGCATACCAGATCCCAATGACATCAATCGATTCAGGTAGAGAGAGCCAAGATTTTTACATTTGGAAGCTCGTTGAAGGTAGCGCCCATCGTGTCGCCATTAATATTGACCAAATCACCGGCAATGGCGCTTTGGTATCAGACGGTATTGAGCAAGGTGATGTGTTAATCAACTCGAATCTAAGAAAGCTACGTGAAGGAATGCCAATTAAGGGAGCAGAGCTGTGAGCATCGCTGAGTATTCAATCAAGAACAAAGTTATTAGCTGGCTATTCCTAATTATTCTAGCCATCGGTGGGTACACGTCATTTGAGGATTTGGGCCGCTTAGAAGATCCTGCGTTTACCATTAAAGATGCCATGATCATCTCAACCTATCCTGGGGCGACTTCTCAAGAAGTTGAAGAAGAGCTGACGTATCCATTGGAAAAGGAGATACGCAAATTACCCTATATCGATAAGATTACCTCGACGTCGTCACAGGGTATGTCACAAATAATGGTCAGTATGGAAATGGAGTATGGCCCAGACGAGTTGCCGCAGATTTGGGATGAAATGCGCCGCAAGATCAATGATTTGAGTCCAGAGCTTCCTAGTGGTGTCAACTCTATTCAGATAATCGATGACTTTGGTGATGTGTACGGAGTCATGATCATGTTGACGGGTGATGGATACGATTATGTCGAACTGAAGCGATATGCAGATTACCTCAGTCGAGAGCTCGAACTGGTAAAAGGCGTTGGCAAGGTTGCCATTGCGGGCGACCAACAAGAACAGTTGTTTGTAGAGGTATCACTGGAACGTCTTGCGGCGCTCAACCTCGATATGAACACCGTCGTTGGGCTGCTTAATCAACAAAACAGCGTACAGGCTGCCGGTGAAGTGACGGTGAACGGTCAGACGCTAACCATTAGACCAAACGGGACAATGAACTCGGAACAAGCACTTGAAGAGCTGATTATTCATGGCCGCGATACCGGTAATCTTATTCGTCTTAAAGATGTGGCGACCATCAGTCGTGGTATACAAGAAAAACCTTCTAACGTACTGACTTTTAACGGTAAACCAGCAATTAACCTTGCAATCTCTTTTGGTGCTGGTGTCAACGTGGTCGAGGTGGGGAAAAAACTCGAAACGGAACTAGCCGCCTTAGAAAGCATTCGCCCAGCAGGTGTAGAAATTAACTATTTCTACAACCAATCAGCAGAAGTTGAAAAGTCGGTTGACGACTTTTTGATCAGTCTCGGTCAAGCGGTGGCGATTGTTATTATCGTACTACTGTTTGCGATGGGGTTACGTAGCGGTCTGATCATTGGCGCGGTACTGCTGCTCACCGTGATGGGGACGTTCATCTTGATGAAGCAGAATGATGTCGAGCTTCACCGTATATCGCTTGGTGCGCTGATTATTGCGCTAGGTATGCTGGTGGACAATGCCATCGTCGTGGTTGAAGGTATTTTGGTTGGCTTAAAGCGTGGTAAGAGCAAATTACAGGCAGCAATCGATATTACCAAACAGACCCAGTGGCCTCTACTTGGCGCGACCATTATAGCGATTACAGCGTTTGCACCGATTGGATTGTCGCAAGACGCGACGGGCGAATTTATGGGCTCGTTGTTTTGGGTGCTTTGCTATTCATTGTTCTTGAGCTGGATTACCGCGCTGACACTCACGCCATTCCTAGCAGACTTGCTACTAAAGGAGCAAGAGGGTGACTCGGATGAACAAGATGCGGATCCTTACAAAGGTATTCTGTTTGTTCTGTTTGGTGCGAGTTTGAGGTTTGCACTGCGTTTCCGATGGCTTACTGTGATTAGCATGGTTGCATTGTTAGCGGCCGCGGTAGTGGGTTTTGGCATGGTGAAACAGCAGTTCTTCCCGCCGTCTAACACACCTATGTTCTACGTCGATATGTGGATGCCTGAAGGGACCGACATTCGAGAGACCATCAAGGAAACCAAAAAGGTAGAAAGCTACATTCGTCAGTATGACAGCGTTGAGTTTGTCTCAACGACGACCGGGCAGGGACTACAACGTTTTGCTTTGACCTATCAACCAGAAAAGAGCTATGAAGCCTATTCACAATTGCAGGTGCGTACCCATGATCGTGAGGCGATGTTTGGTCTGCTTGAGGAGCTAGATGCCCATTTATCGACACGATTCAATCAGCCGACGTTTCAATTTAAGCTGATGGAGTTTGGTCCTTCACCAGCGTCGAAGATTGAAGCGAGAATCACTGGCCCTGATCCACAAGTACTGCGTGATATCGCTGTTCAGGTAGAAGATGTATTACTGCAAGACCCGGGAGCACGTAATGTGCGTCACGATTGGCGTGAACGTACTAAAGAGTTAGTTCCACAGTTCAATGAATCGAAGGCGCGTCGTCTTGGTATCTCTAAGCAAGAGGTCTCTGAAACCTTACAGATGGCGTTTGGCGGAACACCAATCGGCTTATTGCGTGATGGCACACATAGACTGCCGATTATTGCACGGCTACCAGAGCAAGAACGTGTTGATTTTGAATCACTAGCCAATGTGAAAATCTGGAGCCCAACACTGCAAAGTTACGTTCCGGTTGAGCAGGTGATTGATGGTGTGACCTTAGACTGGCAAGAACCACTCATTCAACGACGTGATAGAAAACGCACGCTAACGGTGCTGGCAGACCATGATGTGCTTGGTCATGAAACACCTGCTAGTTTATTCAACCGAGTGAGACCTGCTGTTGAGGCAATCTCGTTACCCGATGGCTATGAGATTACTTGGGGGGGAGAGTATGAATCATCAAAAGACGCACAAGAGGCTCTGTTTGGCTCGTTACCTATGGGTTACTTGCTGATGTTTATCATCACAATGTTGTTGTTCAACTCATTGAGAAAACCACTGGTGATCTGGTTTACCGTTCCACTATCTATCATCGGTGTTTCAATCGGCTTATTAGCCATGGATATGCCTTTTAGTTTCACGGCGTTTCTTGGTTTACTTAGTCTGAGCGGAATGATTTTGAAAAACGGTATCGTATTGTTGGATCAAATCAATATTGAGCTCTCGTCAGGTAAGGATCCTTACCAAGCGGTATTTGATAGCGCGATATCACGTGTTAGACCTGTAAGCATGGCAGCTTTAACCACCATACTCGGAATGATTCCTTTGGTGTTTGACGCATTTTTTGGCTCAATGGCAATTACAATTATGGCGGGTCTTGGATTCGCGACTGTACTGACCCTTATTGTCGTACCGGTTTTGTTTGCCATTCTTTACCGAATCAAACCATCCACTGCCGGATAATTCATGGATTGAACCTCGATTCGATTTAAGCCAGCCCGAAAGAAATTTCGGGCTTTTTTATCTTTCTTTAGTCGATAAATGACATAAATTGATATTGAATAGAATTAAATTAATATCATCACATCATTAAACAAAATATCATTCCTCACTATACTAAAGTATGACTACATTGTTCTTTTTGATTGTTAAATTAATCATTAACTTACATTAAGTGAGTCATCTATATCTCAATTATTATTCTTATTGTTAATACTAAGGACTATATTGATAGTCTGCTAATTAACTACTCATTTTCAAATTATACTGCGTGATAATCATTGTCATTAAACAAGTGATGAAGACTAATGAAATAAGTGAAAATCCTAATATACCGTGAAAAAACAGCAAGATAGATGTTATTGATAGAATGAGAATTTAAATAAAGTCTATTCCAATCAATTAGATAGCGATCGTTAACAAGGATATAACATTTCATTCCATATGAGACTTTGTTCACCTTTATGCATAAAAAGTGAAAAAATATTTGAAGTGTAATAATTAGGTATTAGCTTAGTTTAATAAGAGGCAAGCAAAAAGCCTTAGATTATTTATTCTATGTTTGTCGCAATGACAAATATATGACAAGAGTTTTTCAATATTTGTTTGGGTTATTAATTTCTGTAAAGAATGGAGTCTCTTAATGAAGAAAATCGCTTTGATCACTGGGTCGAAAGGCGGAATTGGTTCTGCTATTTCCTCACAACTTGTCGAGGATGGCTACCGAGTCATCGCCACTTACTATACCGGTAATTATGAGTGTGCGTTGGAATGGTTTAATGAAAAAGGATTTAACCAAGATCAAGTTCGATTGTTTGAGCTTGATGTAACAGACACCGAACAATGTGCTGAGCGACTAGCTAAATTGCTTGAGGAAGAGGGCACGATTGACGTGATCGTCAATAATGCTGGGATCACTCGAGATGGTCTGTTTAAAAAAATGTCTCCTTCTGCGTGGCGAGATGTTATCGAAACTAACCTTAATAGTGTTTTCAATGTTACTCAGCCTCTATTTTCTGCGATGTGTGAAAAGGGAAATGGTCGCGTAATCAACATCTCATCAGTCAACGGTCTGAAAGGACAGTTTGGTCAAACTAATTACTCTGCAGCCAAAGCCGGAATGATCGGTTTTTCAAAAGCACTTGCCGCAGAAGGTGCTCGAAGTGGTGTGACGGTTAACGTTGTCGCACCAGGTTATACCGGCACTCCTATGGTCGAAGACATGCGTCCAGAAGTGCTCGAATCAATTAAAGAACAGATCCCGATGCGACGTCTTGCAACTCCGCACGAAATTGCACAATCCGTCTCTTATTTGGTCAGTGATGCCGGAGCCTACATTACAGGGGAAACACTCTCTGTAAATGGCGGCTTATACATGAATTAAAGGGACGAGCAGATGGAAAAAGTATTTATTGTAGCGGCGAAGCGTACACCGATCGGTGCTTTCGGTGGCTCGTTGAAAGACATTTCTGCGGGAAATCTAGCTTCAATTGCCATCAAAGCAGCGATTGCTGACAGTGGCGTTAAGGTTGACGCGATTGATGAAGTCATTGTGGGCAATGTGGTCAGTGCCGGACAAGGTATGGGCGTTGGTCGACAAGCTGCGATTTACGCTGGTATTCCGCATCAAGTGCCTGCTTATTCACTCAACATGGTGTGTGGCAGTGGTATGAAGACGGTGATGGATGCCGCAAGCCACATCAAAGCTGGTGATGCAAATATCGTGGTAGCAGCAGGTGTAGAAGTGATGTCTCAAATCCCATTCACAGCGCCATCAAGTATTCGTGATGGACACAAAATGGGCAACATGAATCTGACTGACCTACTGATTAACGACGGACTGACGGATGTTTATAACCAATACCATATGGGTGTTACGGCTGAAAACGTGGCCAAATTGGTGGGCATTAGCCGTCAGCAGCAAGATGAATATGCGTTGGCGAGTCAGTTAAAAGCGGTGTCTGCAATTGAGGCGGGTAAGTTTAAGCAAGAGATCGTCTCGGTTGATGTTAAAAAACGTCGTGAGACCGTTGTGTTCGATACGGATGAATATCCAAAGCCTGACGTGACCCTGACTGGCTTGTCAAACCTGCGTCCAGCGTTTGATAAAGAAGGGACCGTTACTGCGGGCAATGCGTCAGGAATCAATGATGGTGCTAGCGCCATCATCGTAGCCAGTGAATCGGCAGTGAAGGAGCACGGGCTTACGCCAATCGCTGAAGTCGTGAGCTATGCTCAGTCTGGACTTGAACCCGAAATCATGGGACTAGGCCCTGTTGAAGCTGTCAGCCTCGCATTGCAAAAAGCGCAACTGACTACAGATGATATTGGTGTCTATGAGCTCAATGAGGCATTTGCTGCTCAGGCACTGGGTGTGATTCACCAACTGGCTGAAAAGCATGGTGTGTCAGTCTCCTCAATTCTTGAGAAAGCCAATGTTAATGGCGGTGCAATAGCACTTGGTCATCCACTTGGGGCCTCTGGAAACCGAATTCTAGTTTCACTCATTCATGAACTTAATCGCAGTGGAAATCAATACGGTGTCGCTTCACTTTGTGTTGGCGGCGGTATGGGTACTGCTGTTGTTATCAAATCAATTAACTAACCCAATTAAATGGACTTAACTTAGGAGTACCAACCATGTACACAGATTTTTTCAAAACGTTTGCAGATCAAACAGAAAAGACAATGGAACCATACGTAAAATTCAACAAGCTAGTGACAAAGAATGTTGAAGTACTCACAGAGCTTCAGCTTAACGCTATTCGCACATACAGCGATATGGGTCTCGCTCAGATGAAAGCAGCAAGTGAAATCAAAGATGCGACATCACTTACCGCTTTCAGTGGTCAACAGCTAGCGGCACTAACCAAACTTTCTCAACAGATGATGGATGACAGCAACAAGCTTCAGGCGATTGCTAAAGAGTTCAAAGACGATGTTGAGCAAATGACATCGGAAAACCTTAAGACAGTGACTCCTGCATAACACTGACTTTTTTGCCGCCGAAAGGCGGCTATTTTCCGATCTTAGGAGTCGTTATATGTTACAAAACTTCTTTTCGGACTACCTTGTTAAGCTCCAAGAAACCAATCAAAAGTGGTGGGAAGATCTAGAGTTGAGCAGGGCAGCCGCAAACTCCCCACTCAATAAAGCAATGCAAGAGGTTAACCTCGAAGATACCGCCAAGTTATTTGAAAGTGCGGCGAATCAACCTGCGGCATTGCTTAAAATTCAGGCTGAGTGGTGGCAACAGCAGTTGCAGATTTGGCAAAATGTCGCGCTTACGGCCAACACTGAGGACGTCGTCAGCGCAGAGAAAGGTGACAAGCGCTTCTCTAACGAAGAGTGGCAAAAAGACATCTTTTTCAATTTCATCAAACAGTCTTATCTACTGTTTAGCAAAACCTATCTTGAGACAATCAACAGCATTGAAGGACTGGATGAGAAAAGCAAAGAGCGCATTAGCTTTTTTTCTAGACAAGCCATCAATGCGCTGTCGCCGAGCAATTACATTGCGACTAATCCAGAATTACTTAAGCTCACACTAGAACAAAACGGTGAGAACTTATTAGCGGGTTTGGAACAATTGAAGGAAGATGTTGAGTCGAGTGCGGATATTCTCAAGATTCGTATGACCAACAATAATGCTTTCCGATTGGGTGAGGATATTGCCAACACCCAAGGTGACATCGTGTTTCGCAATGAGTTGTTTGAACTGATTCAGTACCGCCCGTTGACGGAAACGGTTAACGCGACCCCGTTATTGATTGTTCCGCCTTTTATCAATAAATACTACATCCTTGATCTGCGAGAAAAGAACTCTATGGTCCGCTGGTTATTGGAACAGGGACACGCGGTATTTATGATCTCATGGCGTAACCCAGGGAAGTCTCAGCAGCATGTCGAGTTTGGCGACTATGTCACTGAAGGCGTCGTGAAAGCGGTTAGTGCCATTGAAGATATCACCGGTCAGGAACAGATTAACGCCGCAGGCTATTGTATTGGCGGGACGGTTTTGGCAAGCACCGTTGCCTACTACGCCGCGAAGCGAATGAAGAAACGTATTAAGAGTGCATCCTTCTTCACTACTTTGCTCGATTTCTCGCAGCCTGGTGAGGTGGGGGCGTACATTAACGATACCATCATCAATGCAATCGAAGTGCAGAATAACGCCAAAGGTTATATGGATGGACGCTCTTTGAGTGTCACTTTCAGCCTGTTGCGTGAAAACAGCCTGTACTGGAATTACTACGTAGATAATTATCTCAAAGGGAACAGCCCAGTAGATTTTGATCTATTGTATTGGAACAGTGACAGCACGAACGTAGCGGCGGATACGCATAACTTTATGTTAAGAGAGCTATATCTCAATAATAAGTTAGTGGCGGACAAAGGCGTTAAAATTGGCGGTGTATGGATCGACCTGAATAAAATCAAAATTCCAAGTTACTTCGTTTCAACCAAAGAAGACCACATCGCGTTGTGGCAGGGCACCTATCGTGGTGCGCTCAACGTTGGCGGCAACAAAACCTTTGTGCTTGGTGAATCAGGGCATATTGCCGGTATTGTTAACCATCCAGCCAAAGGGAAGTATGGTTACTGGACGAACGATTCTCTCGACGATAGTGCCGATGAATGGTTGTCAAACGCTTCTCACAGTGAAGGGTCATGGTGGACGCATTGGCACCAGTGGCTGTTGTCGTTCAATCCAGATGAACAGGTAGCGCCATTTACGGTAGGAAGTGAACAGTTCCCTGCACTTGAAGTTGCGCCTGGACAATACGTCAAACAGACCTTACCGATAACCTCGGATAACTAGTCTGTTCAGTGCAAGATTAAAGCCTCTGGTTAACCACCAGAGGCTTTTTGTTTGTATTCTCTGCATCAATCTGTTCTAGTGGGTTTAATTGGTTAGGAGAGGGAACGGAATGAAAACCATCGGTATTATTGGCGGAATGAGCTGGGAGTCGACAGTGACGTATTACAAACAGCTTAACCAAGGTATAAAAAGTGCGTTAGGCGGTTTGCATTCAGCGAAAGTGGTACTCAACAGTGTCGACTTTGCTGAAGTTGAAGCACTGCAACGCTCAGGGGACTGGCAATCCAATGCTGATATTCTCTGTCAGGCGGCGCAGTCTTTAGAACGTGCGGGCGCAGAATTTGTTCTTATCGCGACCAACACCATGCACAAAGTGGCGCAGCAGGTTGAAGAGTCGATCTCCATCCCGCTTCTCCATATTGCGGATGCCACTGGTGAGACGTTAATAGAGCAGGGAATCACAAAAATTGGCTTATTAGGCACAGCATTTACGATGGAGCAGGACTTCTATAAGCAGCGTCTAACCGATAAGTATGGTATTGAAGTTGTGGTTCCAAATGGCGTTCAGCGTCAACTCGTTCATACCGTGATATACGATGAACTCTGTCAAGGGCAGATCAGTCAACGTTCCAAGGATGATTTTCTCACCATTATTGACGACCTCTATGCCGATGGAGCACAAGGGGTGATCCTTGGCTGTACTGAGATTGGTTTGCTGGTTGAACAGGCAGATACGCGAGTGCCCTTGTACGACACCGTAATGATTCACGTTGAGGCTGCGGTAAAAGAGGCACTGCGATGAATCGTAACGTTTGGCTTTTATCGCTGTGCCAAGCGCTATTAATGACTGGCAATATCCTTTTGATTTCTGTCATTGGATTGGTAGGAAAAACACTGGCTCCCAATAGCAGTCTGATTACGTTACCTGTCGCAGTACAATTTCTAGGTTTGATGAGCGCGACGATTCCGGCTTCACTGATAATGGGCAAGCTGGGGCGTAGAAAAGGGTTTAGCATTGGTAATATCATCGGTATTAGCGGAGCAAGCTTAGCGACATATGCTTTGTCTATACAGGCCTTCTATCTATTTTGTGCAGGTACTTTCTTGCTGGGGATTGGCATCGGCTTTGGCACCTTGTACCGATTTGCAGCCATTGAAGTGTGTGATGAAAGTGCAAGGCATCGTGCGATATCGATCTCAATGGCTGGTGGCGTTTTGGCCGCCATGCTGGGACCAAACTTAGCCATTTACTCTCAGCAATGGTCCGCCGATGGGCTTTATGTTGGGGCATTTATGGCACTGATTGTTCTTAATATCTGTGCGCTGTGCTTATTGCAAACGATTCAGTTCCCTAAGCCACAGTCAGCGACGCAAGTAGCCAAAGTCGATTCATTAGCGACGATCATCAGAGCGCCCAACTTTATGGTGTCCGTATTCGCTGCAATGGTGGCATATGCGGTCATGAATATACTGATGACGGCGACACCGCTCGCTATGATTGGGTGCGGCTTCGATTTTAATAAAGCGGCGGGCGTAATCGAATGGCATGTTCTGGGGATGTTCGTTCCTGCATTCTTTACGGGGCGTCTGATTGAACGCTTTGGTGCCAGAAGAATGATATTGGCGGGCGGCTTACTGTTTATTCTATGTATTGCCATCAATATACATGGCCAGTCGATTTGGCACTTCAGCTTGGCTCTGGTTCTTTTAGGTGTCGGCTGGAACTTTATGTTTATTGCGGCAACCGGATTGTTTAGTCAATCTTACCAAAGTCACAATAAGTCCAAAGCTCAGGCCTTTAACGAATTTTTTGTCTTTAGCTGCGTAACGATCACGGCCTTAATGTCAGGGTGGTTAGAGGCATCCGTAGGTTGGCAGACGATGAATGTCTACGTATTGCCATTTGTGTTAGCTGTAATTGTTGTGTTTGGCGTTAATACCTACAAAACAAGTAAATTAACGGCTTAATATGGCATTAAATAAGAAAGGCAGGGGGATACCTGCCTTTTTTATATCGTGAATTTTTGTTCGTTACTCAGAAGAAAGGGAGAATAAAAAAGTGATTCTGAGTATTAGAATTGTGATGAAATAAGTTCCACAAGTTCATTTTCGGTTTCTGGCATTTTGTCGAGTTCTATTGAACACGAAGCGCCGCCTTTGAGCATATATGCGGTTGTTGTGCAGTGGTCATGGTGAAACCATTTTCCATTAACGCAAACATCTGTGTAGCAGCGTGGGTCTTGTTTCAGTTCCATTGGCATCTTCCTTGTTACTTTCCTGTTAACGCAATGTCAAAATAACCTCAATTGATTGAATAAAAAATGATCTAAATCAATTCAAGATGAGAACTAGACAAAGGTTGTAGTGATTGGCAGCAAGTTATTCTATAAAAAAAGGGAACCCAAGGTTCCCAAATAGAAGTGCAGTTATTGTTATAGAATCACGTTATGCTCGGGCGAACTTGTAAGTTCTATAGCCGCCGATTAAGTTGCGAGCCTTGTAGCCATTGTTGACTAATTGACGATAAGCGACGTTACCGCGTAAACCAACTTGGCAGTAGATTACAATCTCTTTGTCTTTCGGTAACTCGTGCATACGCTGGCGCAATTGGTCTACAGGGATGTTTATCGCATCCTTAATGAAGCCAACGTTTTCAAGCTCACCAGGGTTACGTACGTCAAGCAGTACTTGATCGTCAGTGAGTGAATCCATCTCATCAAAATGAATCGGTGTAGCGTCACCTTTGATGATGTTGTTGGCAACAAATGCCGCTTGGTTGATCACGTCCTTGGCACTGCCATATGGTGGCGCGTAAGTGAGTTCTAAGTGTTGAAGTTGCTCAACAGTCATACCCGCACGTTGGGCAACCGCCATCACATCAATTCGTTTATCGACACCATCTTTACCCACCGCTTGAGCACCGAAGATTTTGCCTGTTTTTGGATCGAACAACATCTTGAACGATACAATCTCAGCGCCAGGGTAGTAACTCGCATGGCTGGCGGTATGCACATAGACTTTTTCATAGTCGACACCTTCGCGCTTCAACTGCTTCTCGTTTTTCCCAGTGGAAGCTACGGCAAGGTCAAAGATCTTACAGATAGCCGTGCCTTGTGTACCTTGATAAGTTTCATTGCGTCCGAGCATGTTGTCGGCAGCCATACGACCTTGACGGTTAGCTGGCCCTGCAAGAGGAACCAGAGTTTGTGCACCTGTAACAAAGTCTTTTTCTTCAACTGCATCACCGACAGCGTAGATGCTAGGATCGCTAGTCTGCATCATTTCATTGGTGTAGATTCCACCCAGACCACCAATTTGCAGTCCTGCTTCTCTTGCCAACTTAGTTTCAGGGCGCACACCGATAGCCATAATTAAGATGTCGGTGGTTAACGACTCGCCATTGTTGAGCGTAAGATTTAGCTCACCTTCGACATGTTGGTGCTCAGTGTCTTCGCCAGAACTAAAGCTCGCAATATGTTGGTTTGGTATATACTCAACCGCTTCAAGCGCTACGCCTAGTTTAAGATCGATGCCTTTTTGACGAATTTCAGCATGAGCAAAGCCCGCCATTTCACGATCAACCGGTGTCATCACTTGGTCAGCCATTTCAATCAGCGTGGTTTTAATCCCCAACTGGTGGAAAGCTTCCATCATTTCTAGACCGATGAATCCGCCACCCACAACCGTTGCGTGCTCTGGCTTGTTCATCTGGATGGTTTGAATAATGCGATCCATGTCTGGAATGTTGCGCAGCGAGTGGGTCAGCGGGTTCTCAATGCCTGGGATTGGCGGAACCACAGGGCCAGCACCAGGGCTCAGCAAGAGGAAATCGTAGCTTTCGATATACTCACTACCATCCAGTAGGTTCTTAACCGTAACCTGCTTGTTGTGTCGGTCGATAGAAACGACTTCGTTCATAACACGAACATCAACGTTAAATCGAGCTAAGAAGCTTTCTGGAGTTTGCAATAGAAGCTTGCTGCGCTCTTTAATATCGCCGCCAATATGGTAGGGAAGACCGCAATTTGCAAATGAAACAAACGGGCCGCGTTCAAACATGATGATTTCGGCCTCTTCACTTAATCGGCGAGCACGAGCTGCCGCAGATGCGCCGCCAGCCACACCGCCGACAATTAAAATCTTAGTCATTAATAAACCTCAGTTAACGAAAGCCAAACTTTTTCAAAATGAAAACCGCTGGGCAGATACCAGTAAAGGCACTTTGAATCAAATTTACGCCGACAAAAACGGTTATCCATACAAAGTGGCTACTGACTGTGAAAGTAAGTAGCACCGACAATAAAACCATACTTCCTGCTAGTACGCGAATCGCGTTTTCCATTGTCATAATCGAGTTTCCTTGTTACCGATTAAATCGAATTAGGTTCAATATAGATTCTTTAATTAGAAAAGTCTAATGTTAATTTGTCTAATTTTATAATCGCTAAATTAGAATTGACTAATTTGTGTATTTGCGTAATATCTAGAGATGTAATCAATAAAGAGGCAAATCATGGCGACACAAGCAATGAACATCGAAGACATGCAGGACAACGCAACGCAGGCTGCTGATCTACTTAAAGTGATGGCGCATCCTGAGCGTTTAATGGTGCTTTGCCAATTGATTCAAGGTGAGGTGGGCGTAGGTCAGTTGCAACAAAGTTCTGCTCTAAGTCAATCTGCGTTTTCTCAGCACCTGACTGTATTGCGTAAGCATGACTTGATTCAGGCACGCAAATCCTCACAACAGGTTTTTTATTCACTAGCGGATCCACGTGTGGAACCGTTAATCCTGAGCTTACATAGCGTTTTTTGTAAATAAGAAGGTAATCATTTCGATGTTAGAAGTTGTTCCTTGGCACTCGTTATTTGGTGGAATGTTGCTCGGAGTCTCTGCGACTCTGTTGATGCTTTTTAACGGTAAAGTGGCCGGAATTAGTGGTGTGATAAACGGTTTGATCAGCCCACGAAGCGGTGAATTTTCATGGCGTCTGCTGTTTTTCACCGGCATGGTGCTAGGTGGACTACTAAGTGTAGCCCTGCTTGGTGTTGAAGTCCCAGTAACCGAAGGTATTTCTCTCTCTCTACTGATTTCTGCAGGTTTATTAGTGGGGTTAGGTACACGTATGGCGAATGGCTGTACTAGTGGGCACGGTATCTGTGGCATTGGACGCTTATCGAAGCGTTCAATCATTGCCACCTGTGTTTTTATGTTGGTTGCTGGTGTGACCGTGTATTTCCGTTTACATGTTTTCCAATAAAGGCGGTTTGATGAACACTTTGTTATTTCGTTTATCTGCATTGATTAGCGGTCTATTGTTTGGCGTTGGTATGGCGCTGTCGGGAATGATTGAACCGCAAAAGGTTATTGGTTTTCTGGATGTTGCAGGACAATGGGACCCAAGTTTGGCATTTGTGATGGGCGGAGCATTGCTTGTTTTTATGCCGTGCTATTTTCTAGTGATCAAACCTCGTAAAGCATCTGTTATTGGATGTGAATATAGTTTGCCTAAAGCAAAAAACGTTGATTCAAAATTGATTTCTGGTTCGGCACTGTTTGGCCTTGGCTGGGGAATCGCAGGTATCTGCCCAGGTCCTGCGGTTGCAAGTCTCGGTTTAGGAAATCTATCTATTGTGATTTTCTTCTGTGCTATGGTCGTTGGCTCGCTGCTGGCGAAAGTCATATTCGGCAAGAGCAATAACCAGCCACGTATTGTGAGATCCAGCTAGGATCCATTGGAGGGGACATGGAACGTGCGGCAACCAAGGATGGTGTGATTCATTCTGTAATGAATAGCTTCTTCCCAGCAATATTGATTTTTATGCTATTGGCAGTTGGAGCTGCGGCATTATGGCTGACGCCTAAAGAGGAAGATCCGCAAATTGTTGTTCCGATGGCGGATGTATTGATTTCAGCACCAGGACTCAGCGCCCAGCAGGTTGAAAATCAAGTTACTGAGCCACTGGAAAAACTCCTAAGTCAGATTGATGGTGTTGAATATGTTTACTCTTCATCAATGGAGGGGGCAGCACAGGTCATCGTCAGGTTTTACGTCGGTGAGCCACGTGAAGCGGCGCTAGTCAAACTGTATAATAAGCTCTATTCAAACCAAGATCGTATTCCACCGTCGGTAAGCCGTTGGTTAGTCAAACCCATTGAAATTGATGATGTGCCTATCGTCGTTGCGGCGATCTATTCGACTGATGCAGACAAGGTTGACCGCTATCAACTGCGTCGTATTGCTGACCAAGCGACTCTCGGTATTAAAGCCCTGCCTTTGACCAACAGCGTTGCAGTTATTGGTGGTGAATCGAGAAAGATTCACATCGAGCTTGATTCACTTGCCATGGCAAACTTTGGCGTCACAGTGAGCGATTTGAACTATGCACTGAGCGTAAGTCATACCAAATCCCAAGCTGGCGCGGTGCAAATAGCAGGGCAGCAGTTCCAACTCGAATCCGGTCAGCTGTTTAAATCTGCGCAAGATATTCAGGATCTTGTCATTGCAGTCGTCAACAATAAACCTGTCTACTTGCGCGATATTGCCTCTGTTGTTGATGGGGCTTCTGAAGCAGCAACCGACACTTGGTATATCTCTTCAGAAACCGCAACTGAGTATCCAGCGGTGTTTATCTCTGTCGCGAAGCAAAAAGGATCGAATGCGGTCGATGTGGCTCAATCAATAGTTGATAGATTTGACTTACTTCAAGACGAGCAATTTCCCAGCGAAGTTAAGGTCGACATTATTAGGAACTATGGTCAGACCGCTGACGATAAGGTGTCTAACCTGGTCTCTAGCTTAGGAATTTCAATCGTTACCGTGGTGGTATTTGTCGGTCTGTTCCTTAACTGGCGTAGTGCACTTGTGGTGGGTATTGCTATCCCTATTAGCTACGGGGCGGCGTTGGGAATGGACTTGCTGTTTGGCTACTCGATCAACCGCGTTACCCTGTTTGCACTGATTTTGGCGCTGGGTTTGATTGTCGACGACCCGATCGCGAGTATTGATAATATTGAACGTTTTCTAAAACGAAAAGACTTGTCTCGTACCAAGGCCATTGTGGCGGCGATGGTAGAGATTCGCAGTGCACTTTTAATGTCCACGGTCGCGATTGTGATTGTCTTTACTCCGATGTTCTTTATTACCGGAATGATGGGACCTTACATGGCACCGTTGGCATTCAATGTTCCTATCAGTGTTATATTCAGTACTATCGTCGCGTTCTTTATTACGCCTTGGTTGGCCAAAAAACTTCTTAAAGCGACCAAACAACAAGACCATTACCAAATAGAAAATTCCGCGCTATACAAACTTTACTCGAGAGTTTTGACGCCTCTGCTTGCGAGTCGTAAGAAGGCGTGGCTGTTCTTAGGCTTAGTTGCGATGTTGTTTTTTGCGGCGGCAACCTTACCTGCTTTGCGTCTCGTTCCGCTTAAACTTTTGCCTTATGACAATAAGAATGAGTTTCAGCTGGTGTTGAACATGCCTGAGTCCGCCAGTTTTGCTGACACTTCAAATGCATTGCGCGTATTCGCAGATTATTTGCTACAAGTACCAGAAGTCGAATCAGTCTCGGGATTTGCGGGGTTAGCGTCTCCAATGGACTTTAATGGCATGGTTCGTCATTACTTTATGCGTAGTGAACCGTATCAAGGTGAGTTGAGAGTGGTACTAGTAGACAAGCATAGCCGCTCAATGCAATCACACCAAATTGTTACGCGACTCAGAGAGGATTTGGAGTCCATTGCACGAAAACAAGACGCAGATATACAGTTAGTCGAAGTGCCGCCAGGCCCTCCGGTGATAGCGACGATCACAGCGGAAGTGTATGGCAATGAGCAGACCAGCTACCAAGAATTGATTGCGCAGGCAGACATTGTTGCAAAGAGACTGAGAAGCGAAGCCTTTGTATCAGAGGTCGACACCAGTGTTCAGAAGCAACTGGAGACTTGGCAGTTTATTGTTGATCAGGAAAAAGCAGCGCTTTCAGGCATTTCAGTCCAAGATATCAATGCCACCATTACCGCGGCCAATAAAGGGCAAGTACTCGGTTATTTGGCCAGTGCCCAGGAAGTAGCGGCGCTGCCGATAGAAATTCGTCTACCGAGAGGAGAGCGTGATTCTTTAGACAGCCTGTTGCAACTCTATGTTCGTGGGCAAGCGGGGGTAGTGAAAGTGGCAAGTCAAGGTACGTTCAGTGATGCACCGCAACCGTTAGTTCAGTTATCGGAGCTGGGCGAGTTTGTCAAAAGAGCTGTGGATAGTCCGATCTATCATAAGAACCTCAAACCTGTTGTGTATGTCTATGCAGAGTCAGTAGGTCGTGTTCCTGGTGAAATCGTTGCTGACGTCATTGCCGACCAAAATAGGCACAGTGAGCGTGAATTTACTGACTGGAGCAATCGTACTTACTTGAGTAACGGTTCAGGACAGAATTGGCAGTTGGACGATAATATCCACGTGGTATGGAGCGGAGAAGGGGAATGGAAAATCACGGTTGATGTTTTTCGTGACCTCGGAATCGCATATGGTGCGGCTTTGCTAGGCGTGTTTGTTGTAATGTTAATTCAGACTGGGCTGCCTGCTGTTTCTGGCATTATTATGCTTGCTATACCGCTCACCGTGATTGGTATCATGCCGGGATTCTGGCTATTAAATAGCTTGTCGAGTGACATAAATGGTTATCCAGACCCAGCACTATTTACGGCAACCGCGATGATCGGAATGATTGCATTGGCGGGTATTGTGGTGCGTAACTCTCTTGTTCTCATTGAGTTCATCCAGCAATCCTTGGCTCGCGGCGAATCGTTAAATAATGCTTTACTTCAATCGGGCGCAGTTAGGATGAGGCCGATATTACTCACCGCGGGTACTACGTTACTGGGTAACATCGTTATTACTCTCGATCCAATATTCAATGGATTAGCATGGGCAATTATTTTTGGTATTACCGCTTCAACCATATTTACTCTACTGGTTATTCCAGTGGTCTATAACCTCGCTTATCAGAATAAACAGGGCCATGGACTTCCTGTATTGGAGGATGAACAATGATCAATCGTAAACTTTTATTAGGAACCGTTCTCTTCGCCGGACTTGCATTGGTCTTCCTCTACATGGCAGGCGTGTTTACTCCTAAAGTCTCGACCCAAATGCAAGCACGTGATGCGGTCACTCAAACACAGACAGTTGTCACTCTGGTTGCTACCGAAGAGCGTGTAGTGCGACAGTTTCCGGGAACGGTCGTCGCGGATCAAAAAGCGACGATAGCCGCGAGATTAACGGCAACGGTCGTCGAAGTGTTGGTTGAAGTGGGTCAGCCAGTCCGTAAAGGAGACGTGTTGCTGAGATTAGAAAGTGACGATCTTAATGCGCGAGTCAGGCAGACTGAGCAGAGTTTGTCATCTTCACAAGCGCAGCTAAATGCAGCGCGTAAAGAGTATGCGCGAATCAAAGAGCTCCTGAACAAAAAATTGGTACCGCAAGCGCAATTTGATCAGGCTGAGAGTACATTAAAGACAGCGATAGCGAATTTGGAGCAGGCGCGAGCGGCGGTTTCGGAAGCAGAAACAACGTTTGGTTTCAGCGTAATTACGGCACCTTTTGATGGTGTTATTACCCACAAACCGATTAACTCAGGTGACACAGCAACACCAGGTATGGCGTTGCTGTCGATGTACAATCCAGACTCACTCATTGTTGAAGCGGATGTTGCCGAATCAGTCATGCCCGCTTTGTCGATAGGCGCGACGTTGGCGGTTGAGATCCCAACTTACCAGTTGGTTCTCGATGCAAACATCAATGAAATTGCGCCGGCGGCGGATAGTGGGTCGCGCAGCTACCTAATCAGATTGGGTTTCGACACCGAACATACACTCTATCCAGGCAATTTTGCCCGAGTATCTGTTGAACTCGGCAGTGAAAAAGTACTTAAAGTCCCAGTTGCTGCTATCTATCAAGTCGGTCAATTGGACTACGTTAAAGTGGTCGAAGAGGGTACTGTTCACACTCGACTTGTCCAATTGGGGGATGACTTCCGAGTGCGAAAAGGGCTTGTTGAAGGGGATGTTGTACTACTTAATCCCGGTGATTTGTAGCTATTGAATTTCAGTGCTCAGAGGGCAATGGTCGCTGAGTTGATGCTTAATCACATCGCTGATCGCAAAGACATCTTGTTTGGGTGTCGATGCGGTTAGCGTGTCACTGACAATGATATGATCGATGAGTGAGCGAAATTGGTGAGTCTTATTCGGGTTGTTACGTGATTTCACTTTACAATCCGCCCGACTGGATTTTGATGCCAGTGATGCGCGAGTCTGATCTGAGATACCTTTCCATAACCAATCATTTTGATAACCCATATTGTGGTTAAAATCCCCAAGAATGATATAGGCTTCTTGTTTGGATTCACGAAGCCTTATCCAGTCATTGAGAGCTTGCCCTTGTCCCTTGAGTGTTTGGCACTCTTGGCTGTTGTTAAATCGACCGGAACATCCTGCTTTCAGATGAACAGAAAGCGCATGAAGCGGTTGATTGCTAGTTGGGTCAATGATGATGTAACTAGCGAAACGCAGTTTACTGTTGTTAGCGTTATCAAGACGAAGGTCTTTGGCGTTAGTCACTTCAATTCCTTTTCTAACCGCAAAGCCAGTGTATTGATTGATGCTATCGAACTGGTGACGCTGGTTGCTGCGTTCACTTCGCTCAGAAAAAAACATTTGATATTTCGTGCCAATGACCTTGGTCAGCACTTGCGCATCGTTCACTTCCTGAAACGCAACGACATCACTATTGATGTTGAGAAAGTGCCGGTTTAGTACCTGAAAGTCTGCGCTGCTTCTCTGCGATGCAGAAAACTCTGGTGATGGTTGGCTGCTTAGCCATTCGAAATTCCACGTTGAAAACGTCATCTGTGGTGCTGACGCAGCAGGAAATGAAAAGACCAACAGGAGCGACGCAAAATTTGACCACGTTTTAGGGGCTATCATAGGATTTAATTCATGAACAGAGTTGCAGCCTTTATCCTATAAGAGGTCATAAAATTGCAAGTAGATTTAGTAGCATTTTTGCAATTTTCATCATTTAATTCTCATCTGAGATCAACACCACTAAGATCGATTTGATCTTGAGCGAGGCTCTCCTTTTGTTGATCAAAATCAATACTTTTGCCTCCCTCATCTCGTTAAATACGCCACAATATATAGTGTCAGTCGAACAAGAAATCGCCCTATATAGTGTATTTGTGGATAAGTCTGTGGGTATGCTGGGGTAAGGAGAAAAGGTGAAACCAATCGTAATCAAGCGTGATGGCTCAAGAGCTCCGTTTAGCAGGGATCGCATTCAAGCTGCAGTGGAATCAGCAGCCGAGCACGTAGACCAAGAAATCGCACTATACGCACTGAATGTTGCGTTAGCGGTAGAGCTTCAGCTAAAAGATCACGATGAAGTCCACATCCACGAAATCCAGACCCGAGTAGAAAACGAGTTGATGCAAGGACCTTATAAGTCTTTGGCACGTTCATACATCGAGTATCGTCATGATCGTGATATTGCTCGTGAGAAGCAGAGCACGTTGACACGTGAAATTGAAGGTCTTATTGAAGAGAGTAACGTTGATCTAATCAACGAAAACGCTAATAAAGACGGTAAGGTCATTCCAACTCAGCGAGATCTACTCGCTGGTATTGTTGCGAAGCATTATGCCAAAACGCACATTTTACCACGTGATATTGTTCAGGCTCATGAGATGGGCGATATTCACTACCATGACTTAGATTACGCACCGTTTTTCCCGATGTTTAACTGCATGCTCATTGATTTACAAGGCATGCTGACACACGGTTTCAAAATGGGTAATGCTGAGATAGACACACCGAAATCCATTTCGACTGCAACTGCGGTAACGGCGCAGATCATTGCTCAGGTCGCCAGCCATATCTATGGTGGGACAACCATCAACCGCATTGATGAAGTGCTAGAACCTTATGTGATGACGAGTTATCACAAGCATTTGGAGATCGCGAAAGAGTGGGATATTCCTAATCCTGAAGCGTTTGCCTCCGCTCGTACAGAGAAAGAGTGTTACGACGCGTTCCAATCACTAGAGTATGAAGTAAACACACTCCACACAGCAAACGGCCAAACGCCATTTGTTACCTTCGGCTTCGGTCTGGGTACAAGTTGGGCATCACGATTAATTCAGCAGTCAATTTTGAAAAATCGTATTGCGGGTCTAGGTAAAAATCGTAAAACGGCTGTGTTTCCAAAGCTAGTGTTTGGCATTAAAGACGGGTTAAACCACAAGTCTGAAGATCCAAACTACGATATCAAGCAGTTGGCTCTAGAGTGCGCATCGAAACGCATGTATCCAGATATTCTTAACTACGACAAAGTGGTCGAGATTACGGGGTCATTTAAGACGCCTATGGGTTGTCGTAGTTTCTTGGGTACCTACGAAGAGAATGGCGAGTTAGTCCATGAAGGGCGCAATAACTTAGGCGTGGTAAGCCTTAACTTGCCACGAATTGCGATTGCTGCCAACCGTGATGAGCGTCAGTTCTACAAGCTATTGGATGAGAGACTGGATCTGGCACGTCGTGCGCTAGAGACTCGAATCTCACGTCTAGAAAATGTCAAAGCACGGGTTGCACCGATTCTTTACATGGAAGGGGCTTGTGGCGTGCGACTAAAAGCTGACGAACCTATTGCCAACATCTTCAAAAACGGCCGTGCATCAATTTCTCTTGGTTACATCGGTATTCACGAAACGATCAATGCGTTGTTTGGTGATGAAACACACGTCTATGACGATGCGGAACTGCGTCAGAAAGCGGTGGATATCGTCAAGTATCTAAAAGACAAAGTGAATCAGTGGGCAGATGAGTCTGGTTATGGCTACAGCCTATACGGTACACCAAGTGAGAACCTTTGTAGCCGTTTCTGTCGTATTGATACTAAAGAGTTTGGTGTTATCAAAGGTGTGACAGATAAAGGTTATTACACCAATAGTTTCCACCTCGATGTAGAGAAAAAGGTTAACCCTTACGACAAGATCGATTTTGAAATGCCTTACCCACAAATCTCGAGTGGTGGTTTCATTTGCTATGGCGAATTCCCGAACATGCAACGCAATATTGAAGCGTTAGAAAACGTCTGGGATTACAGCTACAGCCGTGTACCTTATTACGGAACAAATACGCCAATCGATGAGTGTTATGAGTGTGGCTACAATGGTGAGTTCGACTGTACCAGTAAAGGTTTTACTTGCCCAAGCTGCGGAAACCATGACTCGACTAAGGTATCTGTGACACGTCGTGTGTGCGGCTATCTAGGCAGTCCAGATGCACGTCCGTTTAACTTCGGTAAACAAGAAGAAGTTAAACGTCGCGTCAAGCACCTGTAAATCGAGTCGTTGAATTGCAACACTAACAAGTCACATTGAGCCCAAAATTGGGCTCAATTTGTTTGAATGAGTAAAGTATGAATTACCACCAATATTACCCCATAGACGTTGTAAATGGTCCAGGCACACGTTGTACACTCTTTGTGTCTGGCTGTGTGCATCAGTGCCGCGGTTGCTACAATCAGTCTACTCAACGTTTGGATTCGGGCATCCTGTTTACTCAGCAGGCAGAAGATCAAATCATTGCTGATCTCAACGATACTCGTATTAAACGCCGTGGGTTATCGTTGTCGGGGGGAGATCCGCTTCATCCGGCCAATGTACCTCATATACTCAAACTGGTTAAACGAGTACGAGAGGAGTGTCCAGATAAAGATATCTGGGTATGGACGGGTTACACATTGGCAGAGCTTGATGATGCGCAACGTGAAGTGGTCCAATATATTGATACTCTGATTGATGGCAAGTTTGAACAGGACAAACGCGATCTAAACCTTGAGTGGCGTGGAAGTTCGAATCAGATTATTCATCGCTTTAAAATCGACTAGTAGAATTTGCTGCAAAAAGACCGAAAGTTAAAAAAATGTTAATCGATTCGGGTTTTTATCCTGTTTTGCACTTTAGCGCTGAAATTTTATTTCTAGATTTATAAATTAGATGTTAACTTGAAGGCCGTTACTTGAATTTCAAAGGGTTGTGACTTTCATGTTCTCTCATTTACCGACTCCTACATTGGATCCTATTCTTTCTTTATCAGTTGCTTACCGCAACGATCCACGCGCCGAAAAAGTTGATCTTGGCATTGGCGTGTACAAAAACAGTGCTGGTGAAACGCCAGTAATGAAAGCGATTTCTCAGGCACAAGACATTGTTGTCGCCACACAAAAAACAAAATCTTACGTTGGTTTGGCGGGGTGTGAAGAGTTTAACCAGTCAATGATTGACTTGTTACTTAAAGGCACTTCAGCGATGGATCGTGTTGCTGCAATCCAGACTCCGGGTGCAAGCGGTGCACTACGTATGTTGGGTGACCTGATGAGGGTAGCACAGCCAAATACGACGGTTTGGATTTCTAATCCTAGCTATGTCAACCACCGACCAGTCATGGAAGCGGCGGGTCTGAAAGTGAAGCACTATAGCTATTTTAGTCCTGAAACTAAGCAAGTTGACGTTGCTCGTATGATGGATGATCTTGCACAAGCGGGTCCTGAAGATGTGGTTTTACTTCATGGTTGTTGCCATAACCCAACAGGTGCAGACATCAATTTCGATGCATGGAAAGCGATTACAGAACTGTCACAGAAAAATGGCTTTATTCCCTTTGTCGATATTGCCTACCAAGGATTTGGTGATGGTCTAGAGCAAGACGCACAAGGTCTTCGCCACATGGCAAACAACGTTGAAGAAATGCTGATTACCACATCATGTTCGAAGAATTTCGGTCTTTACCGTGAACGTACCGGTGCTGCAATCGTGGTTGGTAAGTCGGTCGAAGATGTGAGTAATGCGAAAGGTAAGCTTCTCACTCTGGCTCGTGCAACTTATACCATGCCACCCGATCACGGTGCAGCATTAGTCAAAACTATCTTGCAAAATCAAGAGCTAACCGCAGTTTGGAAGCAAGAGTTAAGTGAAATGCAGCAACGATTGTTAAACCTTCGTCAGACTTTGTGTCATGAATTGAGAAATAGCCACAATACTTCACAATTCGATTTTATTGAGAGCCACAAAGGCATGTTTACTGTGCTAGGCTTTAGCCAAGACCAAATGATGCAACTCCGTGAACAATATGGAATTTATGGAGTGGGCGATGGTCGTATCAACATCGCAGGTTTAACTGAGAAGGACATTCCTTACGTAGCCGAAGCGATAGTGAACGTTTCATAAGTGTTTTGGGGCGAGTTTTCGCCCCTTTTAGCACTGCAGTTTGTCAAAATTAGGTGACCGAATGAATAATACGTGGAAAGCACTAATTCCATTTATGCTAAGTGGCGGTTTAATCGCTTGTTCGACAACGGGACAACCTCCTGTAGAACCCGAGCAAAAACCACAGATTGAAGAACCCAACGTTGAAAAACCGCAAATTGAAGAGCCAAAACAAGAAATTGAAAAGCCAGTTGCGCCAGTCGTAAAACCTCAAGAACCTGTCGTTGAATTAAAACCGAAAAAAACCTCTGATGGTAAATTACTGCTAGGCGAAGAAGAGTGGGTCTATGTTCCGGGCTTAGATGCGAATTTCAAAGCGCGCGTAGATACTGGAGCGACAACCTCTTCTATCAGTGCAATCGATATTGTTCCTTTTGAGCGCGATGGTAAAGACTGGGTCAAATTCAAGATCGAACATGAAGGTATTAAGAGCAAAGAAATTGCTCTGCCTGTTCAACGCTGGGTTAAGATCCGCCAATCAAGTGCCGATGGTAGCCACGAGCGTGCGGTTGTGGAAGCATGGATTCAAGTGGGCGAGTTGAAAGAGAAAACAGAATTTACTCTGGCCGATCGCACCCACTTAACGTTCCCACTATTACTCGGACGTAGCTTTTTTAAAGATGTCGCCGTTGTCGATGTCAGCAAAAAATACATTCAAGATAAGCACAAATAATTTGTCTAATTGACCAAAATTAAGACCAGCACCAAGATTATGTGCTGGTTTTTTTGTCTCTCTAGATCATGTTTTTGTTTAATGAATCAGCATCATAATTAACATTGAGTTAATATCTGGCCGAAAAGTCGGCAGTGTGCTCGCTACTATTGAACCCTCAAAAGAACAACATCTCTGAACGATAGAGCGAGGCATTAAACAAACATTGGAAAGGAGTTGGCATATGAAGCACTTGTCTATGGCTATCGTTATGAAAAATGGCAAAGTGTTGGTTCAGGAAAGATTTAGAACATCAAAAGGCATGGTTTTCGAGTTTCCAGGTGGTGCAGTCAATAAAAATGAATCAGGCACTGACGCTGCGGCCCGTGAACTTTACGAAGAGACAAAGATTGATGGTGTGACTCACACGGCAACTTTCAGCGGCATAAATGATTTTGGTGGACGTATTTACTATGCCATTTTTAGTGCCTCGGATGAGCATGAGCCGACGGCTGTGGGCAGCGAACGCCAACAGACTTTTCACTGGTTATCGCCAAGTGAATTGCCTCTCTCTGACTTCTATTCTGCTGATGTTGACTTTATTCAGCGTCATCTCGTTAATTACGCTTAAATTGCCTGCATTATCAGACGTATTTTGTGCGGATAGCAAAAAGCCAACGGATGTCCGTTGGCTTTTCGTATTTTGACGATTTTATTGAATTTCTAGCAGCTCGACATCGAAAATCAGACTCGCCGCAGGCGGGATAGGACCAGTGCCATTTTTGCCGTAAGCAAGTGGGCTAGGGATGTATAAGCGGAATTTATCGCCCACCGTCATGTAAGTTAGACCTTCCTGCCAGCCTTTGATCACTTGATTCAATTTAAAGCTGATTGGTTCACCGCGGTCAACTGAGCTGTCGAACACCGTACCATCGATAAGCGTACCATGGTAATGAACCTTTACCGTGTTGGTTACTGTTGGGTGCTCAGTGCCTTCACCTTTATGCAAAACCTCGTATTGCAACCCACTTTCAGTCGTGATGATATTATCGCGCTTCGCGTTCTCGAGGAGAAATGCTTGTCCAGCAGCAAAGTTTTCTTCACTCGCTTTGTGGTTTGTCCAAGTGCGGTAGATGAAAAATGCCGCAAGAATGAAAACAACGATTGGGAAGATAATTTTAGACATAGTTTCTTTCCGTAGAATTAAGGTTGTTGAAGCAAGAAGTTAATGGTTTCAGCAATGCTTGCCACATCTTGGTGACCGCTGGTTATAACCTGATATTTACCATTAACAATGAAAGTAGGGACGGCGTTGATCTGACCTTGGGTTGTGATGTCGTCAGCGACTTGCATTGCAGCAAACAATTGTTTTTGTTGCTGTTCATCAAAGTCATAAGGACTGGTTAAGCCACGGCTATGGAAGACTTGATCGAGTGCGTTCTTCTTATCTGTAAGTGTTGCACCGTCTCCCATTTGAGTTGCAGCAAACATCTCGTTCATCATCTCATGATCGGGCTTTTTGCCTAATTGCATTTCAGCCGCGTAGTAGATCATTGCACCAATTTGCGCGCTTTCGTTAAACGTTACGTGAACTTTACCAATCGACTGACCAGTGAGTTTCTCAATGGTTGGCATCTCATTTTCCATCTGGCGGCAATGACCGCAGTTGAGTGAAAATACCTCGGTAACAGGTGGTAAACGAAACGTCGCTAAGTTGACTGGAAGTTGTTCATACTGCTTTCCTTCCACGGGACCAGAGTTTTCGCTGCAGCCAACTAGAAGTGCAGAAAGAGCAATAAAAGCAAAGGTTGCGAGTTTTTTCATGATGATATCTCGAATCGTGACTGTGTCGAATTTGATGAGTGACACCAGCGCGATATCTGTGTGAGTTAAAAGTAGGATGATTTTACTGATTCAAATCGAGAAGCGAAACCATTCGATGACAGAATTGGGTGAATAAAGTATTTCTAACGATGAATAATGCGGTGCTTGAATTCAGCTGTTTATATAATTGTAAATATCGAGATAAAAATTGTCTGAAAAGGACTAAAGATTATTCATTTTTGCCGATACAGATTATGTAGCGTAACGGAACTCACGGTGGACTCATGAAGCAAATTATATTACCCCTTATTCTCCTAGTGTCAGGCTGTAGCAGCATGACTGACGAGATGGCATTTTGGGATGATAACTTGTTGGACAGCGCGCCAAAGTCGGATTTTGATGTTCGCTACCCTGAGTGGGGCTCACAGCCTGTTATGTCAACTTCTGGAGTTCGCGGTCCAATGGGGCAACAACGTACTCAGAGCTATAGTGACTTACAGAACTTCCTTGTCAGCAATGGTATCGATTACGAAATATTGCCGGGTAATCATGTCATGGTACGCCTCAAAGACACGATAAAATTCAATACGGGCTCGTCTCGAGTGGCTTCTGATTCAAAATATTGGCTGGATATGATGGGAAGCTACTTGGCAACACAACCGAGTATCGACATTGTTATTGACGGGCATGCTGATAGCACAGGCGCGCCAAGCTTTAATGACAGCTTGTCAATGAAGCGAGCAAATGCAGTCAAACAGCAGCTTGTTAGCAACAGGGTCGCGATGGACTCCATTTACACACGTGGCTATGGTGAATATGTGCCTGCATGCAGCAACAGAACTAAAGAAGGTAAAGCCTGTAATCGCCGTGTTGAAGTGCTGTTTATTGTTTCAACTAACTGATTAAACTTGTTAATTTATCAATGACTTGAAGCGCGTTTTCTACGTGCTTGATGGTGATGAATGTTGTTCTGTATCAACTATTTTGCAATGTAACGGTGTAATAACCATAAACTTTATGATGAATTTCTAACTTTGCGTAGTTTAAGGTTATCGTAGTGTTAAATGTCTGATAGGTTGGCTCTCAAATATGAGATGTTGTTCCAAGAAATTATCAGAAAAATAAAGGCTACGTTGCTGTATGTTCAACTATTCGTTTTTAAATCACATTGCTGCTCAAGATCTTTCCCTCATCCCCAAGCTTGACAGCATCTATGAACATGTCCTCGATTCATATCCGCAAATGTCCCGTTTTTCCGTTGCGCTAATGGGTGAAAACAGCGTCTCAAACTACTATGTTAAAGACACTATGGCCGATGTGGGTCGTTATGACTTTGAGCAGCATGAGCTTCGTGATAACTCCTCCTTAACCAGCATTGCTTATACTGCAAATGTAAGGATAGTCAGTGACTTACGTAAAATGCTTCAGACTGATCGTATTCGCGAATTGATCCGCTTAGGTCATAGAAGCAGCTACACTTACCCAATTTCGTATCAAGGGAAAACGATCGGTTTTATCTTTGTTAATGCCAAGGATACGGGCTTCTTCACCCGATGCGATGTCGAACGAGATTTTGCCTACCTTGCTCAAGTCGTGGCAAACCAATTTATACAATTATTCGAGAGCCAGCGACATTTTCAAGCTTCGCTGGAAATTGCGCTGAAAATGGGTCATGCCAGAGATCCCGAAACCAAAGAGCATTTAACTCGTATGGGTATGTATAGTGAGTTACTTGCGCGCTTTTTATCAAAAAGCTTGAGTGAAATTAGCCACCAATTTATTCACCGTATTCGTCTCTACGCGCCTTTTCATGATATCGGGAAGTATATGATTCCAGACGATATTCTCTACAGCGATAGACGCTTCACGCCGGAAGAGCGGGCGGTCATGAATAATCACACTATCTACGGTGAAGAGATCATCGATGAAGTGATTCAATTGTCAGGAACTAAGACGGTTTCTGACGCTGAAATTCAATTCATCAAAAACATCGTCAGACATCACCATGAGTGCTTTAACGGTAAGGGGTTACCTGACGCGTTGAGGTCTGACAGCATACCGCTTGAAGCACGTATTGTTACTTTGGCGGATGTGTTTGATGCACTTCTGAGTAAACGAGCTTACAAGCCAGCGTGGGAACTTAGCGAAGTCATTGAATACATTAAGTTTCAAAAAGGGCAGATGTTTGATCCGATGTGCGTCGATGTATTGCTTGCCAATTTGGATCAGTTTATGGAAATCCGTTCTAAGTATTTGGATAAAATTGAGAGTAGAGAGCTGATTGCAAGCTGATGATCATTGACACTTAGAGCGGTGAAACGTAAGTAAATAAAAAGCCCTTGATGATAAGACATCAAGGGCTTTTTCAAATCTTTCTACAGTCGGTTAGGCTGCGCTTTTAACAGCGTCGCTTTTTTTTTCGCTTTGCATCTTAGCTAGGAAGTAGACGTTAACGCAGGCAATGAAACCGTTTGTTACTACTACTGGCCATGCATCAATCATCAAACCGTATGCAGTGAACAGCGCACAGCCGATGAAATTAAGGACACGTAGGCGCACGATGTCTTTCATTGTTAGTGAAATAGCAACCATGATAGACGCTGCGTAACCTAAAATTTCAACCATATCCATAATTTGACCCTCTTAATTTTTGCCGAACGTTGTCGGTACCAATTCTTCTCTTCTTGAGATAAGTGAGGAAGCTCCGTGCCTCGAATGGTCTAAATGATTAACTGAGATGAAATATAACAGGGCTAAATGTGTGATGGAAGCCCCAAAAAAGGGAACGGAGAAGGTTAGCGATTACGCAAACGTTTTACGCATTTTCGGCAAAAGTGATAACCAAAATTGTTGGCTGATAATGGGAAATACCTTACAAAGAAAAAGCCTGCACAGGGTGTGCAGGCTTGGCTAATTTGGCGAGTAGCCGCTGGCTACTTTTTCTTCCCTTGAATGACTTTGTCTTCTTCAGTCAGTTCGCGGATACGGCGGCTAATGTCACGACGCTCTTTCGAGATTTCAGCGCTCTTGATGATATGGTCATCAACGCGATCTTCGTAGTCCGCTTTCATGTTCTTAATGATACCAACGATTTCTTCGTTGCTCATATCTGCCTTGATGTAGTCAAGTAGGTTTTCTAGAAGATCTACACGCTTACGGTTGTCACGAACTTTCTTTTCGTTATCAATAAGCTCGCGTTTTAGCTTATTTTTTCGACGTGCTTGAGCTACGATTTCAAATACACCACTCATAGGTCCCTTTCCTAATATTTTGAAAAACTGTCAACGATTAAATCATAACATCTAGTGGGTTAACAGTCCTAAGATCAATCATTACAGTGTGTTGACGGTTTTATCGCCAATCTATCGGCAGACGATTGAGCCTGCCTGTGGTTCGATATATGATTTCCATATTCTGTGGCAAGGTACGATGTAATAAATGCGCACGTCCGAAATTATTATGCCTAGTGAGACAATAGAGCCATCGCCAGGACGGGCTAGTCGACTAGTCAAAGCATATAAGCATGAACGCACTCGGCAAGAGGTGACAGAGATCGAGCTGAACCGAAGTAAAATAGTGATGATCGATGAGAACGGAAAAATTAGAAAAGTTCCTATCCTCGCTGAGCACTAGAAGAGCGTTTGCAACAACATAGTAAGGAAAAGGTATGAATATAGAGCTATCCCCAGTAGAAGCCCGTGTGATCGGATGTCTGATCGAAAAAGAGGTCACAACACCGGACTACTACCCATTGACGTTGAACAGCCTGACGACTGCTTGTAACCAGAAAAGCAATCGCGAGCCTGTTATGTCACTGACTGATGTTGAAGTTCAACAAGCTGTGGATGGCCTTATCGCACGCCGTTTAGTCAGTGATGAAAGTGGCTTCAATAGTCGTGCGAGTAAGTTTCAACACCGTTTTTGCAATACAGAATTTGGTGACCTTAAACTGACCAAACAGGAAAAAGGGATTGTATGCTGTATGCTTCTACGCGGTGCACAGACGCCAGGTGAGATAAGAACCCGTACTAACCGTCTTGCAGACTTTTCTGATGTTAAAGAGGTTGAGGCCGTTTTGGATAGTATGGCTGCGCGCGAAGATGGGGCGTTAGTGGTTAAGCTTCCGCGTGAGGCAGGCAAGCGTGAATCACGCTATATGCACCTATTTAGTGGAGAAGTTGACGTTGAGTCATTAGCCGCAACCGCTCAGTCACCCGCCGTGAATAATGATCGACTCAGCCAGCTAGAGTTGGAAGTTCAAGAACTGAGATCAGAAGTTGCAGAGTTGAAGGCTCTGGTTGAACAGCTTTCTGCCTAATGAGCTCGTTGCTCACCCCCTCCCTAAAATTACATTCGGATTGGTATGTTTACTTAATCCGAATGTCTAACAATGCCCTTTATTGTGGTATCACAACCGACCTTGAGCGTAGGTTTCGGCAACATTGCAATGGAACCGGAGCAAAAGCGCTTAAAGGTAAAGGTCCTCTCAAGCTAGAATGGCACCAATACATAGGCACTTCGAGAAGCGAAGCGTCGAAAATAGAATACCGAATCAAGCAACTATCTAAAGCGAAAAAAGAACAAATTGTTTCAGGTGAATATGTGATAGAACGATGTATTGATAACACATAAATCATTCGTTATTCCTACAAAATCCCCCAGATGTATTAATCTTGTTTATGACTAATAAAAAAGGTTGATATGGATATGAATCAATTAAGTAAATTATCTTTGGCAGTGGGCTCAATCATTTTGGCTTGTACCGCTCAAGCGGCGACGGTCTCTCCTGATGGCAGAGGCAATGGTATGGGGAATGCAGGGGTGACCAGTGCTGATTATGTGTTGGCACCGTTTTATAACCCGGCTTTAGCCGCCGTTTACCGCGATAGTGATGACTTTGGTTTACTGGTGCCCGCGATAGGTGCGACAGTAAGAGACACTGACGAATCATTAGATACGATAGATAGTCTTCAAGATACGATTAAAGCGTTTGAGGCATCGGGTAGTCCAGATGCGACAACATCAGCACAGTTAAATAGCTATCTTACACAGCTAGCGGATGATAAACCGCTTGCGGTTAGCGCGGGGGTGGGTATCGCCGTCGCGCTTCCAATCAGCACGCTTTCAGCTAACATCTTTACGCGCGGCTACGCAGAGATTGTTGCGACACCCGAAATTGCGGCCAATGGTGGTGATACTCCAGCAGCGGTAGAAGCGCGTTACAATAACTCCAACGTCGATATGATTGCCTTTGGTTACACTGAGTTTGGTGTTGCTCTGGCGAAACGTATGACCATCCAAGGTCAGGATGTTGCTTTGGGTATCACGCCAAAGTATCAACAACTGCGTACCTACAAGCAAAGTCTTTCAGTCGAGAGTTTCGATATCAGCGACTATGACAAAAGTGAAACCAACGAGAACTATTTCAACTTAGATTTAGGTGGGGTTTGGTTTTATGACCAGTACCGATTTGGTGTGGCGGTGAAAGACCTATTTTCTAAAGAGATCAATACGCTAGATGTTAGTGGTGTCAGCACTTATAAGCTTAATACACAGGTGACGGTTTCAGGGTCTTATAGCATGGACTATTTTGTTGCGACGGTAGACTGGGATCTGACCAAACAGAAACGTTTCACCGATCTTAACGACGACACCCAATTTTTACGTTTTGGTGTTGAAGGAAATGCATTTGGCTGGGCACAGCTCCGCGCGGGTTACCAGATGGATATTCAAGATACCTTGGATAACTCCTTTACCGCGGGGATTGGTATCAGTCCAGGAGATCTTGTCAGTCTCGACTTTGCTGGTAGCTATGCTGGAGACAACCAATTTGGTCTGTCGGGCAATTTGTCTTTTACGTTCTAGACACTATACGGCATAATAAAAAGCCGAGTAAAATTAATGGCTTGAAGGCTAATAATTGAACTCGGCTTCATTGATAATAATGAATTATAATTGAAATAAAACGATTCAAATTATTATGCTCAGCTAGCTAGTCAAAAGAGAAAATGGCATGTGTAAGTATAAACTTCTTTCTTTATTCGCTTTGTATTCAGCAACTTCAATGGCTCACACGACGCAGGTTCTCAACGGCTATTGGCAATACGATGAATATCTCGATGCACATCCTCAGCAACGACAGTTGACGGACGCATTGAGCGAAGAAGTTCGCCGTTATCCCACGCCTCTCGCAGCCAAACAAGTAAAGCCAATTTCAATTTCTGTGGTTTATCCCGGACAGCAGATTTCAGATTACTGGATTCGAAACATCAAAGCGTTTGAAATGCGCTTAGAAAAGCTGGGCATCAGATACAGTATTAATCAAGTCTTTACTCGGCCAAATGTCGATGTCAGACAGCAGAGCTTGTCACTGCTTGAAGCAATCCAAAACAAATCCGACTACCTGATTTTTACTCTGGATACCACACGACATAGAAAGTTTATTGAGCATGTGCTGAGTTCAACAGATACAAAATTGATTCTACAAAACATTACCACGCCGGTAAGAGCTTGGGATCAGCAACAGCCCTTTATGTATGTGGGATTTGACCATATAAAAGGGACTCGTGTGATACAAGAATACTACAAGTCAGTCATCCCGAAAGAGAGTCGTTATTCCGTGCTCTATTTCTCGGAAGGTTATGTGAGTGATGCGCGCGGAGATACTTTCATCGAAGAGATGAGCCATCATGACAGCTACCAATTGTCCTCTTCTTTCTATACTAAGGCGACACGAGAGTCTGGGTACCTTGCTGCGAAATCAGCGTTAGAGAAGGATAAAGATCTAGAGTTCATCTATGCATGCTCGACAGATGTCGCTTTGGGCGCCGCCGATGCACTTAAAGAGTTAAACCGCAATGATGTCATGCTAAATGGTTGGGGTGGGGGAACCGCTGAATTGGAAGCCATTGCCAACGGGCAACTGCAAGTGACGGCAATGCGTATGAATGATGACACCGGAATCGCGATGGCAGAAGCGATTAAGTGGGACCTCGAAGGAAGAAGTGTACCACATGCATATTCCGGTGATTTTGAGCTTGTGACGAGCAATGATAGTCCGAGCAAGATCGAGAAGCTCAAGCAGCGAGCATTTAGGTATTCTGATCAATAATGGGAAGATTATTCGGACAGGCTGGTAAGAGCCGATTAGCTACGTTATTAACCAATTCGATCTTTCTTGTTATTGGTGGACTAATTGTGGTTATGGTTTTGCAAAACTACCAAGTTAACCGAGATGTTGTATCGCAAGAAGTTGCTCGTACTAAGCAGCAAACGCAGAGCTTGGTTCAGGAAATTTTTAACTTTCGAGTCAAGTCAATTGAGATCCAACAAGATAGTTATGGTCGAAATCCGGTCTTGCTAGAAGGTTTGGTAAGTAAAGACGCTCAATCTCTCGATCTCTTCTTCAACAGTATGGATCAGCTTTCACCAGATATCACACCTGACTTCCGATACATCATGAGTCATGACCAACTGATTTGGGATGACTCAAATTTTGAGTTCTATGGAATTTCACCGCAGCAGTTGCTGCATATTACACAAGATATTACGACCGGCTTTGACTGGCATATTTCACAAACCCCTTCAGTTATGGGAACGAGATACCTTATGTTAAGGCGTTCCTCTATTGTCGATTTAGAGTCCGGGGAAGTGGTCGGGAATCTTTTCGTTGGTATTGTTCTTAACAACAATTTCTCGATTGTTAACGCGCTCGCTCAAGGAAGTAATGCGGATCAGGTGCTTTTAGCGGTAGGTTCTGAGGTGATTGCGGCGAGTGATAAGGATGGCGACGATGAACAAAATCGATGGTTAGCCCAATCGACTGACGAGCTTGATTCGAGCGGTTTTACTGTTTCTAGAACGGATCTCACCATTAATAACGTGCCGACTTTTCTCTCAATTTATACGGTTCAGGATAACGAGCACATTGTCCACTTCGTCCGGAGTTATTATGTTTGGTTGGCGATCACGGCTGGATTGATCATCTGTATTGCCATCTACACTCGAATCTGGCTCGGTAAAAGAGTCTCCAAAGAGTTACGTTCTTTGATGACCTATACAGATGCTTCGATTCAGGAGCAAAAACTTATCGAATTTGAAGGGTCTTCAATTCAAGAGTTTCATAAAATTGGTCAGTCATTTCAACGTTCATTTAAACGACTTAATGATCAAGAAAAGCAGTTTGCTGATTTGTTTAACTTCTCTTTGTCGCCAGTGACGTTATGGAACGTTGAAGGTGAGTTAGAGCGCTTTAACCCGTCGGCTGAAAGGTGTTTTCGTACCCACGGCGCCCAAGATCAACTGATTTCCAGCTTAAAGCCGCACATTATGATGTGTGCTCAAGGGGCAACCCTGACCGGCATCAACACAACTATTGCCAACAAAACCTTTCGTTGGAACTTATCTCCCATTATGAGAGACAACAGCGTCTCGCAGATCATGGCGCAAGGTCAGGATATCACCAGCTTCATTGAAGCAGAAAAGCAGAGTCAAGCTGCACGTGAAGAAGCAGAAGAGTCAGCGCGCATGAGGGCGGACTTCCTAGCTAAAATGAGCCATGAGTTGCGGACACCGCTCAACGGTATTCTTGGTGTCTCCCAGTTACTCAAAGACAAAATGGTTGACCAAAGAGACATAGAGCACATCGAAGTTCTGTGTAACAGTGGTGAGCATCTATTGGCGGTGTTGAACGACATACTCGATTTTTCAAAGATAGAGCAGGGGCAATTTCATATCGAAAGCGCGCCTTTCCGCTTGGCTGAGCTGACAACAACGGTGGAGAGAATCTTCAAGCCGTTACTGGATAAAAAAGATGTCGCATTCGACGTTGTAAATAAGATCCCTCAAGACCGATGGGCGCACAGTGATCAGGTGCGTCTCAATCAGATTATTTTTAATCTGGTTAGCAACGCAGTCAAGTTTACCCATCACGGCAGTGTCCGAGTCGAATTAGAGTGTGAGCAGACGGACTCTGGGTGTTTACTCAAATTGGAGGTATCGGATACGGGGATCGGGATTGATCAACTGCGGATAGCGCATATATTCGAACCTTTTGTACAAGCAGAATCAAACACGACGCGTGAGTATGGCGGCAGCGGCCTTGGTTTGGCGATTGTTCAAAGTCTTGTCACCATTATGAACGGAGAGATTCAGCTAGAGAGTGAAGTCGATGTTGGGACGAAGTTCATCGTTAAAATACCGCTGAAAGTCGGTAGCAATGAGCTGATCAATGTAGAGAAAAGCGCCCTTCCTGAAGAACCCTCGACCTTATTCCCTGAGTCACTGCATGTTTTGCTGGTGGAAGACAACAACACCAACGCATTTATCGCGAAAGCGTTTTGTGAAAAATATGGAATGACGGTTTCATGGGTTAAAGATGGTGTTCATGCAATAGAATTCTTGCGTTCAGATCCAAGTGTGGCTTTGGTCCTAATGGACAATCAGCTCCCCAATCTTGGCGGCATCGAAGCGACGGAAATCATTCGTAATGACTTAAAGCTCACTGTGCCTATTTACGCATGTACGGCTGATGGCATGCAGGAAACCAAGCAAGCCTTTCTAACGGCGGGGGCAAACTACGTGATAGTTAAACCGATTAAAGAAATCGCGCTAAACAAAGCATTCATTCACTTTAAAGAGAACTACTACGCGCTAGTGAAATAGTCGTGGGCAGCGGATAAAACGCTGCCCAGTTGTTCATCGCGCCAGTTTTTGGTGCGCACGAGAAAAATGATCGGCACAAAAAGCGCCAACAATCGAGAGTTCTCCCGCTAAGCAAAGACAGGCCGCGACCTCCGCCAAGGACTTTGCTTTCCCTGCGCCATAAAGCCCCATTATATCAAGGCATGCTTTCTGTGTTGGTAAGCCAGTACCACCGCCAACAGTACCTACCATCAGATTAGGTAGCGTAACGCTAGCGTGAAGTCCTCCATCCTTATTGAGTACCATACGAGTAATGCCAATCGCCGATTCGGCGACGCACGCGGCGTCTTGCCCGCACGCAATGTAGAGTGCGGCGAGGGCATTTGCATAGTGAGCATTGACGCCAATCCCACCACTCAATGCTGCACCAGTGGTGGTGACTTGTCCGAAGCGCACCATTTTTTCTGGGGTAGTATGAAGGTACTTTTCTACCAACGCTTTATCTAAATGAACCTCGGCGGTCACCTTTTTACCACGAACATGGCGTAGCGTATTGGCGTTAGGCTTCTTGTCTCCGGAGAGATTACCATCCAAAAATGCTTCCGTCGGCGGAACTGGGGAGTGGGTCAAAATGTAGTGATACACTTCGTTTGTTGCAATCGTGACCATGTTTTGGCCAGAAGCATCGCCAGTATGAAATTCAAAAACCAGATAGACTTGGCTTGCTTCGATATTGACATTGATATCGTGAAGCTTACCGTGCGAGGTCGTGGACTCCGCGACGCGTTTAAATTGATCGTATTGTGTCACAACCCATGCGACAAACTGGCCGGCATTGGCAAGTGAATCAAAACAAAATACAGGCGTGCGAGTGACCCCTTCATTGAGTAGCATTGCACTTGCACCACCAGCAGCTGTGATCAATTGAGCGCCTCTATTGTAGGACGCCACTAAAGCAGCTTCCGTGGTCGCAAGTGGGATCAGGAAATCGTCATTCGCATAAAGGCCGTTGACACGAAGTGGTCCAGCAATACCCACAGGTACTTTAACGGTACCAATAAAGTGCTCAATGTTTTTATTGTATAGCTCAGCATTAGTTTCGGTCTGCTCGTCAAGTAACACTGATTGATCAGTAAGGTTAGCGAGTTTGCTCCATCTTTTTTCGAGCGTTTTATCCGAAATATAAGGACTGGGTGTCAGTCTTGTTTTAGGACGTTCAAAATGGGGGCTGAGTTTTTGTTCTAATGTGAGGTTATGTTGCTCTGGCTGGAGGAAATGGTGGTCTTTTAGTCGAGATAAATTCAGTTTGGGCATTGCAAATTAAAACGGAAAATTTGTCTGCATTCTACCCGATAGACTCGGGAACTCAATGTTTGCTTAATGTATTGCTACAATTTACTTCATTTCGTCAGACGTGAATATCAAGCAGAGTACCAATCATCTCTTGGTCACGCTGCAATACATTGGTGCCTATTCTGCTGTATCGTTCGGCACTAGTGAGTTTGGTGAGAGGTTCAAAATCAGAAGGAGGTGCTTTGAATTCGACTTTGTTGAACTCGTAGCCGTCTTTGTTTGAGATGGATTGTAATTGCTGGTTTTGTTGGATTTCAAGCGCAGCGTCTTCGGCCATCTTCGACGACATATCAATGATTTGATAACCGGATTGTACAGAAGATACTGGCATAAACACCTCCGCTTAATTAAAGCTTAAGGGGTGATTGAAATTTCAGCAAGTTGTGCTAAGAAAAAAGGCTCGAAATCAGTGACAGTTCTTCGTCAGTAACTAAGGTCTCGTCACTCGAATCCAGTTTGCTATTGATCTCACCTCGTAATGTACGTAATTGCTGAGGTGTCAGTGATTTTAGCTGGGCTCTCATTAATTCAAATTGTTGTGGGGTCATATTGTTGCACCTGACAATCAAATAAGGCTCTAATCCATATCGGTAAGAGATGTTTCCTTTCATCGCTCACTCCTTACAATAGGAATTGAATAGTATTTTATTTGACGGTGTCGAAATTTTGTCCGAGTAATGTCAGGCAGTGTTAAGAATTAGTGAAGAGCATGGGCTCTTCACTAAGATAAGGTTTTATGCAGAATGAGCAGGTTGTGCCACACGGACTGCAAATTTACTCGCGAGTGAATGAAGCTCTGGCAACATTCGGTAGATGAGATGGAGCTGTTGCAAAACCATACGCACTGAACCATCGTCTTCTTCGCGCCATTCGGATAAGCGTTGTTCTAAGGCAGGGTCATCGATATCGCTGGTATCACAGTTATCACAATGCTGATTAAGCTGGGTGAACAGCACCTCCAAATGCTGGTGAATGACTCTGTGAGCATCAAGGATCAGCTTATGCGTTTGATCATCGGCAATTTGGGTTCGATGAGCACCTAATGCAGAGATATAGCTGAGTAGGGCGTGGTTTAGAGTTAAGAAGCGGTAGCTCTCATCCACCGCAGAAAGATAGCGACCAGGCTCAGCTAACATAGTGCTGATAGCGGTAGTTAATGTCGCATCTTGATTGTGTGCGTGACGGCGAGAAATGCGATAGTTGAGACTGTCTTTTTTACCAATCCGATACTGGCCGATAATTTGCGCCAGATAATTTTTATTCGCCGCTATCGCCTCTGCCATCACTTTATGCAGCCGTTTCGATTGCCAGTCGGGTAAGATTAATGCCACAGCAGCAACGGCGAGAGCACATCCAATTAACGTATCGGCAAGACGTGGCAATACTACCGCGTATCCTTCGCCAAGCTGATTAAAGCAGAATAAGACAAGCACGGTGATAAAGCCGGTTGCGTAGCCATAGTTAGCCAGACGAAATGCGAAGAATGCCACGCCGGATATCACTACGAAGACCAACTGACTTTCTTGTGAAGGGAAAAAGGTCAGTAGCGGTACACCAATGAATAGACCTGCAAATGTACCTAATACCCTTGCGACAAGCTTTTGTCGTGTTGCGCTGTAGTTTGGCTGACAAACGAACAGGGTAGTTAACAAAATCCAGTAACCCCGTTCAATATCGAATAATTGAATGATGCCATAACCAATAGTCAATGAAATCGACATCCGCACCGCATGGCGAAATAGCATTGAGTCCTTAGTAAAATTGGCACTGATCCGCTGCCACATTGCTTTAAGTGTATGTGCTTCTGTGTCATCAAGAACATCTTCTTCAAGCCTGTTCGCATCAGGGTTGTTCACATTACTAAGCTGTTTCTCTACCGTGGCAAGGTTGTTAAATAGGTAGCCAAGCTGTGAGAGTAAAGAACGCCATTGTGGGTTTTGATGCGACTGCAAATAGCTAAGGGAGTTTTGCAACTCATCAAGTGCCATGACGGATTGGTTATCATGTTGATATTCCTTCCCTAAACGTATTGCGTTGGCAATTTCTCGACATGATTTAGCTTGGGTCTCTAACAAATGTTTAAACCGAAATAAAACGTCAGAACGTTCAAAATGGACAGCCAATTCTTGATAGCGGTAGTGTGTTGAACTGATTCGCTCATGGATGTCTTGAGCTAAGAAGTAAATGTTGAGAAATCTATCGCTAGTTGCATCCACGTGACCACGCTTTGAACGACTTAAAAAAGTCGCTTTGCAAGAGTTAAGCGCATTGACCGTAGCGGCATTCAAACGCGCTTCTTCTAACCGATACGGTTGTGGCGTTAGATTTGATACCGGATGAAAGAGCTGACTTTTTGAGTCAAGGTAATTGGCGAGCTGAATAAACACATTGGCCAAATTTTGTTGAACGGGCTGAAGCGGCCATAGTGCGTGCCAAATCATAGACATCAGATAGTACCAAGCCGCACCTGAGAGCAACATAAGTGGCTGGAACCAAATATTTGTACTTTGATGAGCACCTAGCATGGCGTAAATAGCAATCAGTAAAGAGCCAAACGCGATACTGGCGTAACGTGGGCCGATAGCGCCCAACATAATAAAGCCAAAAGTTGAGGTAAATAAACCAATGGCAAACAACCACGGTGTGTTAAACAGCAACTCTATGGAAAACGCGGCGACGGCAAAACAAACCAGTGTCAAACTCTGTGATTTGAGACGTCCGGTGAAACTATCGTCACTTTCGGCTAGTGCTGCGGCAATCACCCCCAGTATCAATGGGATGATCTGTTCATTGAGCTGCAAGTACCAGGCGGGCACGACCACGCCAAGAAGAGTGACGAGAATGAGCAGGCTATAATTGATGGTTTTATTTGCCCAATAGTGGCGTAGCTGACTAAATAAATTCACTTGCAGAAATCTGTAGGTCATAAGTGCGTTTAGAATAACAAGATCTGTATGGTAACGAGCTGATCCAAATAAAGATACTAGATACTTTGGCTAACTTTTGTCCATTGTCGATCTTGACTAACTCTGGATGTTCGAAAACGAACGCTGTACCAGAGTAAAACCAGTGGTGTTACTCACTATTTTTAGCGTAAATCTGTCAAAAGAGAAATCAATTCAGTTATGATGATTGCAATGGAATCAGAAGGCTTACATCGAAATGCAGCTAACCGCTAACAAGACTGCACAGTTTTTTATCCAACGCGAATACTATCAAGTAGAATTAGAATCCGATGCGTTGATCCTCAGTTCAGAAACCAGCGAAGAACACATTCCGTTTAATGTATGGAGTGGCCAGGTTCAAGTCAAAAATGGGCTGTTTTGGGGAGGGCTACTTTTCTTCGCGTATAGTAATGAAGGCGAAAGGCAAGCTTGGCTAGTCCAGGGGCTGCCGCTTGATAAGTGCCGAGACTTCGCGCGCCTTGCCGTCGCACGTTACCAAAAATGGCACCAAAATCAGTGCCAACAGCTATTTATACACTTACCCAAATGGGAACAGGCCATTGAGCAGTTTCATCGTCAACCTGCTTTTCTTACCCATTCGTCAGTAAAACAATGGCAGGATTCCGTTAGTGCGGATTTCGCTCAGATGAATATGAATCTTGAAGATGCATTACTGAGAATGCCTGAGCGCATGGGCAAGATTGAGCCTTGGATTAGTGATTCCGATCAGAAGCTAAAACAACGTAATGAGCTTTGGATGGAGAATGAACTAGAAAATTGGCAAGTGCTCTTTTCGCAAATTGAGTCCTCACCACTGAATCTAAGTCAAAAGCGTGCGGTTTTGCTTAACGATAACAATAACCTAGTTCTTGCAGGGGCGGGTTCAGGTAAAACCAGCGTATTGACAGCACGTGTTGCCTATCTGTTGCAAAGTCACATTGCTCGTCCGGAAGAAATTCTCTTGCTCGCGTTTGGGCGTGATGCCGCTGATGAAATGAGCCAACGCCTCAGTGATAAAGTTGGCCTAAGTGCAGAAAGTGTCAAGGTCAGTACTTTCCATCAACTAGGCTTGCATATACTCAATCAAATCGAGAGCGAACCTGTCACGATTTCTCCGTTGGCGATCGATGATAATCAACGTAAGAGCTGGTGTATTGATTGGCTCAAAAAACACTGGATGACACCAACCAACTTTAAACGTTGGCAAAAACATCTCTCGAAGTGGCCAATCGCATACTTAGCTGGTGACGATGAACTGGGAAGCCATGTTGAGAATCCGAAACTCATCGCGTGGCTAGAACAGCAGTTGTCCCAGCTCGCATCGATGGAGTGTGGAAAGAAAGAACTTCAACAGTTATTGGTTGAGCACCCAGAATACACACGTTTAAACAGTGAGTTATCTTTGGTATGGCCATGCTACCAAGCCTGGAATCAACAGCTTAAAGAGCAGGGACATATCGATTTTAACCTTATGATCTCCAAAGCGACCCAATATGTCGTCAAAGGTAAGTTTCGATCGCCGTGGCGTTACATCATGATTGATGAGTATCAGGATATTTCTCCTCAGCGTTTAGCACTGATTGAGGCGCTATGCCAACAAGAAGAGCATAGTAACTGCATACTGTTTGCTGTCGGCGACGACTGGCAATCCATTTATCAATTTGCAGGTTCAGATGTTGATCTTACTACTGGATTCGCGAAGCGCTTTCCAAACTCAACGATTCATCATCTTGATACCACTTATCGCTTTAATGACAAGATCGGCGAAGTGGCGAATCGATTTGTGCAGCAAAACCCAATCCAGATTCCTAAGGCGCTCAATAGTCATAAAGAGCAAAAATCGAAAGCGGTGACGCTAATTCCTGCCGGGAACGTGGAAAAAGTGCTCGATCAATTGAACAGGAATGCGAAATCGATTCAGAGTGTATTGATACTGGGTCGTAACCATTACCACAAACCTGAGCTATTGCGTGATTGGCAGAGAAACTTTGGATTACTCTCAATTGAGTTTATGACTTGTCATGCCAGTAAAGGCAAAGAGGCGGACTTTGTTATTGTTGTTGGTGTCGATGAAGGACAGTTTCCTGCCCGTGTCAAAGCGCTGCATATTAACGGAGCCTTGACCCAGTCTGAAGATAGCTTCCCTTATGCCGAAGAGCGACGTCTGTTTTATGTCGCCTTAACTCGAGCGAAAAAGAAAGTCTGGGTAGCATATACAGGTTCAGGTTCTTGTTTCGTCAAAGAACTCTGTGAGCAAGATTATCCAGTCATCGTACAGAAATAAGGAAATCAGCAATGAGCGGTCAGTATTGCATTACGTTAACAACAACAGATAGTGATGAAAGTGCGCAATTGATCATTAATTCTGTGTTGAATAAGGGATTGGCAGCGTGTATTCAAACGATGCCAATCCACAGTCATTATGTTTGGAAAGGGGAAGTCTGCTCCGACAATGAGATATTAATGATCATGAAGACCAAAAAAGCATGCTATGCAGAGTTGGAACAGACGATCGTTAAACTGCACAATTATGACGTTCCGCAAATCGTCCAAATTCCATTTGTAGAGGGCTATAACCCTTATTTGGCTTGGTTAGAAGAGAACACACGCTGTTGAGCCGTCAGCAATGTTAATGCACTAAGTGCGCCGAGCGTGTCCATTAACATATCTTTTTGAGCATCCCAAATATCCCCTTGAGAGCCTAAGAATGCGATACCTTCGTCTCCTCCAGCGAGGGCAGCATACCACCACTCGATGATTTCGTACCCAGCGGCTAGCGACATGATTGCAAACAGAGCGAAGGACAACGCAAAACCAAATGCCATTTTGTTTCGACGAATCAGGTACTCCGCTATTGGATAAGCGTATAGTCCTATCGAAAAATGCGCGACGCGATCAAAATTATTTCTCGTAGAATCAAGCAATTGATTGAACCAGTCGAACGGCACCAGAGCAAAAGAGTACTTGGCTCCTATAGTGTGCAGAGCCAACCAAACAAACATTAATAGGTAGGCTGTTGATGAAAATTGGAAGTGCCGAGACACCCCCCATATACCGACAAATATCGCAAAAGCGGGGATAATCTCTGCAAACCAAACCGCGCGAGAGTAAGGGGTAATAGCAGAAAAAACAAACAGAGCAATATACGCAGCGCTGAGCCACTTTAGTAATAAAGGGAAATGAGATCGCATACCAGCATCCTTAAAGGCAGTTTTATAGCATACTGGCACATAATAAAACGCCGTTCAATTGTAATTGTACGCTTAGCAAACCGTTGGAAATAACGGAATGTGTTGAAAGCGTATTTCACAGCACATTTAAACGTCAAACTCTCTGTTTCATTTCATCAATGTTTGATTTACCTAAATGTCACACTTAGAATCTCTGCTCGAAATTAATAACAATTAGAAGTAAAAGTCATGAAACTGGAAACTGTTGATTATCTTGCTGACGATGCTGCAGAGCAATTTGTTAACTCACTGCGTGAGACGGGCTTTGGTGTATTGAAAAATCACCCAATTCCTAAAGAACTTGTTGAGTCGATCTATGAGAACTGGTATCAGTTCTTTATGTCTGAGCGCAAAAATGAGTTTACCTATAATGTCGCGACTCAAGATGGTTACTTCCCACCTTCAGTATCAGAAGTGGCAAAAGGTCACACTGTCAAAGACATCAAAGAGTACTTCCATATCTATCCATGGGGACAGATTCCAGAAGAGCTAAAAGAGCAAATCATGGATTACTACCAGCGTGCTAACGCGTTCGCCGCGGAGCTACTAAGCTGGGTTGAAGCGCACGCTCCTCAAGACGTGCAAGAAAAATTCTCTATTGCACTGTCAGAAATGATTAACGGCAGTGATAAGACGCTTCTACGCGTACTTCACTACCCACCAATGACGGGTGATGAAGAACCGGGTGCAATTCGTGCCGCTGCCCACGAAGATATTAACTTACTTACTGTGTTGCCAGCGGCAAATGAGCCAGGTCTTCAGGTTAAAGCGAAAGACGGTTCATGGATCGATGTACCATGTGATTTCGGTAACTTGATCATCAACATTGGCGATATGCTGCAAGAAGCATCGGGTGGATACTTCCCATCGACCACACACCGTGTGATCAATCCTGATGGCTCACGTCAGGAACATTCACGTATATCTTTACCGCTGTTCCTTCATCCGAAACCAGAAGTCGTCTTATCTGAACGCCATACCGCAGATAGCTACTTGATGGAACGCCTAAGAGAGCTTGGTGTCATTTAGTCTGTATAAGTTCTCCAATTAAGAGTCAGCAAAGCTGGCTCTTTTTTTATGGCTCAGGCGACAAATGTAACAAGCGAGACTCGACAAATAAGTGATTATGTCATTTATTGAATAAAAAAAGAGAAAGGCTTATGTACGATAAACAACAACTCACTGCCCAGTTTCAGCAGTATATGGAAAACCCGTTGCTTTGGCCGGTGTTAGAGGTACTTAGAAAACAGCCGAGTGGCTGGAAAGTCCACACCTTGGCTTCTCATTTGGGCGATCTTGGTTTTATTCCCGTACTAGACCCTTCTCCAGAAAAAGATCTCTTTAAGCGTAACTTTCTTATCATGAATGCGCTCTACCAACTTCAGGAAACGCTCTATCCGGAGAAATGGCTGCAAGTTGAAGCAATGAATATTATTCTGATGCCTGCACATCAAGTCGCAGGTCATGAAGTCGACCTAAACGACCCACTGCGTGATTACTACATCCACTGGAAGAACTATGAAGCGGAAGAGGGCGAAGTGAAACGTTTACTCAATGAGTTCTGGACGCGCTACCGTCATTCTGTTGGAAGCACCAATGGAAAAGATATGGACAGAGCGAAGGCGCTGAGTCTATTTGAACTTCATCATGATGCGAGCCAAACAGAAATTAGAAAAACTTGGCGAAAACTGGCACTCAAATGGCACCCAGATCGTGAGAAAGGAGACAGTGAACGTTTTCGAATTCTCTGCGAAGCATGGAACGTACTGCGCCATTAACGTTCTCATAAGCGGTTAAATTCTTCTTTGAGTATTGCAAGGATCGTCGTGTTCCACCAACGTTGTTTAAAATAGCGATTTTCAACCAGAGTCGCTTCAACCCGCATTCCAAGTCGTGAGCATAGTCTGATTGCTGCTCGATTCTCAGAGATGGTTTCCGCATAGGCTCGATGAACAGACAATTGGTCAAAGCCGTATTGCAATAGGGCTCTCATCGCTTCTTCACTGGCTCCTTTTCCTTGTGTTCCGCGCACCAAACCACAGCCGATGGAAGCTTGTTGTTCGTCTTCGATGCGCAGAGCGGCAATGCCTAAGTAGCTACCGGTCATCTTATCTGTAATAGCCAAATGGAATTGTTGGCGAGGTTTTTGTTCAGCTTGCGTAATGAACATCTTAACCAGTTGCTCACTCTTGGTTTGTGAGCAATCTTGTTCATTGTAAAAACGTTGATACTTAGGATCTTGGCACTGCTTAACGTAGTGCTGAATGTCCTCTTGAGTAAAATCTCGCAAAATAAGATGTTCGGTTTCCAGTATAAAACTCATGATTCATGATCTAAAAAGCGCCAGTTAAGGCGCTTTATACATCAGTTACAGTTAAAACATCATTTCGATGGTTTAAATTGAGAGCTACGCATTCTATTTAACGCTGCCATCACATCTAACGGGCGTGGTTTCGCGAGATCGCCTTGGTTTGGCATGAGCGCAGACCAATCACCATACAGCATTTCCTTAATTTCTTTCGCAGGATTGTTTACCCAACCAGGACGCTGAGCAAGTTGGAACCACAGCCAGCCAATGGCGTTAACTTCAGCGCTAGACTCTAGTTGTTCGAGCGCAGTCAAATCGGTGAACTCTTTGCCAAAGCGAAGTGAATCGATGCCTTTGGCAGCGACTCGAAATTTTCCATCAACTAAGATCTTTTGTAGCGCTGAACAGTTCAGTGCTCGTGGAGGAAAGGTTTCTAACACCGCTTCGCTTTCGTTGTGACGTTCCGTTGGATGCTGGAGAACAACTTGTTTGGCTTTCGCGGTCACATCGACAGGTTGATAGTCATGCATCTGAATAACAGTATCAGCTACATCTAGATAATCACCTGAACCACCCATAACGATAATCGTCGATACATCCATTTCATCCCTTAGCTGACCGATGCGATCAACGAGCGGAGTGATAGGTTCATCGCCTTTACTTACCAAAGCCTGCATTCGTTCATCACGAATCATAAAGTTGGTCGCAGAGGTGTCTTCATCAATGAGTAAACCACAGGCGCCCGCTTCAATAGACTCTTGAAGCCATGCGGCTTGAGACGTTGACCCAGAGGCATCCTGAGTCGAGAAATCTCGAGTATCTTTGCCCATTGGCAGGTGGTTAATGTAGTTAGACAGATTGAGATTATGGACGCAACGACCATCTTCAGCGCGGATCTTCATTGATCCTTCGTTGGTGACAATTGTTTCGCGACCGTCGCCAGGAATGTGATTGTAGATAGAGCGTTCAATTGCTGTTAGCAGAGTCGACTTACCGTGGAATCCACCGCCAACAATCAGAGTAATGCCTTTCTTGATACCTAGGCCTGTGATCGCGCCTTGGTTTGGGGTCTCTATTGTCACCTCAAGTGAGTGCGGGGCAACAAATGGGATGGCATCTTTCATTGGTAAGTCGCAGTTGCCAGCAACTCGAGGCAGAATCGAACCGTTCCCAACAAACGCGATAAGCCCTAATTTATCAAGTTGGCTACGCAAAGCGTACTGGTCTTCAACGATCTCACAATGGTGTTTCAAGGCTTCTAAGTCTAGTTCACGCTCAAGCGTGGCTCGACGTATGTACTTAGGCAAATGAAAAGTCAGAAGGTTATCCGCTTTTTTCCCCAACACAGAGCGTCCCTCTGCTGGCAGATTGACGCGAAAACGCAATTCTATGCCTTCATCAGTGAATAGAACCGCCGTGCTGTCGAGTACCGCTTGTCCTGTTAAACTGATACTAAGTAAAGAGTCTTGTTTGGCAAGTTGTGCGAAACTACGAGCAATAAAATCGCGCGCTGCAATTTGGTAGTGTGCAGATTTCTTGAGTAGCCAAGCGAGTCCTGTTAATGACCAAGGGCGAACGGCACGCACACGTGAAGCTGAAGCGTATGGGTCACCCTGTACGTATTCAATATGGAATGTGTAGTCACCGAAGTCGTAATCGCCTTTGATTTGCTGGTACGCACGGTAGTTCTGTTTTTCAATTTTCTTTAGCTTTGCAGTTAACTGATCCATATTGATATCGTCGGTTGGGAACACGAAAGGCGAGGATTATAGGAATCGCTCGCCTGAGAGTAAAGGACTAGTGTGGTTGTGATGAGTAACTATATTTCATCGACGAAGATATTTGATTGTAAAGATTGTTTTCAAATTCATCATAGGGCATCGGTTTGCCATAGAGGTAGCCCTGACCGATATCACAGCCTTCGGTGATGATGAACGCCTCGTGCTGTTCGTTTTCTATCCCCTCAACGGTAACTTGTAAGCTCAGCTTCTGTGCAATACTGATAATCGAACGAACGATCTCTTTGTCTTCTTCACTTTCATCAAGCTGATGGACAAAGCTTTTATCGATTTTAATCGCGTCAAACGGAAATTTTTTCAGGTAATTGAATGATGCGTAGCCCGTACCAAAATCATCCAGTGACAGTGTCACTCCTAGTTTGTTCAGCGACTGAAGCGTGTTACGTGCAACGACTTCATCCGCAATCAGACCACTTTCAGTAATCTCAAGCTCTAAGTAGCGTGCAGGTAGTTCGTAGGCATTGAGCAGATCTTCAATTTGATTGACAAATTGTGGACTTTGCAACTGTACCGCAGAAACATTCACACTGACGCGAAAGTTATCTACCTTGGCAGACCATTCCGCGGCTTTTTGAATCGCAGAACGAAGCACAAAGCTACCCACCTCAAAGATGAGGCCGTTTTGTTCCGCTAAGTGGATGAGTGTTTCATTGGAAATATCACCGAGAATAGGGTGTCGCCAACGAAGAAGTGCTTCCGCTCCTACCCAACGATGGGTTTCGGGTGACACTTTAGGCTGGAAATAGAGTAGCAGGTCGTCGTTACGAACAGCCTGAAGCAGGTAACTTTCAAGTTGGCTGACGCTTTTCTGTGTATCGGAGATGTCCTGAGAGTAAAAACTGAACTTATGACCGGAATCTTTACAAGATTGCATCGCTTCAGAGGCGTATTTAAGTAGACTTTTTGCACACTGGCTCTCGTCTGAACTGGCGACACCAATATAGCTATGTAGGTGTAGGCTTTCCCCTTCGACAGTAAACTTTGACTGGCTGACATCGACCAACTCCTGACATAGCAGATATATATCGCTGTCGTAACTGTTGGTTTCAAAAATAAACACTAAATCAGTGGAACTTGGACGTGCCGTTATCACATTCAATGCTGAGTGTTGATGAAGTCGCTGACGAAATTCAATAAGAATATGTTCCCAAGTTGAGTAGCCATACTTAGATTGAATACGTCGTCCGTTGGTAAAGCCGACATGCAGTACTCCGACTTTTCGGAATTGAGTGTCTGAGACATTTTGGATCAAACGGCTTGCCTCTGACTCGAGTGCTGAACGATTTAAAAAACCTGTCCCCAAATCATGCAGCTGCTGATAGCGAACTTGACGCTCAGCGGCGCGGCGCTTGTCGATCTCTTGGTTTAGAGAAAAGTTGAGTTCGACCAGATCTTGTGTTCGAGTTTGAACGCGCGATTCCAACTCACTGTTGAGTTGCTGTAGGTGATAGTTTTGAAAAACGGTTTTTAGCTGTGCCTCAATGGAGTCACGAAATGACATCAACAATTGTTGATAGGTTTGATTAAACGGGTTTTCACTATTATCGAGCGCGCAGATGGTTCCGAACATTTTACCGTTAGGCCAACGTAAGGGTAAGCCGCAATACGCTAACATGCCGAATTTCATGTCAGGATTATTTTGCCAATGGCTATCCTTGGATGCATTAGGCACCAAGAGCAGCCGATTTTCGTTGATCACCGTTTCACAGTAAAGACCTTGGCCCAAACCCTCTTTGTCCCCAATGTGATAGGGATGAGCGTAGTTATCGTTAGCGCTAAACACTTCAATGTGCTCTTTGTGTACGCGCATGATTAAAGCAGCTGGTACGGAAATAATCTCAGCTAAAAGGTTAACGATAACTTGCCATCCCGAGCTCATTTCATCAGGAATTACCATGTTGTCTGTATTTAACTTAGACATACAAACTCCCTGTCGTTAAGTTTTTATAAGGGCAGTCCTTGCTCTCTGTTTTAAGGATAGTCGTTACGATGCACATACGGGTAAAGAAATGTTTAATAATTAAACGGTGGATGGCACAGGAGTTAAGGATGCATGATGAAATAGACAAAAAAAAGCCCCAAGGCTCAGCTTTGGGGCAATCAATATACTTTGTCTTACTAATGAGACGTAGTTTTAAAACAATAACTTCATTTTATAAACTTATCAATATTGATATCGGTGGAATAATCTACACCTTGCAAATCGAATCCGTTTAAATTGAGGAACTCTCGCTTGAAGCCAGAGTAATCACCTAACTGCATGAAGTTACCGCAATCCATTTCACTGATTAACTGCGTAACTTGTGATTGTGTGTCTGCATCAAGTTCCCAGTCATCCATTCTAATTAGCCTTTCACCATCAACAGGGACACGCTCAGAGCCGTAAAGTTTACTACTAAACAGACGTAGCATTTGCTCGATACATCCCTCATGGGTGCCTTTCTCTTTCATCACTTTATACAGAGCGATAATGTATGGGCTTAGACCCGGTATAAAGACACTCGCTTTGGTCACCAACGCTTTACAGACGGTAGCGTATGCGCCGCCATCAAAGTTTGCCATTTTCAGATTCAAGGAATGGCTGGTTTGATGCAGGTCTATTTTCGCTCGGCCTAGTGTACCATCAAGGTAGATTGGGTGAGTCAGTTCTGGGCCGATATAAGAAAACGCGATCGTTTTACACCCATGAGCAAGCGACTCTGAATTGATGAGAGCATCGATCCAGGCTTCCCAGTCTTCGCCACCCATGACCTTGCGTGTCGCTTCTGCCTCTTCTTCGCTCGCAGCTTCTAGCGTTGAGTTATACCACTGATCATTTTCAAGCAGCAGTGTAGTCCCTGATACAGGTTGACCAATCGGTTTAATAGCAGAGCGCCAGAACTCTCCTGGATGTTCTTTTGGTCTCACGCCAGATGCAATGCTGTAAATAATCAGGTCAACTTCCCCTTCAAAATAGGTTTCGATTGCTTCAATGACGTCATCTTTTATCTGTTTAGAAAAAGCATCGCCATGGATATTTACAGCGATTCGTCCCGCGCGTTTTGCGTGGCGTTTAAAATAGTAATCGTTGTAGAAACCAGCAGACCCTGTACCTTTTTCAGAAGGTGCTTTTTCAAACGATACGCTAATGGTGTCTGCCTGAGCTCCGAATGTTAGAGCAATTCGGGAGGCTAGGCCAAAGCCAGATGAACCACCGATGATTAATACGCGTTTGGGGCCGTTGGTAATGGGTTGTGAAGACTTTACATATTCAATTTGGTTAAGCACGGCTTGCTCACATCCTAATGGATGTGCGCTACGAGCAACAACGCCATCTATTACAGGTTTTATAATCATTTTTTGTCCTTCACCTACTGAGGGTATTCGGAGCAAATTAACGTAAAGCTATGTAAACTTCATTGAGCTAGGGCAACTAGAAGTGATTAATTAACTGATTGGCAACAAAACTTGAAATCCAAGCTTGCGCTTCCGGCTTAGGGTGAAGGCCATCGTCCATCATCCACTCAGGTTTGATAATCACACCTTCAAGGAAAAAGGGCAGTAAGGGGACATCGAGCTTTGTGGCTAATGAAGGATAAACGGCTGAAAAGGCTTCAGTGTAACGCTTGCCATAGTTTGGCAGTACGTGGATTTGCATAATGAGTGGTTTGGCATTTGTTTGCCTAATCAACGTCACCATTTGTGATAAGTTGTTTCCAATCAGACCCGGTGGAAAGCCGCGCAGTCCATCATTGGCTCCAAGTTCTATTAAGACGTAGTCAGGTTTGTGCTGCTCTAACAGTTTAGGAAGACGTGCTAAACCATTGCCCGTAGTGTCACCAGAAATGCTAGCATTGATTACGGTAACATGTTGATCCTTATTGGCGAGATCTTGCGTAAGAAGAGATGGCCATGCTTGCTCGATCGGCATTTGGTAGCCAGCGCTAAGGCTATCACCGAGAATCATCAGGGTTTTGCTATACGCAGGATTAATAAAAGTCAGTAAAAGTACAAAGGAAAGTAGTCGAAACATGCAAACATCCGTAATTAAAGCACACTCATTGTCTAAGATAGTCTCTACTAAACAAGAGCAATTAACAATCCTTGAAGGTGTCAATCTCGACATCAAGGAAGGAGAAAGCGTCGCTATTGTAGGTACATCTGGTGCTGGCAAATCGACACTAATGACATTACTGGCAGGTTTGGACATCCCAACCAGTGGTGAAGTGAACCTTCTAGGACAATCGTTACACACGCTTGATGATGAAGCGAGGGCGGCTATTCGCAGTGAATCGGTTGGCTTTGTGTTTCAGAGCTTTTTACTTATCCCCAGTCTTAGCGCGTTAGACAACGTCACTCTTCCTTGTTTGCTGAAAGGTGAAAGCGAAGATAAGCAAAGGGCGACGACGTTACTTGAGTCTGTAGGGCTTGGCAATCGTATCCATCACTCTCCAACGCAGTTATCGGGTGGGGAGCAGCAGCGCGTCGCGTTGGCACGTGCCTTTATGATTCAGCCTAAAGTACTGTTTGCCGACGAGCCGACGGGTAATCTAGATGAACAAACGGCGAGTACGATCATTGAGCTACTGTTTGAACTGAATAAAAAGCATGGTACGACACTGGTTTTGGTGACGCATGATCAGAAACTCGCGCAACGTTGCGATAGGGTGTTGACCATGAAAGCAGGCAAGCTGGAGGCTTAGTGATGGGAAAATCAAATCACGGAGCATTTAACAATCAGATGATACGCTGGAGCATTAGCGAGATCAGACAAGGTCAATTATGGCCAGTCTCAATTGCTTTGGTGATGATCATCGCGTGTATATTTGCCCTCACCGCGCTTGCAGAGAGAATGGAGCAAGTGGTGGTCAAGCAGGGTAAGCAAGCTTTGACCGCAGATACAGTATTTACCTCCTCAAACCCCTTGCCTCCGACGCTCACAAAGCTTGTAGAACAAAGTGGTCTAACTGCTTCACAACAGACACGTTTTGCAACCATGGCATTTAGTGACAATGCGATGAAACTTATCACGGTGAAGTCTGTTGATAGTCGCTACCCGTTACAAGGAGAGATGCGACTGAGTGATGACAAGCATGAATATTCAAGGGTTGAACCAGGGCAGCTTTGGCTAGACGAGCGGCTATTCGCGCAGCTACAAGTTGAAATTGGTGACGCCGTCACAGTTGGTGACGCAGATTTTACCGTCAGCGGGCGAATCGTCGAAGAACCCGGACTGAGTTTTAACCCATTCCAACAAATGCCGTCTGCGTTTATTCATAGTGACGATCTGAGTAAAACGGGTGCGGTGCAAATCGGCAGTAGAGTTCGTTATAGCCTGTTTATTGACGGGAAGCAGTCGGAGATTGAACAGCTCAAAGCGAACGTCACATTGACACCCAGTGACCGTTGGCGTGATCAAAACAGTGCTAGTCGAACCAATGAAGTATTTCAGAGAACGGAACAATACCTTTCCCTAACGGTGGCTATCGTGATCATCATGGCAGCCACGACTTTGGTGTTAACTTGCCAGCACTACGTTGCAACGAGGAAAAGAACCATTGCAATGCTCAAGAGTTTAGGGGCGAGCAAACGTTGGTTAACTCGCTGGTTGCTGACTCAGGTATCCATTCTTCTTATTTCTGCTGTTGTACTAGGCACGTCTTTAGGCATACTGCTTGAGTTTTTGCTGAGAATACCGTTGGTCGATTTATTACCTAATCCACTGCCTAGTTATGGAATCAAGCCAGCAATAATAGCAATAACCACCAGTATTCTGATTGCCATTCCTGCGTTAGGAATTCCGCTGCTCAATTTGATTAACGTCAGTGCGGTAAATGTGATGCAGGCCGAGCAACATTCTCAGCAAAGCAAGCAAAGATATCTGCTACTTTTATTCCCGTTAATCCCCATGTTAGTCGCGTACTACGACAATTTATTGGTATGGATTGTGTTAGCAGGAATGGGTGTATTGTTCATTGTGTTAGGACTACTGAGTGTGGTGATTACTAAATCACTCGCTAAGATGCCTTTGTCTCCACCGCTCAAGTTAGCGTTGAGCAGAATAAATCGTTCTATGTCAGCGACAGGAATTCAGTTCGGTGCTTTAGCACTCTCTTTGATGTTGCTGTCAACGATGTGGCTAGTACGAACCGATCTGCTATCCGATTGGAGTAGAACCATACCCAAAGATGCCCCCAACGCGTTTGCCCTCAACATCGCGCCTTATGAAAAAGAGGGCTACTTGAAAGTTCTTGATGATAACGGTATTGAGCGTTCCCAAGACTATCCAATCATTCGCGGTCGTTTGCTTGACATTAACGGGGTTGACGCTAAGTCTCTGGCCAATGGCCCTGAGTCCAGTGACGCGTTAAGAAGAGAGATAAACTTTACGTTTGCAGATGGCATACCGGCACACAATGAATTGATCACAGGTCAATGGACTGAAACCAATGGTGTGTCCGTCGAACAGGATGTGGCCGATGAACTTAATCTATCTATTGGCGATGAGTTGGGTTTTGTCATTAATAGCCAACCCGTGACGGCAAAAGTTAACTCGATCCGTTCTGTCGAATGGCGGGATATGAAGCCTAACTTTTACTTTATCTTTACCAAAGACGTGTTAGCCAACATACCCGCTACTTACTTAGTGAGTTTTCGGGTTGAAGATAGCCACAACGAATTGCTCAATGGTCTATCTCGTCAATACCCCACAGTCAGTCTGATGGATATACGCGTGATGGGCGCTAAGATTCAGCAACTGCTTGAACAGATTGTTTGGTCGATAACATTGTTGGCAGCAATCGGTGTATTGTCTGGTTTATTGTTAATTTTCACCTTGTTGCGGTTGAGTTTAGGCCAGCGACAGGATGAAATTCAACTCTACCGCACGCTAGGAGCGAGTAAAAAGCGTGTAGAACAAACCATATGGGCTGAATATGGATTGATGTCTTTGATTGCGGCCTTAATCGCATCAATAGGATCAGAAGCTGTCGTTGGGGCTCTGATGGTGTACGGATTTGATCTTAAGCCCAACCTACATCTCGTGCTGTGGATTACATTGCCTTTAGGTACTTTTTTCACATTGGCGCTGGTGGTTAACAGCCTAATAAAAGGCCTACTAACCCCTATAAATAAGGCAGTTAGCTAAATCTATTCGGCCAAGTTGTTCAGTTATCCACAAAAACGGTGGATAAAGTTTGGGATAACTTGGCCTGTAGATAAGTTATAATTTGCCACAAGCCTGTATAGCAAAAGCCCGTCAACGATTTGTTATTCACAGAAGCAATTATTTCTGGTTTCACCATTTTTGAGTCAAGCATTTTTTTCATTTTTTTTTCGTCAAAATGTCATTAATTCACCATGCAAAAATTGTGATTTTATTCACTCGTTAATGGCAGTAAAATATCCTGAGAATGAACGAATTAGCCACATTAATGCAATCTGAATCGCAACAAATTCGCACCCCTAGCGTCGCAATTATTGGCGGCGGTATCGCAGGAGCAACGGCCGCCGTCCACATGGCGGAGTTGGGCCTAAACGTACACCTGATCGAGAAAGGATCTGGGCTGGTCAGTGGTCCGCCGATATGCCATCTTCATGCTGGTGGAAATTTGTACAGAGAGATCTCTACTGAGCAATGTATCGAGCTACTGAAACAATCCATCGACACCATTCGATTGTATCCGCAAACCGTCAATAAACGTCCAACGGTAATCGCGGTGCCATACAGTGATGGAGGCTCGCCTGAAGAGCTGTACGAGCGCCTTATTACGATTCAAGACTGCTATGCTCAACTCGTAAAGCAAGACATAGCCAACAAAGTGCTTGGTGAACCAGCAGACTATTACAAGTTTTATAGTCGTGATGAAATTGAAGCCTTAGCATGCTTAGAGCAACCCCAAAATCCTACTACCATTGATGAATGGCTGATTCCTTTTGCCAAGCATGCTGATTTGGATGTCTTAAAATTTCCGGTTGTTGCTGTTCAAGAATATGGGTGGAGTGTTTTTCGAATTGCTGCATCAGCGACGTTGGCTCTAGAAAAAATGCCTAACTGCCAACTTAAGGCAGAAACTCAAGTGATAGGTGTTGAAGAGTCAGACCAAGGTTGGACAGTGGAATGCGTAGACAGAGAAGGGAACATTGAGTTTCTTCAGGTAGATTACTTGGTCAACGCTTGTGGCTATGAGACAGGTTCAATCGATGACTTGGCGCAGAAACCACGTGAGCGTCTCGTCGAGTTTAAGGCGGCCTATGTGACACATTGGCCACAATGCGAAGAACTTTGGCCTGAAGTGATTTTCCACGGACCACGTGGCACACCAAACGGAATGGCACAGCTTACACCTTATCCTGATGGTATTTTTCAATTGCATGGGATGACGAAAGACATCACATTGTTTGAAGATGGTTTGGTTGCTTCAAGCGCCGACTCATCACAGCCAAGCTTACCACTGCGGTTGAAAACTAAAATACAGAAAGGCTGGGATGACGACGTTATTATTCAACGAAGTCGACGTGCAATAGAACATATGGCGCGATTTATCCCTGATTACTCCGTGGCTCATGAGTTCGGTACGCCATTGTTTGGTGCACAGCAAATACCCGGCAAGGATGACACATTGCGTGCGGCTGATGTGACGTTTGAAGGCAAGCATTATGCGCGGGTAGAGGTGGTGAAAGGTTCATCAGCCTACGAAGCGGCGGTAAAACTCGTCCAGCAGTGGCAACTGTTTCATTACCAAGACCTGACGATTGAACAGCTTCATCCGGTCACGCTGGCTCTTAGTGAGGCAGAGATTGAGAGCAAAGCGAAGGAACTGGCGCAACAGAGAACATATCCACAGCAACTCGCTCAATATTACGGTCAATAGCAGTGATTAGGGCCGCGTGGCCCTAATAGCCGAAGAATCGTGCCCATTGACACCACACATCCTGCAGACCCAATAAATCCCCCCGTACAAAGCGAACTTTTTGTCCGGGTTTTGCTTGAGCAAGACGAGGCAAGTCAATCCTTGCGACACAACCGATTTTTGGATATCCGCCGATAGTCTGCCTATCATTGAGAAGCACTATGGGTTCACCACTGGGCGGGATCTGAACTGAGCCTAGTGCAATTCCTTCACTTAAATATTCTTTTTCCGGCGCTGCAATCTTATTACCAGAGAGTCGATAGCCCATGCGATTGATCAGTTGGCTGACATCAAATTCAAGATTGTACAACCCATTAATAGCATCACGTGAAAAATCGCCTACCTGATAACCTTCGATTAAACGCAGTTCGATGGGTAGGTTGTAATCCGGTTTATAGCGGAACGTCATTTGTACTGGTCGACGACGGGGGACATGCGGCGCAAATTTGAGTACATCTCCAAGTGATAGTGGGCAGCCAGATGCTAATCCACCCAGCTGATCTCGTGTAACGGTCGCGGCACTGCCTAACTGAGGTGGAACTATGAATCCGCCTTTAATCGCTAGGTAACTGCGTAAGCCATTTTTAGGTAGTCCAAATGTAAGACGTTGACCTTTGCTCGCTGTAAACGTTGACCAGATTTCAAGTGGTTGCCCATCCAGTCGTGCAGTAAGATCACCACCAGCGATGGCCATTTCACAGCTTGAATGAATAAGAAACTCTGCCTGACCTAAGGTTATTTCAAGTGTGGGCATATTGACGGTGTTGCCCAGTAAATGGTTCGCCCAGCTATAGGCGTAGTCATCGACAGGTCCACCTTGTGTTATGCCAAAATGCGCAAGGCCAAATCTCCCAAAGTCCTGGATCAAAGTCTGTTGACCCGGTTTAATGACTTCAACGTAGCTCTCGTTTATCATTGCCATCCCTCAGTTATTTGCCCGCCTAAACCAATAAATTCATCTAATTCAATACGTTTGAAACGTACACGTGTACCGATAGTAAAAGGGAGGACAGGATGGCTATTGGGATGGTAAAGGTCGATAGGACAATTGCCTATGATGTTCCACCCTCCAGGGCTATCGCTTGGATAAATCGCGGTTTGGTTGTTCGCGATACCGACGCTGCCCTTTGGTAAAGATACCCTAGGCGTGCGTTTTCGTGGCAGTTGAATAGCGGGGTCAACGTGGCTCAGAAAGGCAAATCCTGCTGAAAATCCAATTGCACCTACCGTGTACTCAGTATCGCAGTGGCGTGAAATCACATCCTCAATGGCCATTCCTTTGTCTGTATAGAGTTCAAGGTCTGGACCCACAGAAACATCATAATAGATAGGCAGCTCTAAGATATCTGGCTGATGGTAATCTGGCATGTGATGCAACGCTTCGGTCACGAGTTTTTCCAAATAGGGGACGAACTCAAAAATGGAAATGCGATGAGGTAGGTAGTCGATAAGGATTGAATCGAATGAGGGAGTGACATTCATCACCCAGACCCCAAGTTGGTTGCTAAGATAATGACTGATTTCTCCAATGACCCAAGAAAGGTGGTCGTTAGGATCACTGTGAAAACGGATTAAAATTGAACATTCCGCAACGGGATCGATGGACGTTTCAATGTTCATTAGCCCGACCTCTCTTGTTGGATTAACGATCTGATTTTCTCGATGATCTTGATTCCCTGTTCGTTATCACCATGCACGCAAATCGTGTCTGCATCGAGAGCGATAGAGAATCCGTCTATCGTCCGTACTTTCCCATATTGAACAATTTGTTGAACTTGATTGAGAATATCGTCTTCACTGCTAATGACGGCGTTCGGCATACTGCGGGGCGCAAGTTGTCCATTGGCTTGATAGCGTCGATCAGAAAAAGCTTCAAATAATAGAGGCACATCATATCGATCGGCGATGTCGAGGAGCCGTTGATTATCTGTGATAGCTAGAGTCATTAAAGGTAAGTTAAAGCTGGAGACGGCATCAACCACGGCCTCAAAGATAACCATATCTTTTTGCATGTCGTTATACAGTGCCCCGTGGGGCTTTACGTAACTGAGCTCGCAGTTGTGGCTCTCACATAACCCTTTAATCGCTCCAATTTGGTAGATAAGCATTGCAGTAATTTCTTCTGCGGGCATTGGAATACTGCGTCTGCCGAACCCTTGCAGATCGGGGTAGCTAGGATGCGCGCCGACCTTAACGTTATGTTTGATCGCAAGCTTAATGGTATCACTCATGATCTTAGGGTCGGAGGCATGAAATCCGCATGCGATGTTGGCCATGTCAATGTGTGGCATGGCTGCGCGGTCATTACCCATTGTCCAAGAACCGAAGCTCTCACCCATATCACAGTTGAGACTGATCGAACGTTTTATCATCAATGAAAGAATTCCCTAATCAAATCACCTAGTAACATGTTTCAATTGACTAAATTAAACAGTGATCGGTTTCATTTTTTAGCCAACAAACTAAAAAAACTAATTTGTTATTTGTGTAATTAAATATTGATAAGTGGAATAATATAATTTGCTAATATTGTCAGGTTCCTGAATGTATAAAAGATCTCTATTCTCGATAGTTCTCATCACAGCGTCGACGGTTGCTCATAGCGAAAGCGATCTCGATGAACTGGTATCTATGAGTTTAGAAGAACTTTCCCTACTGCATGTCACTGTCGATTCTGCGTCGAAGTTTTCTCAAGACCTCGCTGACATTCCTTCTGCGGTCTATGTACTGGATGGAGAGCGGATTAAGCGAAGTGGCGCGAGATCGTTGGCTGACGCTCTTAATCTCGTTCCGGGGCTTAGAGTTAGTCACTATTCCGCGGCGGAGCCGATCGTATCTTCACGTGGTTTTCACAGCGGCCTATTTAACAAAATGTTGGTGCTTCAAGACGGACGTAGCCTTTATAGTCCGATATATGGTGGTGTCTATTGGGCGGATGTTGATTATCCGATCGAAGACATTGACCGAATTGAAGTGCTTCGTGGGCCTGCTGGTAGTATTTGGGGCGGGAATGCCGAAAACGGTGTGATCAACATTGTGACGAAGTCAGCGACGGAAACGTTAGGCGGGCAAGTCTCCTCCAGTTATCAAAAGTATGGCAGTTATGATCTCTCAGTACGTCAGGGTTTAGCGCTATCACCAAACATATATGCTCGTGCCTACTATAAGCATAAGTCTGAAGTCTACCAGCCCATCACGCCAGATACGCGCTGGAACATGCACAGTGCAGGCATTGTTGTAGAGCGGCCTCATGAGTGGATATTACGTCTAGGAGGAGAGAAAAGTAGCGTCATTCAAGATATGTACACGATTGACTACGCCAATGGATTTGCCACAGGGACAAGCTATACCAATGAAACCATTGCTAGTCATTCCTATTACGTACAACTCGATACTCGCCAAACTCTCTCAGACAACACAGAAAGCAATTATCGGTTTTGGCTTCAACAAAACGAAGACTCTGCTTATGATGCCCCCGGAAAATATTCAACTTTTGACGCCGAGTTCAACTTCTCGACGCAACTGACTCCTCGCCAGCAGGTTATCTATGGCGGTGGTTATCGCTACGTTGCCCTCGATCTAATGCATCAAATCTCAGGCTATGATCTCAACTCAGTGGATTACTATGTACGCTTGTACAATATCGACTCTGCTGCCGACAGTATTGTGAATAGTTATATCCAGCATGAAGGGCAATGGACTAACAAGCTCAAAACGGTTGTGGGTGTTAAAGCTGAGTATTTTGAACAGGGAGATAGCTTAGAACTTTCTCCGCAATTAAGAGCCATTTACGATATTGATTTCATTAGCAGCGTATGGGCTGGAGTAGGCCGGGGTATCGTTGCGCCTTCTTATATGGACACCAACTCCATTTTCATTGCCAATCATTTGTATTGTCCTGCGGGAAGAGATTGTTCAAGCGATTTCCGTAATCTTGAATACTTCTATCAACTCACCCTTCCTTCCCCAGAGCGAGCTCTAGAAAGTGTCATTACCTACGATATAGGCTATCGCTTTATGACGGAGGACGTCGAGCTGGATGCGTCAGTGTTTTACAGCCATTACGACAATATTGTTGGCGTCGAATATCAAGGGCGTTATCCGGGTTATGACCAAATTGACATCTACCAGTTAACTTATAGCTATCTTGTCGACTCTTATGGAGTAGAAATTGCCACTCGTTGGATGATCAACGAGTCTCTGTCCTTGTATGGTAGTTATAGCTATCTCACCCTAGATCATGACTGGGAGCCTTCGTCTACCAGTAACGGAAGTGCAGAAGGAAGCCTATCTATAGATTCTCAACATTTGGCGTCTTTGCAAATGTTATGGCAGGTCACTCAACAAATTCAGTTTGATCTTTTGCTCAAAGGGCAAGAGGTGAATTACGTGAGTAATGCCCATTTGGACAATTACCTCGCGCTCGATGTGAGGTTGGCGTGGCAAGCTAACCCTAGTGCGCCGTTAGTTGAATTATTGGTACAAAACCTCGCTGAGAATCAGGGGTTCTATGAAGACATAAACAGTTTCTATTTGCGTGAGGAACTCGTCGCGTTGAGGCTGAGTTATGAATACTAGGCATTTTCGCTCGTTGTGGCTTATTGTTATTGGATTACTGCTGGGTAGTAAGCAAGCCTGTGCAGCGACATATAGTGAAGATCAAATTAAGGCCGTCTACCTCTATCGCATCGTGAGCTTTATCTATTGGGAAGCGGAGGAGCAGATGGATAGCATCAATATTTGTCTTCCCGACAGTCAAAACATCCGAAGTTTACTCTCCGAGATTACCCAAGGAAAAATGGTACGAGATAAGCCTATTCGAATCACTAGCGATAATTGCAATCTTGTTTATTTAACGCAAAGAAGCAGTTTGTCGCTGCTCAACTCTTATCCCAAAAGCACGGTTACTGTCAGTGACGTTACGCGTTTTACTAACTACGGCGGCGCCGTGGAATTGGCGACTAAAGCTGGACGAATAAAACCCAAAGTTAACCTCGGCAACCTTGGCAGCTATCGAATATCTTCAAATTTGTTACGTGTTTCAGATGTTGAGGGAGAGCTACGATGAAATCACTCACCAATCTGTCACTCAAAAGTAAATTGATCATACCGATTATCGTGTTTACTGGACTTGTTTTCCTGTTGTCCCAGGGGTACGCGTTTTACCACGCTGTGGATACACAGAGAGATAATCTAATAAACCGAGTCAGTGTGCTGGCCAAAGGAGTGGCGTATAACTTACAAGCGGCTATTCTATTTGATGACAGTTTAGCCGCGACGGAAGTGTTGGATGCTTTCTCTGCGGATAAAGAAGTGGCTAGGGTTAAACTCTACACTCCTGACGGCCAATTGTTCGCTATGTATGAGAGAGAAGGTCCTGTCGCACCAGTTCCAACAGAAGGGCAACGGAATGAGATCAATCGACAAGGGTATTCGATCGGTAAAGATCATATTTTCTTGCTGGTTCCTGTCGAGCTAGAACAAGAAGTGATCGCCAAACTGAGGGTGATTATATCGAAATCCTCCTTCCAAGAACTCTATGATAGCGCGTTGTTCAATAGTCTGATGTTCTTGCTCTTGATGGTGTTAGCCGGCGTTGTATTGTACATGACAGTGCAGAAATACATTGTCGAACCAGTCTATCAGTTAAATGTTGGTATGCGTTCGTTTATCGACAGAAAGCAAAATACTCTAAATGTACACCCGACGGCGAATGACGAAATTGGCGCGCTGGTTCGTGCCTTTAACACCATGCTGGATAGATTGAAGCAAAGAGACCAACAAGTTGAATACACATTAGATAAGTTGGAAGAAGAGAAATCGTTCGCCAACGAAGTGGTCGAGGCGGTAAAACATGCGCTTGTGGTGGTCAATTCAACCGGTGAAATTATTCATTTTAATGCTTCAGCTTGCCAAGTGTTCCGCTGTACGAGTGCGTTTCTTAAAGGTGCTAATATTCTCGACTTTATTGGCGGGCGAAACTCGGAGAGCATTAAGCAGGCACTCAAACAGCAGCATGAATTTATCGACCAACAGTTTTGGGTCACGGATGTGTTTGAGCAGCGCCAGTTACTGCAAGTCAGTTGCGCCAAACTGACCAAGCTAGGTCAGCTTCTTTTTGCGATTCAGGATGTTACGGAAGTCGAACTAGCGCTACAGAGGCAGCGACTCGCTGCGGGCGTGTTTGAACACAGTCAGGACGCGTTGATCGTCACTGATGAAAATGACGTGATTACTATGGTCAACCCTGCATTGACATTGTTGCTTGGCTACCCTCAAGAGTCATTATTGGGGAAAAACACCGACGATATCTTCGAATGGCAGCAATTCCGCTCGCTTATGCCAACAATCAAAGAGGCGGTGATAAGTTATGGGCAATGGCAAGGTGAGGTATGGGAAAAACACATCTACGGACATCAAGTTCCTATGTTCGTAAAGGTTTCGCGTATCGTAAACAATGACGATGAGAGCGCATTTGACTATGTCTATATCTTAACGGATTTGTCGAACCTTAAAGAGATGGAAAGGCTAGAACATCTGGCGCACCATGATTCGCTTACCGGTCTAGCGAATCGCGCTAAGCTTTATCGGGTACTGACGGAAGTACTCAAAAGTGAACAAGAAAACAGAGCTGGCCTCGCGTTACTCTATCTCGATTTGGATGGATTCAAAGGTGTGAATGACACCTATGGCCACGACGCGGGGGATGAGGTACTAAAACAGGTATCAGAACGCCTTTTGTCACAGGTGAGAACCAATGACTTAGTCGCAAGGCTTTCCGGTGATGAATTTGTGGTGTTAATCAACAATACGACCAAGCAATCTATATCTGTCTTGGCCGAGCGTCTAATTGCATTGATCCATAAAGACATTGTTTACAAAGGCCGTGTTTTGAACGTAGGTGCTAGTATTGGCGTACACTTTGTAGAGGACTACGACGAGAGTATGGACGAAATGCTTAAAGCAGCGGACACGGCAATGTACCAAGCCAAGGCGAGTGGAAAAGGTCGATTTGTCATCAATCAGGATTGATTGTTCTACTTAGTGTATCCCTATTCTGTATTTCCCCCCAACTTTTGGTTAATATTTGCCTTAATAATTCAGAAGGTTAGTGATATGAATATTTTGGTTACCGGCGGCATGGGTTACATTGGCAGCCATACCTGTATACAGATGATTGAAGCGGGTATGACGCCAGTCATCTTTGACAATTTGTACAACAGTAAAGCATCCGTACTGGATCGTATCCAAGGTGTAACGGGCGTTCGACCGATGTTTATCGAGGGAGACATCCGCGATAAAGCGCTGCTCGTTGATGTACTAAAGAGCAATGACATTCAGGCGGTTATTCATTTCGCTGGGCTTAAAGCGGTCGGTGAGTCGGTCGCTATGCCGCTGGAATACTATGACAATAACGTCAATGGTAGTCTGGTCTTGGTTGCTGCGATGCGCGAGGCTAACGTTAAAACACTCGTTTTTTCATCTTCTGCAACCGTGTATGGCGATCCAGCGAGTGTGCCAATTACTGAAGATTTTCCAACCAGTGCGACGAACCCTTATGGTCGCAGTAAATTGATGGTTGAAGAGTGTTTATCCGATTTCCAAAAAGCAAACCCTGAGTGGAGTATTACGCTTTTGCGCTACTTCAATCCTGTTGGCTCTCATCCATCAGGCGAACTCGGTGAAGATCCGCAAGGCATCCCAAACAATCTTATGCCTTTCGTCTCTCAAGTTGCTGTTGGTCGTCGAGAATTCTTGTCTGTATTTGGCAATGATTATCCAACTAAAGATGGTACGGGTGTTCGAGACTACATTCATGTGATGGATCTATCAGATGGTCACGTTGCCGCGTTAGAAAAAGTCGGTCAAAAATCAGGTCTACATATCTATAACTTGGGGACTGGCAACGGCTACAGTGTGCTTGAAATGGTAAAAGCTTTTGAACTAGCATCTGGCAAAAATGTGCCTTACCAGATTGTCGCGCGTCGCCCCGGTGATATTGCAGAGTGTTGGGCCGATCCAAGTAAAGCCATCAACGAGCTTGGTTGGCAGGCGAAGCGAACTCTTGACGAGATGACGAGTGACACATGGCGATGGCAGTCGAACAATCCACAGGGTTACCCAAATAAATAGCAAAAAAAACCACCGCAAATGCGGTGGTTTTTTTACGCTTGATACAAAATAGGCAAAATTGTGTCAGCGCAGAGGGGAAGCGTTATTCCACCTCTTTATCTTTACCTAGCGATAGTATCCATAGAGAGATTGCAGCGACTACCGCAAAGCCAGATAAAATGATAAAAGGCATGGCACCATAGCCTAGGATATGCCAGATAACGGATTCTAAAGTACTCATTTTCTGTGCTCCTTATTGCCAGCCTTCAACACCGTGCATGTCAGGCAGTTTGTGTGCAATACCTTTGTGACAGTCTACACACGTTTTCTCACCAGAGGCTAGGGCAGTAGAGTGCTGTTTTGCACTACGCTGACCTTGCTCAGAGAAATCCATATATTCAAACTCGTGACAGTTACGACATTCCAGTGAGTCATTCTTCTTCAAACGGGCCCATTCACGTTCAGCTAGGTGAGCACGACGCTCTTGGAACTTCTCAGGTGTGTCGATCGTTTTGGTGACGAAATGAGCGAACAACTCTTTTGAAGCCTGAACTTTACGGACAATTTTATCAGTCCATTCATGCGGAACGTGACAATCAGAACAGATTGCACGTACACCAGAACGGTTTGAATAGTGAATGGTTTCCTGAATCTCAGCAACGATAGGAGCGTGACAGCCAGAACAGAATTCTTCTGTATTGGTCGCCTCCATTCCCGTGTTAAATGCGCCCCAGAATAGAAGACCACCAGCGAAACCCATAAATAGAACTACACCTACCGCAGCTTTACTTGGGGTTGCCAATCGCTTCCAAAACGCTTTCAATAATTTCATAGATAACCTCTTATTTACTCACGTGCTGCTTATTTAAGCGCATCGACACTCTTGAACTCATTTTCAACAAGCGGTTTTGCATTGGCTTGAGGAACGTGACATTGAAGACAGAAGTAACGGCGAGGTGATACGTCAGCCAGTACTGCGTCTTCGCGGTTAACGTAGTGCGTTACACTGATCTTAGTTGCGCCCATCTCTTTTGCATTCTTCCAGCTGTGACATGCGAGACATTTGTTCGCATTGAGAGATACCTCATAGCTACGAATGTTATGAGGGATCAACGGTGGCTGATAAACAAAGCTACTGTCGAGCACTTGTTCACGTGGATATTTTTTAAATTCATCAGCAGGGCGAGTTGCTTCTAATTCACTCACGCCACGTAATGATTCTAAGCCACCGATACCACCAGGATTCTCAAGCTCAGCTACAGCCGCACCACTCATTAAAGCACCAACAGATAACAGTGCAATTAGGAATTTTTTCATTATTCATTCTCCGCCTATCGGCTAAATTCTTATCCCTGACTGACGAATCAGTCAGGGCATGCAAACTTACGCAATCTTAGTGATCTTGACTGGACACTTCTTGAAGTCAGTCTGTTTAGACAGAGGATCAGTCGCGTCTAGGATCAGTTTGTTAATCAGAATGCGTGCATCAAAGAACGGTACAAAGACCAAGCCTTCTGGTGGACGGTTACGGCCGCGAGTTTCAACACGTACACGTACTTCACCACGTTTGTTCGCAATCAGAACTTCATCGCCGCGACGGACACCACGCGCCTTCGCATCAGCAGGGTGCATGTAACAAACTGCATCTGGAACGGCTTTATAAAGTTCTGGTACACGACGTGTCATAGTACCTGTGTGCCAGTGTTCTAGAACACGGCCAGTACATAGCCACATGTCGTATTCAGCATCCGGCGACTCTGGTGGCGCTTCGTAAGGCGCTGAAATAATCAGTGCTTTACCATCTGGCTTACCGTAGAAGTCCCAGCCAGAACCTGCTTTCGCATATGGATCTGAGCCTTCTTTGTAACGCCATAGTGTTTCTTTTCCATCTACAACAGGCCAACGTAGACCACGAACTTGGTGGTAAACATCATAAGGTGCTAGGTCATGACCATGACCGCGACCAAATGCCGCATACTCTTCGAACAGACCTTTTTGTACGTAGTAACCGAAGTGGTGAGCATCATCATTTAGCTCACGTGCTTCTTCAATTGGGAACTTGTTGATAACACCGTTGGCGAACAACATGTCATACATAGTCTTACCGCGGTATTGAGGTGCTTTAGCAAGTTGTTCTTCTGTCCAAACTTCTTCCATCTTGAAGCGTTTAGAGAACTCCATCACCTGCCATAAGTCAGATTTAGCTTCGCCAACCGTACCAACTTGTTGGTACCAAGCTTGCGTACGACGTTCTGCGTTACCATAAGCGCCTTCTTTTTCGATCCACATTGCTGTAGGTAGAACAAGGTCCGCTGCTTGTGCTGTTGCTGTTGGGTATGGATCAGAACATACGATAAAGTTTTCTGGATTGCGGTAACCTGGAAGACGTTCGCCGTTGATGTTCGGGCCCGCTTGCATATTGTTGTTACACATAACCCAGTAAGCATTCAACTTACCATCTTTAAGCATACGGTCTTGCAGTACAGCGTGGTAACCCGGTTTAGGTGGGATAACGCCATCTGGAATGTTCCAAATACCTTCTGCGATCTTACGGTGTTTCGGATTTGCTACGACCATATCTGCTGGTAGACGGTGAGCAAATGTACCAACTTCACGCGCAGTACCACATGCTGATGGCTGACCTGTTAGTGAGAATGGGCTGTTACCCGGAGTCGCAATCTTACCTGTCAATAGGTGGATGTTGTAGATTAGGCTGTTCATCCATACACCGCGAGTATGTTGGTTCATACCCATTGTCCATAGAGACATCACTTTAGTGTTTGGATCCGCGTACTGTTTAGCCAGTTCAATCAGTTGTTCTTGAGACAAGCCTGACATTTCAGACGCTTTTTCAACTGTGTATGGTGCGACAGACTTTTTGTACTCTTCAAACGAAATCGCAGACATCTTGCCGGAGTTAGGATTCGCCGCTGCTTTTTGCAGTGGGTCATCGTCACGTAGGCCGTAACCGATATCAGTATCTGCTTGCTTAAAGTTGGTGTGTTTGTTTACAAAATCCCAGTTTACCGCGTCATTTTGAATGATGTAGTTGGCAATGAAGTTTGCAATTGCTAGGTCAGACTGAGGTTCAAAGATGTAACCTTGGTCAGCCAATTCGAATGAACGGTGGTAGTAGGTTGATAGTACGTTGACTTTAACGTGTGGGTGACTTAGACGACGGTCAGTGATACGAGTCCAAAGAACTGGGTGCATCTCTGCCATGTTTGAACCCCAAAGAACGAAAGAGTCCGCGTTCTCAAAGTCATCGTAACATCCCATTGGTTCATCGATACCGAAGGTACGCATGAATGCGCCTACAGCAGAAGCCATACAGTGACGAGCGTTAGGGTCGATGTTGTTAGAGCGGAAGCCAGCTTTCATCATTTTAGCGGCTGCGTAACCTTCCATAACAGTCCATTGGCCTGAACCAAACATACCTACGCCAGAAGGACCTTGCTTTTTAAGTGCTTCTTTCCACTTCTCAGCCATGGTGTCAAATGCAACATCCCAAGAGACAGGAGTGAATTCACCCTCTTTGTCATATTGGCCATTTTTCATACGTAGCAAAGGCTGTGTAAGACGGTCTTGACCATACATGATCTTTGAAAGGAAGTAGCCTTTGATACAGTTTAGGCCCTTGTTAACAGGCGCTTCTGGGTCACCTTGGGTAGCCACTACTTTGCCGTTTTGTGTCCCTACAAGAACAGAACAGCCAGTACCACAGAAACGACAAGGCGCTTTGTCCCAGGTAATTTTTGTTTGGTCTGAGCTAGCGATCAGGTTGGTCGCAGACGCTGGTAGAGTGATACCTGCGACTGCCGCTGCTGATGCTGCTGCGTTTGCTTTCACAAACGCTCGTCTTGTCATCTTCATACTTCACCCTCGATTTGGGAATGTTGAGTTCCAGTGTTATTGTCGTTTAATTCGTTGTCATCGAGACTGCTTTCAATTTGGTGGTAAACCAACGCAGTGCTCAATACATTCGGTAAATTGTTTATTGCTTCGATTGTGTCGGTGATAAAGCCTTGGTTTTCCGTTTCTAAAACCACGACTATTTTGCCTTCAGGGCTATCACCATAAATCTCTGCATTATCGTTTTGCTCAATCTGTTGCTTAACTTCGTTAAGATGTTCAGGAGAGCAGTGGACGACTAAGCTAGAAATATGCACTTCATTAAGTGACATTGATTGATTCCGTTTAAACTAAATTGCTCACATTGATTGACGAAGTAGGGCATACAGAGACACATGCGCCACATCCGCTACATTCATCAAACTCTATTTTCGGTTGTGCGACTTTGCCGATTTGTAATTTGAATTTGATTGCCATGGTTTCGCACATATCGCCACAGCTTCGGCATTCGACATTATTAATCGCCAAACAGCTTTCGCTGATTGACGCTTTTGCATTCCAAGGTTGTTGTGATTGAGGCAAAAATAAAGGTTCAGGGCACGCTTCGGCACACTGGTAACAAAATGTGCATTCATCAATCGAAAAATCAACAGTTGGAAAACCACCGTCACCTTTTACAATGATGTTCGTTTCGCAATTCTCGGCACATTTTCCGCAACGGGTACATAAATCTGTAAAAACACCAGAATTTGCCAACCAAGGGAGCCTGATTGCGGTATCATCGATTTTGTTCCGAGAAAAAAAGCTGCGCTTTGCTAGATCGACCACTGAAATCCTTAATATCACAATTATTCTGAACTAAGCATAGTTCACAATTGCCATTAATAAACTGTCATTTAAGTTCATACAAATTGTAGTTTTTGACATATTTGTATAAATACCCCTTAGGGGTTAATTAACAGGGGTTCTTGTTTTAGATCAATAAATTCCGACGGCTTTGATCACATATTGTGCGCGTCGCACAAACTCGATAGAACAAATATAGGCGATAGATTGAACAAGTGGTGAGACAGTGTTAAAAAGTGTGAAAAACTCCGTTACGAGAACCATTGCCAAAGCCATGGGTCTTATCCTTGCACTCTCGGTAGCGACAACGAGTTTTGCCATCATCACTTTGGCTTCCAGTCTGAATGATGCTGAGGCAGTCAACGTCGCAGGATCGATGCGTATGCAGAGCTATCGACTTGCTCATGATATACAGTCTGAATCTGTCGATTATGAAGCGCACATTACCATGTTTGAACGTTCTGTTTATGCGCCGTCGATGAAGGCGCTGCAAGGCTGGACGGTACCTGACGACATTACCCACGATTACTACCGCCTGATAGTGCGTTGGCACGAACTCAAGCAGGTGTTAAAGAGTCATGATAGGGATCGTTATTTGATCCTCGTTGCTGGATTTGTAAATCAAATCGATGCCTTTGTGTTCAAATTACAAAACTTCTCTGAGCAGAAACTGATCAAGCTCGCATGGGTTGGGGGATTAGGTCTTGGTGGGATTCTTATCGTCGGCATCTTTGTGGTTCATTACACTCGACGTGAAATCGTAAGGCCTTTAAACGCATTGGTTTATGCCAGTGAACAAATTCAATCGCGTTCATTTGATGTTGAGCTCAATGTTTCGAGCGACAATGAGATGGGAATCTTAACCCGTACTTTCAACAATATGACCGCGGAGCTCGGTAAGTTGTATCGAGGGCTTGAAAAAGCGGTAAACGAGAAAACACAAAAGCTTCAGCATGCCAACAACTCACTGAAAGTATTATATAAATCATCTCAGGAACTCACTGCTTCGAGGATTGGTCAGGATAACTTTGAAGCCATCTTAGCTCACATTGCGAGCTTAGAAGGCATCGCGGCGGTTAAATTGGAAATCACTGCTGAGGGTGAACGCCCACTGATACTGACACAAGGTGACGAATGTGCCGGATGCGACTCGAATTGCCAGAGCCAACCATTGTCATTGGATGGCGTGGAATTAGGGACGCTTTATTGGAAAGTATCATTGCCGTGTCCGGACCAAGCTCTGATCGATAACTTTGTCCAAATACTCTCGCGAGCAGTTTATTACAATCAGGCGCAAAGACAGGCTGAGCAACTGCTTCTGATGGAAGAGCGTGCGACGATTGCCCGAGAGTTACATGACTCATTAGCGCAGTCGTTATCGTACCTCAAGATTCAAGTCTCTTTGCTTAAAAGAGGAATTGCTAAACTGCCGGATAGCAAAGAGCTTGATAAAACGACACCAATTCTTGCTGAACTTGATACCGGGTTATCGGCGGCTTACACCCAGCTAAGAGAACTTTTGACGACCTTTAGATTAACGATCAAAGAGGGCAGTTTTGGAAACGCACTGAGTGAAATGACGTCTCAGTTGGCAGAGCAGACTGATGCAGAAATCAGTTTAAATAACGAATTATCATCCATTGAACTAGATGCAAATCAACAAGTACATCTACTTCAATTGATAAGAGAAGCAACCATAAATGCTATAAAGCACGCAAATGCACAACACATTTGTATTCAATGTCATGAAACCGATACACACGTCCTAGTTTCGGTCAGTGATGATGGTGTAGGCTTTGATCAATCAATTGAAAAGCTCAACCATTACGGATTAAGCATTATGAAAGAGCGCGCGTCTCGATTAAGTGGAAATCTTGTCGTTAACAGTCGTGCCAATAAAGGTTGTGAAGTACTATTAGAGTATCCCAAGATTAAGGAAACAAACATTGACCGAATGTAGAGTATTACTAGTGGATGATCATCCACTGATGAGACGTGGTATTCAGCAGCTCTTGAGCTTTGAAGACGATTTTGATGTGGTAGCGGAAGCAAGCAATGGCGCTGATGCCGTTGCCAAAAACCATGAGCATAAACCTGATCTCGTGTTACTCGACCTCAATATGAAGGGGATGTCTGGACTTGATACGCTTGGAGCACTTCGTGCAGATGGTTGCGATGCAGCCATTGTTATCCTAACAGTATCAGACAGCCCGGCTGATATCGAAGCGATCGTCAAAGCAGGTGCTGACGGCTATCTACTTAAAGATACGGAACCTGACGAGCTGGTCGAGCTACTGCGTTCATCGTTACGCGGTAACAAAGCATACAGCCGAGAAGTAGCCAAATATCTGAGCGAACGTGAGAACAGCACGGACGTCTTTGATGAACTGACAGATCGTGAGTTGCAAATCTTAAAAGAAGTTGCAAAAGGCTTTCGTAACAAACAGATTGCAGACACACTTTTTATCTCTGAATCGACGGTGAAAGTGCACATGAAGAGCCTACTTAAGAAACTCAAGGTTCCGTCTCGCACAGCAGCAACCGTGTTATACCTAGAACGATACGGTGACAATAAGTAACGGTCGCGAATAACAACAAAAAGGGCGCTAAATAGCGCCCTTTTTAGTGCCTAGTCGGCGGATTACGCGTTCATTGGTACCAGTACCATCGTACCAATGATGACCGTTGCCAAACCACACAGTACAGGAACCGAAGTACGTTTCACGACTTCGAATGGACTGATGTTTGCCATACCTGAAGTCGCCACGATAACACCTGATACTGGCGAAATAGTACGACCTAAGTTAGATGCTTGTAGCATCGGGATAATTAGGAACGCTGGGTTAAGGCCCATTTTAGCGGCTAATGAAGGAGCAAGCTCTACGAATGCGTAGAAAGGCGCATTACCTGAACCCGTCGCAATGGCCGCGGCAACGGTTAGACCAGTCAAGATCAGCATCAATGCAACACCACCAGCGCCCGCTGTTTCCGCTAAGTGCAGTAGATTATCAATTGCGCCGACAGACATAAGACCTTGAGCAAACACACCTGCTGCGACCAATAGCATCACAACACCTTTAAATGCGTCAGCCATACCTTGGTAACAAGACTCTAGGTCTTCAAGGGTTTTTTGTCCGTCAAAACGCTTAACAACATAATCAACCAAAGCGCCGATGAAAATGGAAAGTACCACAATGGTGTAGATATCTAGTTTGAGTCCTGGGATAGTACGACCGTTAAACAGGAACACGCCAATAATCGGTAAGAATGGTAATACGGCATAAAACGCTGGCGCGTTTACTTCAATCTCAGAAACGTCGACTCGCTCCATTGGAGAGTTTTGCTTTTGATCGAGGTATTTGTTCCAAAAGAAAGCGGCTACTGCCATTACGATGATCGCACAGATTGAGACAGGAAGTACGGTTTGGACGGCGAATACATCCAAATCTAATCCTGACTTCTCAGCTGCAATGACCACATCTCCAGATGTTGGTGAAAGAATGATCGCAGCAGGGGACGCACAAACAGCAACCGCAGCTGGACGAGAAATGCCCATCGCCGTCATCATCGGGAACAGTGTTGCCATCAATAGAACACCAAGACCGGTTGCAGAACTCACGGCTAATGACATGAGACATGCGACAATATAGGCCGCGACGAGCAGTACATATGGAGACTTAATGACAGAGAGTGGTTTTGAAAACTGTTTTACTACAACATTGTTAGCACCAATATGGGTCATATAAGCGGCAAAGCCACACAACAGCATGATCTGCATACCTAAACCGCCACCACGGTACTGAAGCATGTATTTGACGTACTCTAGTGCGTCAGTGACCATGTTCCCTGTTGATGTAACCTTTGCAGGCAATACGGTGTGGCCGATAATCCCCGTAACAATCAACAGAAAAACACCGGCAGTGAGTAGGACACCAGCGGGTTTGTAGCCTTTGACAATGAAATAGCCAACGGTGATCGTCACAACGAGGCCAATCAAGAGTTCCAGCATAGAAATCTCCTCAAGATATGAAAAATATAAAGAAACTGTTTCAAACTATGTCAAAGAATGTACAGAATTCTATCTTGTGGCACGAGGGCAATTTGCCGTTCTAATGATCTGGAACAATAATTCGATAAAGCTTTTTCAATTAGAGATATGTTTTGTGTGTATGTGGTTTCTTGGATGTTAAAATTACAGCCAATGATTGATGAAGCATATACAAAATAGGGAAGAGGTATTGATCTCAGAGAGAGTTTTAGGACAACTTATTTAAATCGCCGTTTGTCACATTTTGCTTACTCAATGCCTCAAAGTCGTGTGTTGCGAGCTGATGGATAACTTCTAGCGGTGCCGGCATTGCGAGAAAATACCCTTGGAACATATCGATCTCTAACTGACGCATTGCATCAAGCTGCTCTTGGGTCTCAATTCCCTCAATTACCGTTTTTGCATTGAGTTTTTTTGCAAGCTTAATGCTAGACAGCAAGCCGTTCTTATCGCCGTCCATGTACGATAGCATCAAAGTGCGATCAATTTTTATTATTCCGGGTCTTAACGCCTCAACCCGCTTTTGGTTTGAGGCATTGATACCATAGTCATCTACGGCGATTGTGAAATTGTTCTCAGCAAGTTTGCCCATCGCTCGGCGCAGGTTCTCTTCACTCGATGCAACGAGTTCAATAACTTCCATGACAATTTGCGAGCTACTTAACTCAAGTGCTCTGAGACGTTGATTCAGTAAGCAAGAATCAATGCTTTCGATGGCGAGATATTCCCCGGCAGACGGGAGGACATTAAGGAAGAGTTGGAGATGACGGTATTTTGAACGCGCAAAGTTTCGGATGTGGATAACTCGACTCAAACGCTCTACGTTGATCTTGTCATCAAAGTCAGTTTGGTCAGAATGGAAAAAGAGATCAGGGCGGACGCAACCATGACCTTCACGTTGAATCCTTACCAAAGCTTCAACACCGATAACTTTATCTTGGTGGTCGAAAATCGGTTGGAACACACTATTGAGTTTTAGGTCTTTATAAGTACCGACGTACTGCGAATTTTCATTGATGGAAAGGCAATCCACAAATTGCTGCTTAGTGGACAGAATCATACCTACAATAGACCTCGATAATCGACAAAGTTAACCACAATGGGGTGTTCTCAACGTTGCGACATAATATTGACACGGCCGTAAATCTGTCAATCAAACTTTGGACTAAAGGCTCGAATTTTGAAGGCATATCCAACTATTGGCTAATTAATCGTTTGCTAGCAAACAGATTAACTGAATGTTTTGTCATTAGTGGCTAAATGGCAACCATGGTTTGATGGGTTTTTGTCCACACTGTAGGGGGCAATTAACGGTCGATGCTATCGCTCGTCAAAAAAGTCTTTATTGCGAATATATTTGGACATCAAATGATAGGTAAAAGGGCGTATTACCCAAGAAATGATCGATAGCACAAGCCGATGTAATGTCGGTGTATTTTCGTGAATTTTTCCATTGTAGAGCCAGAGCAACTTACCCACATGACAGTAGGCTAGCGGGATAGGGGGTAAGAAAGTGACAACATCGAGATCGCAGCAAATACGATAGGTTTTATGAGAGAGTAAATAGTGACGGGTAAAAGAACCACCACCTATCGCTGGCTGGCCAAATGTCACTACTCGTTTGATACTGTGTGGATGCATTCTCTCGACACAATCAGCCATAACACAAGCCAGTGCTCCTCCTGATGAGTGCCCCGTAAAAGTCACCCGTTTACCTTGTTCAATCAGTGGGGAGAGTACGTCGATCAGTTTATCTATAACTGTGGTTCCCAAATGGTCGCTGTTTTTGTTCGGATGGCTCTCTTGATTGAGCAAATAGAAGTAACCAGCATGAATTGCGTAGGGGAAAAGGGTATGGTTATGAGCCGATCTTTTCCAAATCGCGAGATTGAGTAACCAGTCATAGGGATTGTGAGACCCTTTAATGACAACGATGACTTCTTCGTGCTGCTCATTCCACAGTACACGAATCATTGGCTGACCAAAGCGATTGTGGATAACCCTTTGTCCTCTTGGCGAAAAACCAAATTGAGTTTGCCTAATGGCAGGGCGATAGGCGAGATTACATAAAATAGCGTATCGTTCGTACTGGTAGCGTTTAAGAGCTTTCACTTCAACCTCTTTATCTCGACAAAGAGGGGGTAGTATTGGTGGGCAACGTGACCTTACGATGACATGACGGTGTTTAACTAAGTTGTATGACTGAATAGAGCTGAATATATTTACGTACCAGCTGTTTATCCGTAGCGCGCTTTAATGGATGGGTAAACTTTACGAAATAAGGGCTGAGGCTAAAATGCTGTTCTAGTGATTGAGCCAGTAGAGATTCGCTTTCATACAGAGTGATCCCCTGAACACGGTATTCATCTATCTCGTCTGGTAATTGACCTGTCCACCAATGCAGTAACTCTCGACTCTGTTTGCTACGAGTTATCCAGTGGTCAGTAAGCAATAATAATAGATCGTTCGGTTGGACGGCGTATCCATACTCTTCTTGCCAATGGGCTATGGTTTTAAACAGCTTCTTACGACATGAAGGCCCAGCGCTAACAAGGTGCGAAGTCAAAATCCACACCGTGCCTAATTCTGAGCTGACACGATAGTGATGAGGAAGATCACTGTTGTTTACCGTATCGAGAGACTTATAGTCGTAGTCATGACCAAACTCATTCAGCGTGCGTGAAAGACGACGCGCAAAGGCTAAGCCCAAATGATGCTCGTTCATCCCCTTGTTGTGAATTGTTGGGTAGTGCTTTTCGCATAACGCCATACAGTCAGCCTGAAATTCGTTGACGCTCTGTACTAATACATCCAATAACAAGATCAATCTCTCCATAATAAGCACTAAGCGCAACTAGACTAACATGCTGCGATAAAGTTTCGTTACACTTAATCGGTTAAAACTTGAGGAGCTTTAGGGGTTTATGTCTAAGATTGAATTTACATCACAACAAAAACAGGCGATGGCGCAGCGGCTGCAGAACTACTTAGAAGACGAACTCGATATTGAAATCGGACAGTTCGATAGTGAGTTTCTGCTTGAGTTTATTACCAAGAATTTTGGTGGAGCTTTTTACAACAAAGGCCTATCTGATGCACAAGCGATAATGGAAAGAAGAATGTTAGATATTGGCGATGAAATCTATCAGGCCGAGCAAATGAGTGACTATTAAGTTCCTTCAAATTTTTTGAACGACTTCATCAACACCAATGGATGTCGCGAAAGTAAAGAATAGTAAATAATCTGTTGCAAGAAAGACGGGAAATGTAGGCTAAAGACTACAAAAGTAACGCTAAGGTATAGGGCTGTTGAATGAAATCAGACGTAAAAAATTACAACCCAGTAGCAAGAGCAATCCATTGGTTGTCAGCGATTGTGGTTATCGCCATGTTCGGTGTCGGACTGTGGATGGTCGATCTATCGTATTACAGTCAGTGGTATAAGACCGCACCACACTGGCACAAATCAGTTGGATTATTGCTAGCAGGGTTAACCATCTTTAGATTTATTTGGAAATTAGTGACGCCGTCACCACGACCAGAAGGTAGTGCGCTAGAAATCATTGGCGCTAAGTTGGCTCATATGGCGATGTACGTTCTTTTTATCGTGCTGTTTGTCTCCGGATATTTGATTTCGACGGAAGATGGTCGGGCGATTGACGTTTTCAACTGGTTTAGTGTACCGGCGCTTGGCGCTCTGTTTGAAAATCAGGCAGATATCTCTGGTCAGATTCATTTCTACACGGCTTGGGCACTCATTATTCTTGCTGCTGTTCATGCAATTGCAGCTTTAAAACACCACTTTATTAATAAAGACAATACGCTACGTAAGATGATAGGAGCTTCACAATGAAAAAAACAATTTTTGCTACAGGACTGGCTATGGTTATGGCATTGCCTTTAGGTGCCAGCGCAGCGGATTACATGATTGATACCAAAGGTGCACACGCTTCAGTTAACTTTAAAGTAAGCCACCTAGGTTACAGTTTTATCAAAGGTCGTTTTAACAAGTTCGATGGTGAGTTTTCTTATGATCCTGCTAACGTAGCCGCATCAAAAGTAATGGTAAATGTTGATACGACAAGTTTAGACTCGAACCATGCAGAGCGTGATAAGCATATTCGCAGTTCAGACTTTATTGACGCTTCTAAGTACTCTACAGCAACCTTTACCAGTACTAGTGTTGTTGATAAAGGCGACGGCAAACTGGCTGTAAATGGTGAACTGAATCTTCACGGTGTGACTAAGCCAATTACAATTGATGCTGAGTTCATTGGTGCAGGTCAAGATCCTTGGGGAAGTGAGCGTGCGGGCTTCTACGGCACAACGCGTCTTGAGCTTGCAGATTTCAACATCGCAGTCATGGGTACATCTAGTTATGTAGACATGGAACTGCACGTTGAAGGCGTTAAGAAATAACGTCACAAGCGGAAGCGACAAAAAAGCCCCTTAGCATGAGCTAAGGGGCTTTTTTTGGTCAAGCGACTTATTTCCCGACCAAAACTTCTAGCCAACGTGTTGTTATTCTCTCTATTACGCTGTTTCTAGGTGGCGTTGTTCAACGATGCTCACTCGCTCACCGTAAATTGGGCGCAGTGCGGCAAGCACAGTTTCTCGAGAGACCACACCGACCAATTTGCCTTGTTCAAGAACAGGTAGTACATGTGGTTGGTTTACTTTCATCGATTTCGCACGCTCTTCTAAAGAGAGGGTGGTGAAGCGAGTTGCCATTCCCATGCTCGTTGTTGGGTAAAGCTGTTCTTTGTCGATACAAAGGAATTCAGCGATATCAACCAGTTTGTCTTTGCTGTCGATAGCGATAACTTCGCGTGACATTAAATCGACCACTTTTTGATCGCTCGTCGGAATGTAATCCTGACACCATAGGTCAACCATCACATCATGTGCAGAGAAGAAACCAACTAAACGACCTTCGATATCACAAACGGGTGCACTGGCAAGATGGTTGTCTAAAAGAGTGTCGATCGCTGTTGGAGTTGGCATGTCTGCGCGTAGTACTACTGGCGCGCTATTCATAATGTCTTTAGCCGTTAGGTTGTTGTTCATAGTTAGTTCCTTAACCGTATTTAACTGAGTTGTTGTAATGGCCGATACATTGGCTGCTTTTAGCTGTGGTCTGCGATAAATTCCCCAGTTCGCAAGTCCCACCAAAACTGCTCCTCCAACAATGTTTCCAAGCGTCACTGGAATCAGGTTGGCGAAGACAAATTGCTTAACGTTTAGGTCTGCATAGTGTGTCGCTGATACGCCGACTTGCTGCCAAAAACTATCGGGAGCAAAGTTCTGGATAACGATACCCAGTGGCACCATAAACATGTTGGCAACGCAGTGCTCAAAGCCGCTTGAGACGAACATAGCAACGGGCATAATTGTCATTGCTGCCTTTGTCATTGCGTTTGCACTACTAAACGTTAACCATATTGCGAGACAAACCAATAAGTTACATAACACACCTAATGCGAATGCCTGGATGGTGGTGTGGTGTAGTTTATGCTGAGCGATATTGAGCGCATTCAATCCCCACTGACCTTGATCCAATTGATACATGCCAGCTGCACTGACGATGATCAACAGCAGCATTGCACCAATAAAGTTACCGAAGTAGACCTTTCCCCAGATAGAGATCATCTTGGTAAAGCTAATCTGTTTATTGGCCCAAGAGATGCTTGATAACACCGAACTGGTAAACAGTTCTCCACCACATATGACGATGAGAATGAGCCCCATACTGAAGGCCAAGCCTCCTGCTAATCGGCTTAATCCCCAACCACTGTCAGCACTGCCTGTTGTCACTGTTATGTAAAACAGAAATGCCAGACCGATAAACGCGCCAGCCATAATCGCTAGGCTTAACGTCATGCCGCTGCTCTTTTTGGCTTTACTTAACGCAAATTTTTCAGCTTCTGCCATCATTTCGATGGGCGAAAAGTACTGATTATTGACTTGAGTTGATGACATAACCGCTCCTCAACGTGTACTGCATAAATCTCCTCCTGTGTGTATGCAGCGTGTAACTCACCACTGCCCAACCAGATTAGGGTGAGGAGCACTAGAGGTAAAATTGATAATTTTTAAAAACCACATCAAAAATATTGATATGGCGTGGAAGGAGCGTAAAATGAAACGGTTTGCGTATATGTCGGGTCAATCTGACATTTGATCGTAGTAATGTGTGTAGAAAACACCCTCAATAGCAAAGGATTGGATCGCTATGCGATATTCATTAAAACAGCTTGCAGTATTTGATTCAGTTGCCGATACCGGCAGTGTCAGTTTGGCTGCGGATAAACTCGCATTAACTCAGTCTGCGACAAGCATGTCTTTGGCTCAATTGGAGAAGATGCTCGGCCGTCCGCTCTTTGAACGCCAAGGAAAGCAGATGGCTCTGACTCATTGGGGAATGTGGCTTCGCCCAAAAGCAAAACGCCTCTTGCAAGATGCACAACAGATTGAAATGGGCTTCTACGAACAGCATTTGCTTAGTGGCCACGTTAAGCTTGGTGCAAGCCAAACGCCAGCAGAACATTTGGTGCCTGACCTTATCAGTATTATTGATAACTCTTTTCCTGAAATGCGTATTTCACTTAACGTCAAAAGCACCGACAGTGTTATCGAGGGCGTACTCGACTACAAATATGACCTTGGTATTATCGAAGGACGTTGTGATGACTGCCGCTTGCATCAGGAGGTTTGGTGTCGGGATCATCTAACGGTGGTTGCTGCTGCTCATCATCCTTTCGCACGCCATGAAACTGTAAGCTTGGCGCAGCTTGAGCAAGCTCGTTGGGTATTGCGAGAGCACGGCAGCGGGACACGAATGATTTTTGACAGTTCGATACACCATTTGATTCAAGATCTCGATGTGTGGCGCGAATACGAACACGTTCCAGTGCTTCGCAGTATGGTTGAAAATGGACAATATCTTACTTGTTTACCCTATCTTGATGTTGAGCGATTCATTGAAAGTGGTCAGCTTGTCGCTCTGAATGTTCCAGAACTTAGTATGGAGCGGACTCTCTCTTTTATATGGCGCGCAGATATGATTGAAAACCCGCTTGTCGAGTGCATTAAGCGAGAAGGTGCGCGAATGATGAAAGGCAAGCCGTCAGTGTTGTAGTCAAAGGCAATGAAGCTTATTAACTAAAACTGTTGAAATATCGATTACGTCACAAGTTTGATGATTTGGAATGCAATTTCATTATTGATTGTGTGATCTATGTTGTGTGTTGTCGCCGTAAAATTGCCTAGTATGCTTACTTGAACTTTTGATGTGTGGTTAAGCACACCGAGCGAGGCGTAATGAGCACTCTAGTCGCAATTTCACTTACAACAGGCATTTTATCCGGACTTTGGGGGTGGGTAGCTATCTCTCTAGGGCTGCTTTCTTGGGCGGGCTTCTTGGGGTGTACTAGCTATTTTGCGTCGCCAAACGATGGACTAAAAGGGTTATCAGTTAGTTTGATAACTAATATGAGTGGCGTTTTTTGGGCGATGGTGATCATTTACGCATCTCAATTCGCTTCACTAGAAATCCTTGGCTACGTGATAACAGCCCTTGTTGCATTTGTTATGTGTGTGCAAGCGAAACAAGCTTGGCTAGGTTATATCCCTGGCACCTTTATTGGCTCATGCGCAACATTTGCAGCCGATGGTAACTGGAAGCTAGTGATTCCTTCTCTGATTTTAGGTGGCATTTTTGGTTACCTAATGAAAGCGAGCGGTATGTGGCTTTATCAGAAGTCGAACCAATCTCAGGCTAATGGCCGTTTACAAGCGCGTCCTTAGCTTTAGATAACCATCCTGACTGCTATACCGAAGCTGTTCAGGACACCCCCGATTGATTTGTATCAGTATTTTTTGATACGCGGCATCTAGTTATAGATGCCGCTTTTTTATGTGTTGCCATTTGCCATTGTGACGACACGTTTCAATGTCCAGCGCAATAAGATTGGAATGCATTCGTTGCCTTTGGTTTCGCAATGGGAAACGATGGCGAGCGCGAGATCCGGTTTTGCGTATTTTTTCAGCACTCGTGTGACAACCTTTTTGGCGGGAATAGGGTGCTCAAGTGGAATCTTGACCATATTTTTAAAAAATGGCTCGAATCCATTGTTATACAAGAAGTGTTCTATATCTCGATCCGGTAGTTCGGTTAGTCTGTGTCGCTCTTGGTCATGACCCAACTGAGCTTTAACGGTCGCAGCATACTTTTTACCGGCGGCATCACCATCTGTTACAACATGCCAGTCAATTCCAAAAGCTTTGGCGACTTTGATTAATGACTTTAGCCCTGACTGAGCAAACTCGATGATTTGCACCCCTTCCGCAGCGAGGTTGTAACCGCACTGGTTAGCCAACTCGTTAAATAGCCATACCTCAGTTTCGCCCTCAACCAATAGCCAACACCGAGCAAACAGCGCACCTGAGCGATGGAAGCGAATATGGAATCCAATGCGTCGCAAATCGTCGCGGCCAAATCCTTGCTCAGATAAGTAAGTGGTAATCGTACGATCCGACTGTCTAACTAAGCGCCTAATGCTGGATAATGGAACCTGACCAAGTAACTCCCCACTATTCGTGGTTAATATTTTTTGCATAGGTAAAAGTTGTAGCAACCCCCATGCGCGCGCGAGGTGAGTAGGGTGCAAACGGCCTTCTGGATCTTCAATGATCAAAAGTGGACGAGCGCAACGTCTTAGTGTCGTTGGGCCTTTCGCTTGAAGATAAGCATTTAACAGCCCCATAAACAGCAAGCGAGTCTGTTTGTCTTTTGTTTCCTCAACCACCTGAGAAATACTTTTGGTACCTTGAGGCGCATTAAAGAAAATACCATCACGCTGTTTGCGTAGATTTTTGCGAGAATTGGATTTAAAAGAAAAGTAGTGTTCGACTAAGGCATTCATAGAATTAAGGCTACTACGCATTTCACCTTTGTTGACGTGGCCGGGAATCGCCATTAAACGGCGGCAAGTATTGTCTATCCGTTTCTCTACACGGGAACTGACGCTGTTGCCGTTGTGAATAGGGCGTTCAAAACGACGTGAATCCTTGAGTCGAATAACCGGATGGAGACTCATCAGTTCTTGTGCCAGCTTTTCGGAGTGATGCAACGGCAATGGATTTCCTTCGAGATCGAGAAAACTGTACTTAGTCTCGATATCATACGCCACACGTGATGCACTCAATCGATAGATAATTCGATTAACGCCTTGTTCGTCCTCAACCCAAACGGGTTTGATCTTACGATAGCGACCTGCGTGAATTTCATTTTTGTCAGTAGAAACCAGACTTAGTACGATTTGCAGATGCTGAGTCTGGGGATGGGCGATGGAATAATCGACGTGGAAGTCTGTCATTTCGAAACTATACGGTGTGCCCTCTGGTGGGAGTGAAACAGAAAGCGCGTCTAGGAGTGATGATTTACCCCAAGTATTTTCACCAATTAGGGTGGTGAGTTCATCGAATGCGATTGAAAGACGTTTGATTCCACGAAACCCGGAAATCTCAATTCGCTCTAGCTTCATAGAGTGACCTCAATGACTGTTGTTATGATAAGCATAATAGAAAAATGCTGACACAGCAGACATTTAGGTCACAAAGTCTTAACCTAACATCAATCTTCGACTCGGTTTTTAACTATGACCGTCATCATACATTCAGATGTATATGAAATATCATTCTCAAAATAAATGTGAAATATAATGAATCTGTCATGTTGGATAAGGTAGGATGTAGCGGAAAAGAGAGAAAAGATATGACAGATAAAAAAAATAAAACAACACGGCTGCGGCTAGCCCACATCAACGATACACATTCCTATTTTGAACCTACATCCCTTCAGCTATCTATCAATGTCGATGGACACGCCTTAGCACCCTATGTTAGTGCTGGAGGCTTTGCGCGTATTGCCACGCGAGTAAAACAGTTGCGTCAAGAGGCACAATCTCAAGACCAAGAATTTGTTTTTCTTCATGCGGGAGATTGCTTCCAAGGGACCTTGTACTTCTCTTTGTTTAAAGGAGAAGCAAATGCCACCATGCTTAATGGCTTAGATATTGATGCGATGGCGTTAGGCAATCATGAATTAGACATGGGCAATGAACCAGTCGCTCAGTTTGCAACTCAGATTAATTTCCCGCTGCTTGCTGGCAACTGGGATCTAAGTAACGAATCCCAGAATAAGACACATAGACTGTCAATCAATCCGAAGGTGGTGAGCTATAACGCCGTCACTCATAGCGCTGGTTGGATAGAGAAACCGCTTGGTGACGATAAAATTGCTATCTTTTCTTTAGCGCTCGACAAGATGGCCGATATCTCAAATCCAGACTGGGACACGCCCTTTATTAACGCAATCGAAACAGCAAAAAATACGGTAGCAGAGATGCACCACGCGGGCATCAACAAGATTATCTTGCTCAGTCATATGGGATACGAAGCCGATTTAGATCTCGCCAACCACGTCGATGGAATCAGTGTGATTGTTGGCGGACATAGTCATCGCTTGCAGGGTGATTTTAGTGATTTAGGTTTAACTAAAGATGATGAGTATGGCGTAAAAGTCAATCAAACCTACGTAGTGCAAGCGGGCTATCATGCTTTGAGCCTTGGTCATTGCGATTTGGAGTTTACGGCCAATGGTGAACTGATCTCATTCAACGGTCAAAATGAGCTACTACTTGGTCGACGACTGTTTATTGATGCAAGCATGAGCGAAACTCATGACGACACACCATATCAACAAGCACGCGAGTTTATTAACTCACATCCAAATGTTGTTGTGTGTAAAAAAGATCCTGCACTCCAGACAGTGTTGCAAGAGAAGTATCGGAATCAGGTGGTGGCTTTACAAGGTAAGATCATTGCGACAGCCGATAGAAAATTGCGTCACATCCGCGTTCCAGATGAACAAGGTCCGAGTCAACTCGCCCCTTTAGTGGCACACTCATTCCATTACAAGATGACTCAGATGGGGTATGAAGTAGATTTTGCGCTCCATAATGCCGGAGGAGTGAGGAACTCACTTAACGCAGGAAACGTATCCGTAGCGGATGTGGCAGGTAAGCTGCTGCCATTTGCCGTACCGATCGGTATCTACAAAATTAAAGGTCAATACTTGCCGCTCATTTTAGAAGGGGCAATTAATAACGCGCTAAACAACGGCGTTGAAGGGACAGGGGATGGCTCGTTTCCTTACACACATAATCTACGCTTTACTTACCTGTCTGATGAGGAAATGGGTAGCCGTATACAGGATTTAATGATTTTAGATTCGAGTGGCAACTGGCAACCCGTTGACCACCAGCGTATATATCACGGCTCTTCATCGGCATATACGATGAAAGGAAAAGAAGGTTACGACGCGATTTTGAACATGGAAGATGAAGGTGTTGTAACCTCAGTCTCCATGGCCGACTGCTTCATCCAGCTGCTGGAAGATAAGCCGCAAACACTCAATCGTCGACAACCCGATATCAGTTCTATTCAATGGCACAAAGGTTGCTAGTTACTCCTTGGGTTCATGCTATGTATCAATAATACTCAAGGGGGTATTATGTGGAGTAAAGATTGGATAGACGTTGCAGTGGTCATTAGCTGGATTAGCGTATGGTCTGCATTAGTCTACTTTATTCCTGTGGGTGGAGTTTAACCGTCACAACGAACACCGCAGGACACCAAACAAAAGGAGCAAATATATTTGCTCCTTTTTGAATTTAGCTATGGACGAATGCCTCATTGAGGCATAGAATTCGCCTTGTTTGGGGAGTAGTCGCCTCTGGTTTACTTATCGTCATCTCGTTAGATTCTATCTTTCCGGTAAGTATAAGTAATTCTGATGGATTCCATCGGGATTATTTCGACGAGACCAACGTAATCAAATGGCACTTAACACAAAAAGTTAGGTGAATTGTTTGCTTGCGGTTGGGATCGTTACATTTCATGACTCTGTTGATCCCTCCGCATTTGGAGGACACATGACCCCTATTACTTACATCTGCTTCGGCATTCTGACCCTTTCACTGGTTGCCCTTGATATCTGGCAAACTCGTGGTGGGAAAATTACCATCAAAAAAGCCGCAATCTGGAGTATATTCTGGTTTGCATTCGCTTTTCTTTTTGCTGCGTCCATCTACTTGTTCTGGGATCTCTATGCGCCTAGCAGTCTATATACGCCGGAAAAAGCAACCGTCTCATTTATCACCGGTTACTTGTTAGAGAAGTCTCTGAGTGTTGATAATCTGTTTGTATTTGCAATCATATTCCATCAATACATGGTCCCTGAGCATCTCCGTCCACGTGCGCTTCTGTGGGGTGTGATTGGTGCGTTAATCTTACGTGCAATTATGATCGCAGTAGGGGCTCAATTGCTCGCTCAATATCACTGGATACTGTATGTATTTGCTCTATTCTTGATTTGGACGGGTATCCAATTGGCGCGTGATAAAGGCGATGAGGAAATCAACCCATTACCAGAGCGTATTATTCGCAAATTCGTCCCAGTAAGTGACCAGTTTGCTGGTAACGCTTTGACTGTTGTAGAGCAGGGCAAGCGCATTGCAACGCCGATGTTTATCGTTATTGCGGTTATCGCTTTTATGGATGTTATGTTTGCTCTCGATTCCATCCCAGCCATCTTCGCTGTCACGCAAGAGCCTTTCCTCGTATTGGCCGCAAACGTATTTGCACTACTTGGTTTACGCTCGCTTTACTTTGTATTGCAAGGCATGATGGATAAGTTTATCTATCTCAAGCCTGCACTATCATTCATCATGGTGTTTATCGGCATTAAGATGATGTTAGTGGGTTCTGCATGGGAAATACCAACAGCGGTCTCGTTGTGCGTATTGTTGGTTACGATGACGATAGCTGTGGTGGCTTCGATCATGAAACAGAGAAATGATCCAGAACAAGTCATTGCAACTACCAATAAATAAACTAATTGGTTTTCGAGTGACGTCCCGTTTTGAAATGCGAAATATTGTAAAATATTTGTGATATCAAAACGGGATATATCACCATTGTTGACTAAGCATTCATCAAAAATGTTGTTTTTCGGATTTTTATTTACTTAATCTGGATTAAGTAAAACGCAAGGTGTTAAAGAGTTGTTTTATTAGAAAATCTAATGTGAATATCCAAAAATTGTCATTTTTTGCTCGAAAAAATATTGCCTATCATTAGCGCAACAAAACGAATTAAGCAGTTTATAGAGAGGCAATCATGGCACAAGCAATGCAAATGGGTACTATCGAAGCACCTATCTCTATGGATAAAAAAACCTACTCGGTTTCTTTCAAAGGATTGATTGCACACTTACTAGATATTCTATTTGCAGATAACAGCGAACCAAGTGCGCAGTACGCGACTGATTTGTCTGGTCATATGCAAAAAGATATCGGTCTATATCGCTAATAGAAATATTAGAAGAAATGCCAGCCATGTTGCTGGCATTTTTTTATCCGTACATAGAAATAAAAAAAGCGTTCATTTGAACGCTTTTTTCGTACTTGGGGGAATTACTTCTTACGGCAGTATTCCGCGATAACGTACATTGATTGGCCGCCGTTCGCTTTACCAGAAACAAGCTTAGGATCATCGCCAATGCTGATGCCACGGATAACCGTGCCTTGCTTGATGACTTGGTTAGTGCCTTTAACTGGCAGGTCTTTGATAACTGTTACGTCGTCACCTTTTTTAAGCTCAACGCCGTTACAATCAAGAGGTTTGTCATCAGCCGACATACCCGTCATTGCCCAGTTCATTTGATCTTCTTCCATGTACATCATGTCTAGCGCGTCTTGCGCCCAGCTTTCTGAGTTCAAACGAGTTAGTTGACGCCAAGCCGTTACCTGAACAGCTGGTACCTGGCTCCACATGCTGTCGTTTAGACAACGCCAGTGGTTAATGTCTTTTGGCTCATCGATTTCACCCAGACATTTGTCACAGACCATGATGCCGTAATCTACTGTCACGTGGCTGTGCGGTGGAACAGCGTATGCCGTTAATGGTGCATCAGCAGCACATAGTTCACATTTAGATTGGCAGCGTTCTAGCATAGTAGCTTCAGAAGACATAATGGACTCACATATATTAGGTGTTAATAACGCGGCTATTATGCACTTTATCCGTCGAAATGAAAGGGCTATTGGAAATAGCAAAGGTTTTCCCGCTATAAAATTGCCAAATGCTGACTTTTGTAATCAATCAAGTAACAAAATGCATCGTGTCAATAGCTTACGCAGTGTGACAATGTCACATTGTTAGCATTTTCTTTACCTCTATAGTCTCAATAGGCATAATCAAGCGCGTCTTTATTTCAAATTAATAGGTCACGGACGTTGGAATTACTATCCATTGATTTCTTAGGCAAGCCCCTTCGTCTTGAAGGTTCTATGGCTGGCTGGCAACAATTGTTTTGGAACAATCAGCTTGTCTCTCAGCTCGATGCGGATTCTGAACGTGGAAGCGATACGGAGCATATGTTTACACTAATGAATGGTGAACAAACGCTTGAATGCCGCTTGAATGCAACCTTGGTGTGGCAACCATTCACTTTGGAATACCAAGCCAGTGCAAATGGGGAAGTTATCGCTAAGGGCACTCGCGACACCAAGGACATAGAGCAACAAGTCCCGCATACGCCACCGCCGCAAGAAAGACGCTTTAGCCTTATAGGATTAGTCTCGCTAGGCATGAAAGCGCTCAAGAGTGCCAAGTTGATTAAGGTTGTGCTTGCCTCCGCTAGCCTTGCAGCTTACTCCTGGTTGTTCTCTTTTCAATTTGCTCTCGCTTTGATTGCTTGCCTGGTTTTTCATGAGTATGGGCATGTTAAAGCGATGAAATACTTCGGTATGAAAACCAAAGGTATCTATCTAGTGCCATTTCTCGGTGGTTTGGCACTGAGTGACGAGAAAATAAATACGCGTTGGCAGGATGTCGTTATCTCGATAATGGGCCCCATGTTTGGGTTGATTTTGTCTGTCGTACTGTTAGTGATTTATTTGATCACAGGCGAAATGTTCTTTGCGGGTCTAGCGGTGTTCAATGCATTCCTAAATCTATTTAACTTGTTGCCGATTTTGCCTCTCGATGGCGGGCATGTGTTAAAAAGCATCAGCTTTTCGATGAACAGCGTTGCGGGAATTGTTTTATGTACCGCGGCTGCCGCTGGTGGAGTGGTACTAAGTTACTCACTTGGTCTAACGCTATTCGGTTTTTTACTCATCATGGGGATGTTAGAGATCGTATTTGAATGGCGTGGTCGTCATCATAGTCACTTATTACCGCTCGATCGTTATGGTCAGATTGTATCCGCAGTTTGGTATGTCGGGTTAGTGGCGAGTTTGATTGGAATTATTTGGTTCTTTGCTTCAACGGGTGACCAACTGCTTCAACTACCGTTACTCATTCTTGGTACTTAGTTGAGAAAAGGGAGCCAATGGCTCCCTTATTGTTATGAGCAGTTAACGCGAGCAACTGAATAGTTAGGCAAGCTCTTGATCTTGGCCGTCAAATCTTGAATACGCGTACTGTGTGAAGGGTGAGTAGAAAGAAGCTCAGGTGGTTGACTACCGCCTGATGCTTTGGCCATATTTTTCCATAGATCGATGCTCTGGTTAGGATCAAAACCAGATTTAGCCATCAATTCCAAACCAACCAAATCTGCTTCGGATTCTTGGGTACGACCATAAGGCATCAGGACTCCGTACTGAACGCCTAGCCCCAGAGCGGCCATTGTTGCTTGTCGATATTGTGCGTAATCTGATGAACCAAGTGCGATGCTTGTGATTTGTAAGCCGGCATTGGCTATTTGCGACTGGGATAGACGTTCATTGCTATGATCCGCCAATACATGAGCAATTTCGTGACCGATAACCGTTGCCAATTGATCCTGATTAACTGCGACATTAAGTAATCCAGTGTAAACGCCGATTTTGCCCCCTGGTAAAGCAAAGGCATTGACTTGGTCACTATCAAAGACCACCACATCCCAACTCATAAACCCCGGTTGCTTGGGGACATGCTGAGTGATTGCGTTGGTTACACACTGCACATAGGCGTTGATCTTAGGGTCTTTACTCACGGTTTGCTGTTGTTTCATTTGTTCAAATGATTGCGCCCCCAATGAGCTCATATCCTGATCAGAAAACAGCAATAACTGATTGCGTCCTGTTGGAGATGAAGTACAGGCAATCGCGGTCAATGCCGCAGCAATCGTTGAAATTTTTAACCACGTTCTCATCGAATTCTCCATTTCAAACGCAATATTACAATTGGTAAATCATAACATTAGGGTACAATCCTTGTTAACCATAGTTAAAAGTAGATTTAATCATGAGTATTTGGAAACAGCCGATCAACTTAGAGCTTCTTAACCACACATCAAAAAACACTTTGATAGAGCACCTCAATATTATTTACACCGATTTTGGTGATGATTTTATCTCTGCGACTATGCCGGTATGTTCCTTTACCCATCAACCTTTAGGCATGCTGCACGGAGGAGCATCGGTTGTTCTTGCGGAAACTCTCGGGTCTGTTGCTGCAAATTTCTGTGTACCAAAAGGAAGTTATTGTGTTGGCTTAGATATCAATGCTAACCATGTACGTTCAATGCGAAGCGGGCACGTGATTGGAACGGCGAAACCCATTCATTTGGGCGTTTCGACTCAAGTATGGCAGATTAACATTACCGACGAACGAGAAAGACTGGTCTGTACTAGCCGACTCACCATCGCGGTAAAATCAAAGCGTAAGACATCGGTTGATGCTGAAGGTGCCAGCAAATGATGATCCCGTTTAGTGGCGGTAAGATCATCGCTACGGCATTTGAAGTGGTAATTAGGCTCGACGGAGTCCACATGGTGAGCTTGCAAGCACAGAACGATGCTGTGACTTTAATTGGTAGAGGTGCGAATGTAATTTCAGCCAATGGTAGTGAGACAAAGTGGTCGGTTAAATTGGATAGTGAACAACAATTAATCGAGCTGTCTCAGCAAATAGGCTGTGAGATACAATAATTGATTTATCGCTTGATCCATTGCGACTAAATGGGGAAACTCGTTGTTAGATTAACAATAACGAGTTTTCCTCTTTATGAGCAGCCCTAGACTAAGAGTCCAATTTGAAACCCTGTTTGAACATTACAAAGGTCAAGACTGTGGTGTACAGCTCGAAGAAATCACAGAGATCTTATTCTGCACCCGACGAAATGCCCGTATCGTTCTCAACAAAATGGAAGAAGAGGGCTGGTTAGAGTGGCATCCTGCCCCTGGACGAGGAAAACTTTCGCAACTCATATTCAAGCGCAGCCGAGCCGATGTTAGTGAGAATCTTGCTCGACGATACTTGGAAGAGGGAAAAATTGGCCAAGCACTAAAAGTGCTAGATCATGATAGTGCTAAACTTGCCCAAGTGGTGGAGAGTTATCTTGGTATCGTCCATCAAGAGGGTCAACAGGTTGTTCGTCTCCCTTATTACCGCCCATTGACGACGCTTAATCCAAGCGTACCAATGCGACGTTCCGAACTTCATATTACTCAACAAATCTTCAGTGGGTTGACTCAGATTGATGAGTCTGAGCAGCTAAAACCTGATCTTGCCCATACATGGGAAATGCTCACTCCAACGCATTGGCGTTTCTATATCCGACCGAGTGTGCGTTTTCACAATGGTGATCTACTCACCATGCAAAACATTGTTGATTGCCTTTCGTCTCTAAAAAGTAAAAATCTTTATTCCCATTTTTCACGTGTAGAATCTCCTGCACACCAAATAATCGATATTCACTTAACACAAAACGATTACCATCTGCCGCTGCTGCTCTCCGAGTCCTGCGCGAAAATCATGCTACCAAGTGAGAGCAGGGCCGACAATTTCGATCTGTTTCCGATCGGAACCGGTCCTTATAAAGTGGTGCAAAATGATAATAAACGCTTGGTATTGCAAGCATTTGATGGCTATTTCGGCTTTAGACCGTTACTTGACAGAGTGGAAGTGTGGGTAATTGACGAAGCGCATTCATCGATGGTGTTTCCAAGTCTATCAAAGCCGATTAAGCCGGACGTTGCAAACTATGGCGATGAAGTCGAACTTGATCCTGGATGCACACTGTTACTGCTCAATCGTAAAAATGGGCTGGCGGTGAGTGATGAATGGGCGAGTTATTTTTGCCATCGATTAAGTACACTCAACTTGTTCCAGCAACTGCCACAGGAAAAAATCGTTGAGCTAGGTGTTCTGCCTGCTCATGGGCTAAAGCCAGGCTGGTACCATCATACAAAACAGGGTTACACCTCACCACCGTCTTACCGAACCGTTACGATTGCTTACCACGCTCAGCACCCAATGTTTCCTACGTTAGTGAAATGTATTGAAGCGATACTCAAGCACGATGGATTGAGCGTGAATCTGATTAAGTATGAGTTGACAGTTGACGATACCACTGAGGTGGATATTTGGATAAAACCGATGGGAATTGCAACCAATCGAGATGATGCGCTAGCAGGTTGGTTGCTCAATTACAGTGATATTGAAGCCTTAAGCATTAGTAAAGATTTCGAATATTGGACCAAAGTAGTAAAACAGTGGCAAGCAACAGAAAATGCTAGTTTTCCAGCGAAAGAGCTAGGGAAATCTCTGGCTGAAAAGATGCAACTTATCCCAATGTTTCATTGTTGGTTAGGAGTCAGCAAAGACCAGTGTGGGGCGTTACAAAACGCTAAATGTAACGCTTTAGGCTGGTTCGACTTTAGTAAAGTATGGGTAAAACCAGCCTTTGATCTCACTTTTGAACAAAAAGAAGAGTAGTTATTTTGGCAAAACCCAATAAAAAACAGCCCTCTAAGACCGTAGACGTATTGTGTGCGAAATGTAAGTCTCACCTGTTTAAATACCGAAAAGGAGGCAAGGGGGCTCTAGTTAAATGTTTTAAAGAGCGAATAGTTGAAGATCACACGGATAAGCCCTGTTTTTGTCCGAGTTGTGGTATCGAATTCGCGAGGGATACATTAGTTCGAGGCACGCCAGCATTCAAGATTATTGGCGGAAAAGTCACTATGAAGTAACCAATAGTCAGAATATTCTTTTGTGGCATTTTCTCCCATCATGAATAGCGATAATTGTTTAAAACACGCTTGAGAGTGCGACTTTTGATCTGAGTCGATAAAAAACGTAAAAATCTCGTTAATAGGTATCATTGTTTTGTAAAGGTGTTAGAATAGCCGCAGTTTCGTTTCGGTTTTTCCAACTTTACATTAGGGGTTTACAATGGAGCTAGGTCTCATCATTGCTTTCATCGTTGCAGCAGCTGTAATGGTTAAGAAAGAGATGGCAAGCGCAAAATAATCGGTTTATTCATACCAATTTCTCTTTTCCTTTTTTGAATGAACCTCAAAAAGCTCCTTAATAGGGGCTTTTTTAGTTTCTGGCTTCGCTATCAACAATTTTGTTATCCGCATAGCTTTCTCGCCATAGGTAGTATATTTACTCAATGAAAGTGATAGTAATTATCATTTGTATTTGTATAATGTGCGCGAGAACTATAACTTAACATGAGAAATTACGGATAATGAAAGCCAACTTCAGCCTTGTAGCATCAGCAGTGGTGCTTGCTCTCAGCGCAACTAATGTCCATGCTCAGGACACTACGACATTTGATGAATTGGTTGTTACAGCTTCTTTAGCTGATAAAACAAATCAAGATAAAAGTCGTTCTTTGAGTGGCATAGATCGTCAACAGCTTGAAGAAATGCAACCCAATTCTGTTGCCGAAACCATTAAGTATGAACCTAACTTAACTGCCGTTGGAGCGAATGTGGCTGGGAACCAGTCCATCAATATCCGCGGCTTAAGCGGTAATAAAGTTCTACAAGTAATTGATGGAACGCGACAAAATATTCAATACGGACATCGTCCAACCTACTTTTTAGATCCAGCACTACTTGGTAGTTTAGAAGTGGTCAAGGGGCCGATAAGCTCGCTATATGGTTCAGGTGCGATTGGCGGTGTTGTCATTCAAAATACGCTGACTGCTGATGATTTGATTGAAGATCAGGGGCTTGGTGGACGAGTAAAACTCGGCTACCAAGACAATGGCGATGTATGGACAAATTCTGCTGCAATAGCAGCGAAGAAAGAGGATGTAGACTGGATTCTGGCCGGCAGTTACAGTGATTCAGGCGATATGAAGCAAGGTAACGGCGACACGCTTTATGGTACCAAATCAGAAAATCTGACTGGTCTTGCGAAATTAAACTGGCAAGTAAACGAAGCCCATAAATTGGGAGTAAGCCTCAGATACGCCGACCTTGATGGGCGTCCGCCAGTCGTGGGCGATTCTAGTGGGCAGGTTAATGACCCAGATAAGCTGATATCGCGAAAAGTGAAAGATTCATCTATCGCACTAAAATACGCCTATAACCCAGACTCGGAACTTATCAACTTAGAGTCGTCTTTGTATAAAAACAGCTCCAAGATCTCTGAGCGTGACCCGAGATACACGTCTGATGATATTTCAGAGATTGATACAATAGGGTTTAACCTAAATAACCAGTCTGAGCTAGGGAAGTGGAAAGTCCTTACTGGACTGGACGCCTATCGAGATCAGCTTGATGCTACTCGTGCAGCGTCTGTGTCAGGTCGACCAGATCTTCCTCAAGACGCTGAGACAACGAATCTTGGTGCGTTTGCCTATATTAACTACGATATTTTACCGACGCTGATGCTAGATGCGGGTATGAGATACGACCGCTTTGAATCTGAAGCTAAGGGCTATGACAACACTACCAAAGATTCTGTATCACCTTCAGTGGGATTGGCATGGCAAGCTCAGGAGTGGATGCTATGGTCGTTACGTTATGATGAAGCGTTCCGAGCTGCGAATACATCAGAACTGTATATGACTGGTACCCACTTCTCTATGGGGCCAGCGTCCAATGACTTCGTACCTAACCCTGAGCTAAATCCTGAAAAATCTCATAACATTGAACTTAAGGGTCAGTTCGACTTTGAAAATGTTTTTGCCGAGGACACACTGTCATTTACTGCGGCGGCATTTAGAAATAATGTGAAAGATTTGATCAATCTTGATGTGACGGTACCTGACCGTGCAAGCATGATCTCATGTATCATGGCGTCAGGCACCTCGTGTGGTGGTACCAGTACTCAGAAAAACATCGAAAATGCACGTATTGAAGGTTTTGAGTTAATGGCCAGCTATGCAGTATCAAATCTTGAATTGGGACTTTCTTATGGACAGACTCGTGGTAAAGATAGCGATACTCAAGAGTGGCTATCTTCGATGCCAGCAGATAAATGGGTCGCGAGTGCTGAATACGGACTGTGGGACTATGACACCAAACTTGGCACCAAAGTAACCTTGGTTGCCGATCAAGAGCGCCTACCAAACGACGATACGACAGGGCCTTACCAAGATTACGCCTTAGTTGACCTCTACGCGTCTTGGGAGCCAAGTGAGCGACTTACGGGGCTAAAGGTTGATTTTGCAGTAATTAATGCAACGGATGAAAACTATCGACAAGCTTGGACACAAGTGTATCAACCAGGTCGTTCATTCCGAATTTCCGGTCAATACAATTTCTAGCAAAACTAATGACATACCAGCCACCTCTTGAGGTGGCTTTTTTAATCTAAATGCGCATACTAGAACCTTATCGTGCTAACGTATCAGGCAATCTTTGTCGGTAACAAGTTTAAAGGCGACACACAACAACATGCAAAGTCCAATAACACTTGAAGCATTGCATATACTAGATGCTATCGAACGACGTGGCAGTTTTGCGGCTGCCGCCAACGAGCTAGACCGCGCCCCGTCATCACTGAGCTACCAGATCCAAAAGTTGGAACAAGATCTCGACATTATGATCTTTGACCGTTCTGGTCATAAAGCGAACTTCACCGAAGCAGGTAAACTGATCCTTGAACGTGGTCGTGCGATACTTGCGGCAACAGAAAAACTTGTCAATGATGCTAGCGTGCTTGCAAACGGCTGGGAGCTCGATATCACTCTCGCCTATGATGGTATTATTCCGGTTAATAACTTTTTCCAAATGGTCAACGACCTTGGCAACGTAAGCTCTACTCGTATCAAGTTACAAGAGGAGATCCTTGCGGGCTGTTGGGAGTCTCTTAATACAGGTCGAGCCGATCTGCTCGTTTGCCCAAAGATGGATACCTTGCCTCAGGATGTTAAAGCAGAGGTGATTGGGAGCATGGAAATGGTTTGGGTTGCTGCGACGGATCATTACGTCCATAAACGTAGTGGCCATTTTGATGATAAAGCGCGTGAAAAATATCGCGTGATCGCCATCGCCGATACGGCTCGCGAACAACCGGCGATCAGCGTGAACATTATCCAGAGGCAACCCCGTTTGACGGTGACCAATTTCGCAGCCAAGGTTGATGCGCTTAAAGCCGGCTTAGGCATAGGTACCTTACCTAAAGTCCTTGCGACAGCAATGATTGAACGCGGTGAACTCAAGGCAATTACCGATGTTGAATCTCAACCGATCGACATTATCCTTGCATGGAAACGCAATAAAATTGGCGAAGCAAAATCTTGGTGTATTCAATACTTAATGAAACACTGGAAAGCAAACGCAAAGATGTAAAACAAAGGGAGCTGAATCGCTCCCTTCGTATTAATCATTGAGTGGTAACACCATGTCGGCGATGCCGTCCTCAAACTGAACATCGAGTTTAAAGCCGAGTTTTTGTGCCAGCATTAGCATTCCGCGGTTGGTTGGCATCGTCATCCCAGACATCTGCTTGGTGCCTTTGTTGCGGCAGTACTCTATCACTTTGGTCATCAGTACTTTGCCCAAACCATTTCCTTTGAGATCTGAGCGAATCAAAATGGCGAACTCAGCATCTGTATTTTCTGGGTTAATCAGCGCTCGAGAAACGCCGATAATAGGGCAACCTTCACGAGACTGACTGACGGCTACAAATGCCATTTCTCTGTCGTAATCAATTTGAGTTAAATTTGCTAATGCCTCGTGATTAAACTCTCCGACGTCACTGAAAAATCGTTTGTAGAGATCTTCTTTAGAGACGTTGTGAATAAAATCGGCATGATGAGGCTCATCTTCAGGAAGTATTGGTCGTAGTAATACTTCTTCGCCATCTTTTAGGGTGATGAGTTCTTCCGACTCTACAGGATAAGGACGGATAGCGAGTCTCTCTTGAGCATCACCTTCATAGCGCTCTAGTATAAGGTCTGCATCTAAGATCGTAAAATTGGAACCGTTAGCCAGTACTGGATGTATATCCAGCTCGTGAACTTGCGGGCAATCGACCACCATTTGAGAGATTCTTACCAATAACTCTGACAATCCGTGAATATCCATTGGCTCTGGAAGTTTCTGCGGTCGAATCTTGCCATTTTTGATCGCTCGGATGATTAAATAGCGTGCGAGTGCCATGTTGAGTGGAGGAAGGGCACTGGCTGCGTCTATCGACTCATCCCATTCGGAACCGCCTTGACCAATTAAAATGACCGGGCCAAAGGTTTCGTCTGTTTTGACTTTAATTCGAATCTCTTCTCCGCCGGCGAGTTTAGCCATCCCCTGTACTAACAGACCATGGATATTCGCTGAAGGGTACGAGAGCTTAGTCCGATCTAGTATGGCTTCAGCGGCACTGGCTACCTCGGCACTGTTACGCAAATTGAGCATTACCCCCTGAACGTCAGACTTATGTGCGATATCAGGAGAACGAAGCTTGACGGCAACTGGGTAACCAATTTGCTCGGCGACATGGACGGCTTCGCTTGAATCTGACGCTATCCAAGTTGGCAGGACGTTAAAATTAAAGTGGCGTAAAAATGGCCCTATTTGGTGTGTATCTAGAGATACTGTATCTTTGTCCAGTAACTTTTCTTCAATCCACTTTTTCGCTTCATTTATCTCAGTCACGTGCACTGGCTCAGCGGTTGTGGGAGTTTCCATCAACTGCTTTTGGTTACGCCTATATTCCACAAGGTGCATGAATGCAACCACCGCGCTTTCAGGAGTGCGGTATGTGGGAATGCCCGCCTGAGTAAAAATATCTCTTGCTGGTTTTGCGGTGAGTTCGCCTGACCAGTTAGTGAGGAAGTTAAAGCGTTTATGCCTTGGATGGGATTTAATCGCCTCGACTAAAGCGAGGGCGGTTTGCTCTGATTGCGCGACAGCGGACGGACTGTGCATGATTAAGATCGCATCTGCACAGTCGGTATCCATAAGAGCATTGAGAGTATCAACGTAGCGCGTATGATCGGAATCACCAACCATATCAATGGGGTTGTTATGGCTCCAGCTGGCTGGCAAGATCGTGCTGAGTTTCTCTATGGTTTCCTCAGACAGTTCAGCAAGTTGGCCGCCACGCTCTAGTAATGTATCGACCGCCATGATAGCGGGCCCGCCACCGTTAGTGATAATGGCCAGACGTTCACCCCGTAGCGGTACAGAGTGAGTGAGAGTTTCAACCGCTGCGAACAACTCATGCGAATTGTTAACTCGCAACATACCAGTGCGCCTTATGGCTGAATCATAAATAATATCGAGAGTATCGTCGCCACCAGTATGCGCCCTTGCAGCGATACGTCCGGCTAATGTTTTTCCTCCTTTAAGCACTAAGATCCTGCGGTTGCGAGATGCGGCGCGAGCGGCAGACATAAAACGCCGAGCATCTTTGATGGTATCGACATAAAGCAAGATTGCTTCTGTATGTGTGTCGGTACTCAAATGATCGAGTAAAGCGGCAAAATCAATATCAAGCGCATTGCCAAGTGAAATGAACGCTGAAAATCCGATGTTTTTGTCATTAGCCCAATCCAGTATGGTTGTGCACATAGCCGCGGACTGAGAAATAAAAGCAATTTTGCCTTGTTTAGCGGTAACGGGCGAAAAGGAAGCATTAAAATTGGCCCAAGGTAAGATTAGTCCAAGACTATTAGGGCCAAGGATTCGCATGCCACTCTGTTTTGCTATTTCCAAACAGGCATCTTGGATACTTACGCCCTCGTCGTTGGCAAAATGCATATCGGCAGAGAGGACAATGACCGTTTTTACCCTTTTGTGCGCCATTTGCTCAAAAAGCTGCTGATTATAGCGAGCATGGGTACATAGAATCGCGACATCAGGCACGATTGGCAGATCATCTATCGTGGGGTAGGCGAGAACACCACAAACCGATGAGTATTTCGGTGTAACAGGCATGATTGCGCCTTCAAATCCACCGTGTAAAAGATTTTTCATCACGATATTGCCAGCGCGCATCGGCTTAATTGACGCGCCGATAACGGCAACAGAACGAGGTTTCAAAAGATGATTCAAGTGACTCATTGCGGATGCTCCAAAGCGGGCGATGAAGAATATCCTATCTAACCTTGCTTGCGATTGCTTGGAAGATTTGATGTTGTTTTAATCAGATCACTGGGGTTCCAGCTCAGTTTGTGCCTTATGTCACAGACTATTGATATATAATTAGAATGTTGGGTTGATTCTCAGCGTTTCTAACGGCATGATTTACAGTAATTTCTAGTTAAGGCATTTGAAAATTTCATGAAAAAAATTGCGATTGTTGGCTTATCAATGGTGCTTTCTGCATGTGTGTCGAACAAATACGTTACTGACGTCAGTTCAGAAAGCTATCGTGAAGAATACAAAGCAGCGAAGGTTGAACAGCCTGTTGTGACACAGCAAGGAGCGACTGCCGACATTACTGAGAGCAATGTCGTGGCTATGGAGAAGCCAGTGGTTCAAACTAAACCACAAACTAAGCCAGCCGTAGCAATTATCCCGCCGACAGCAAAACAGCAAGCAATGAACCCACGCTATGGTTTCACTATTCAGGTTGTTGCGGTCGGTTCTCAAACAAAAGTGGATCACTTTGCACGCAAACTTCCTCGCGATAATCAGCCGATTTGGGAAAACTACAAAGTGGTCAATGGTACCAAATGGTACACTGTGCTCTACGGTGATTACGCAACACGTACCGATGCTAAAGCGGCAATAGCTGAACTACCTGAAGAATTCCGCACGCTTCAGCCTTTTGTTAAGAGCATTGACGAAATCAAGAACTCGCAATATCCAACGCTGAACAAGCTAAATTAATGAAGAAGGGGCATTTAGCCCCTTTTTTCATGCTTAATTAATGGTCATTCAAACGGTATTGTTGCTTTTTACGGCCTAAAACCGTGTAAGTTAGCGTACTTTTTATTATCATGGCCAAACTAATCCCTCTGTTGTATCACGGAAAGATCTACTAAATGACTAATACGACAATTTTACTTCTTTGTGGCGGTGGCTCATCAGAGCACGAAGTGTCACTCGTTTCCGCTAACTTTATTCAATCTCAGCTAGAGCTTACGCCAGAGTTCAAGGTTATTCGTGTCGAGATGAAAACAGATGGATGGTATACCGAGAGCGGTCAACTTGCGTATCTAGACACGAACTCAGGAACGATTAATACGGATAATGAATCAGTAAAGCTTGATTTCATTGTTCCGTGCATCCACGGTTTTCCTGGAGAGACGGGCGATATCCAATCTATGTTAGAGTTGGCGGGCATTCCGTATCTAGGTTGCGGTCCTGAAGCAAGTTCGAACAGCTTTAATAAAATCACTTCAAAACTATGGTATGACGCGCTAGGTATCCCAAACACACCTTACATCTTTTTATCAGATAACAATGAACAAGCATTCCAAGCGAGTAAGGAAGCATTTGAAAAGTGGGGCAGCGTATTTGTTAAGGCGGCCCGTCAAGGTTCTTCGGTTGGTTGTTACAAGGTAACGAATATAGAGCAATTACAGCAAGCGATTAATGACGCCTTTAGCTATTCAGATCAAGTGTTGGTGGAACAAGCAGTTAAACCTCGTGAACTTGAAGTTGCTGCATATGAATATCAAGGCAAGCTTTATATTTCTAAACCAGGTGAAGTCATTGCTCCGGAAGATGCTTTCTACAGCTATGAAGAGAAGTACAGCGCTTCTAGTCATTCGAAAACAGAAGTTGAAGCATCTAACTTAACTTCACAACAGCTCGAAATGATTCGCTCTAGCTCAGAAAAAGTATTTACTCAGATGCGACTAAGACATTTATCACGTATCGACTTTTTCCTTACACCGGAAGGTAATATCTACTTAAATGAGGTTAATACTTTCCCGGGAATGACGCCGATTTCGATGTTCCCTAAAATGCTTGAAAACAATGGTCATAAGTTCGCCAATTTCTTAGCCGATTGTGTGCGTCGTTCACTTTAATTCCAAGGTTTGAAGCTTTTAAAAGCTAACCGTTCAGCCGCTGCTTGTGTCCTGTTGCCAAGATATTGATAGGGCATAGCAGCGCTTTGCCATCGACCAAAGTGTTGAATGTCTTTTACTTTAACACCTTGGTCGGCCATTTCTGCGACAGCACCGACCCGCAGCGACTGCCCCGAAAATTGTAGATCCAATCCCAGCTTATCGCTGGCAGCCCTCAGTATGCGATAGATGGAAGAGTCATCGAGTGATGACGAGTTTAGATTGCCGTGTTTATCAATTGCGCTGAATAATGCGCCTTGATGAATGCCTCGGTATGCCAGCCACTTATTCATATACTGTGTTGCTTGAGATGATAACGGATACTGGTTTTGACCCAAGATCACGCATATATTTTCTTCCCCGCATTCTAAATCTTGGAAACTGAGCTTCTTTAACTCTGAACGCTTTAACATGCACTCAAACATCACGAAATAGATAGCGAGATTGCGAATATGGCTTAGCTGAGTAGAGTTCGCCAACTTCTCTGCAAGATCGTCTAGATGCGAGCGTGTAAAAGGTGTCGTAGATTTAGCGTCTTGCTTCTTATTGATGCGGAGTTGCGATAGAACCGTTCTAACGGCGACGCTAGAGGTTGGGTCGCTGTCTGCAAGAACTCGGTGAATAAGACTTATTGTTACACTGTAGCGTTTTATCGTTGCTAATTTTCGGTGCTGTGATTCTTTCTCTAGAAATAACCTGACCGCGGTGGCAGAAGCAGGCAGAGGACAAACATGCTTATTGACACAGAATTCTACAAACAAGTTCCAGTCTTTGCGCATGGCTAACAGTGAGTTACGTGCGTAGTTACCTTCTGTTAACTCATCGACATCGTCTAAACTAATGCATGAAGAGAACTTTGAAACAAGGTTCTTTTTTAATGCTTCATCTGTGATGACACGAACAGTTTTCCTCATAATCACGCACTATAACCAATAAACTTGTACTAAATATACTTGAAAATGAGCAATTTACAATTATTATTAAACTTACCGTATAAGATGATAATAATGATTATGGCTGCTGCAACTTATCGAGGCTTTACCCTCAAAACTGCTGGAAACTCTACAGAAATTTGGCAAGTTCAAATTAAAAATCACCTGCTGTCAGGAAGCATGGCTGCAGTGAAGAAAAGTATTGATTGGTTTTGCGATACTGCAACGATCATTGATCCAAAAGAGTTCAGTTCTCTCGCCAATAAAAAGGCAGGTTCAGGTAAACCATCCCAAGAAAATTTCCACGGTTTCACCATCAAGAATGATACTGGTGAACCCAACGCATGGTATTGCTTCTTCAATGGCCGTCTAATCAAAGGCGGAAAACTTGCTATTCAGAAGCATATAGAGGCATACTTGCTGGCCAAACAGAAAGCAGAACAGCAACAGAAGAAATAATATGACTCTTGTATATAGTACTGACGTTGGTCGTATCAAACCAGAAGTTCAAAAGCCCGAAAGAGAAAAGGGCGATGGTATCGTTCGAATAGAGCGCCAAACTAAAGGTCGCAAAGGAAAAGGGGTTTCAATCGTAACCGGTCTAGATCTAGACGATGCTCCGTTAAAACTACTCGCTGCAGAGTTAAAAAAAGTTTGTGGCTGTGGTGGTTCCATTAAAGATGGAAAAATTGAAATTCAAGGTGACGCTCGCGAAAAAATCAAAGTGTTCCTTGAAAAGAAAGGCTACACAGTAAAATTGGCTGGTGGTTAATTAGCCTCAATTCCTTCTTTCGTAGGGCAGGCTGGCTGCTCTACTTACATTCATGAATCATTCTTCCTCTCACTAGTCACCCGTTTATATTATTAAGCTTGGTTAATGCGCAAGTCTCCTTTTAGTTATTCAATAATTTATCGAATAACTTGAATCTTACCATTCAATAAAACTGTATTAAATTTAGATTTAACTAATTTCTAATATATAAATCAATGCATATATATTATATTTAAGTTTATTAATTGATGTTTGATTATTATATTAGAATGTGTTGCCTTCATATTGTTGTGGAAAAATACTCATTTAATTTCGGACTCTTCTTACTTTTAATTTGCTCAACATATAATAACCTACCTTCGCTATGTTGTTTAATAAACATATAAGACTTCACGATTTAATATTTCATTAAATAAGAATAAATGCATATTGAGCATTGTGATTTAGTCTAATATATCAGAAGGTAGTAATATGAAAGAAGTAAAAACATTATATTGTCTGGGTGCGTTAATATCAGCTGGGTCACTGTTCGGTTGTGGGGGTGGAGATTCAGATACCATCATCAATAATGGTTCAAATAAACGACCAATTGTCGAGGCTACTCCTCAAATCACTTCATTAGATGTGGACTATAGCAACGGACTGTTGAGCCCGACTATAGAATGTACCAGTTGTGATCCTGATGCGCTTGAATTTAAGTGGATAGCTGATGACACTATCGTAAGTAATTCTCCAACCTACGTTTTTGACCCTAATATAGCTACCGATGGTTTGATTAAATTAGAGGTGAGCGCACGTGGGGTTAGTAACAAAACAACCACCGAATCTGTTGTATATCAAATTAGGGAAATTGCGGAAATCTATGCGAGTCATTCTGCATTCGCAGCGAGGACTACATTAGGTGAGGTCGTTGCTTGGGGAGCGACTGAGTCTGGTGGTAACACTTCAAATGTGGACGTTTCAACCGATGTTACTCAAGTTTATTCAACAGGATACGCGTTTGCCGCACTTAAAAAAGACGGGGCCATCGCTGTTTGGGGACATAACCTATTTGCGAACAATGCAAACAATTTCGATTTTACTGGTGGCGTCAAAGAAATCTATACCAATGAAATATCTTTCTCAGCTGTTAAAAACAATAATATGTTAGTTTCTTGGGGGCTTGTACCAAATTCTGTTGTTGATCTCTCAAGTGGAGTAAAAGAAGTATTCGTAACGTCTGGTGCGTACGCTGCGCTAAAGAATGATGGTTCCGTTGTCACGTGGGGAGATCGCGATTTGGGTGGTGATAGTTCGACAGTTGACCTTTCGTCAGGCGTTGTGCGCATATACAACAACCAGGTCGCATTTGTTGCTGTAAAAGAAGATGGCTCAGTCGTGAGTTGGGGTGAAGATGAAAGTGGCGACACCTCAATGGTTGATTTTTCTGGTGGTATCAAAGAAGTTTACGGGAACAACAACTCATTTATCGCAATAAAAAATGATAATTCGGCAGTTACATGGGGTAGCAATACGGCCCTAAATTATGATTTTACTGGCGGAGTAAAAGAGGTCTATGTTAACGACTATGCCTTTACAGCGATTAAGCACAACGGCAACGTTGTAACTTGGGGAACAGATGCTTGGGGTACCAATTATGGTGGTGATAGCTCGCAAGTGGACTTTTCTGGTGGAATAAACAAAGTTTACTCCACAAGATATGCATTCGCAGCTGTCAAAAATGACGGTTCAGTCGTTGCTTGGGGCGATCCAGACAGTGGCGGTGAGATCCCACAAGATTTAGATTTGTCATCGGGCGTAAAGGAATTGTATTCAACTGGCGCCGCATTCGCTGCACTTAAAGATGATGGAACGGTTTTAACCTGGGGTGACCGCAATAAAGGCGGGAATAAGGGTAATGTTGATTTATCTGGTGGTATTCGTAAGTTTTACTCAAATGAATATGCATTTGCCGCGATTAAAAATGATGGCACGCTTGTAACTTGGGGTGATAATCAACATGGCGGTGATAGTTCTAAGATAATAAATCAATTACAACCAAGCTTTACTTTAATCGAGTCATCGCTATAAAGGTTTATAAAAGGCCAACTAGCATATTATTTATAACCACAATCTAATTATCTTTGGTATCTTAGTAAATCTCTTAGGAATGAATTTACGTTAAGCAGGTTTACAAGAAGAATTTACGTCTAATCAATGTCAGGCTGCATTAGCAGTATAAATAGTGGTGAGATTTGTATGAACGACAATAGATGTAAATTACCGAAGTGGATAAGGTTTCAGATAGCCTAGAGCCATCCATAAGTAACGATCCTAATAATCAGTAAGTGAATCTTTGATTATCTTACTGATTATTAGGTATTTTATGGTAAATCAATTATGTTGGGGGCAATTGCTTAGCTGTATCAATAATTCATTTAACATAACGTACATAATACGCACTTAGATATCAAAAAGTCCCACCAAATCAATCCCTTGTAAACCGCACGTCTTTACGGTCATTCCATTTCACTAACTCTTTGTTCCGATTCCATTTAATCAATTATTTATAGGATTAATGAGAACGTTGGGTTTGAAACTGAACTAATGAGTTAATAAATACAAAAAGCGCAATTCCCGCTTTTTGTGTGGTTTGATTGGCAATGTCTATCAATAACAAAACAAATAAAGAAATAAACAATCGTTTCGCAAAACGTTTTCTGGAGGAAAATCACATGCTCACACCCAATTTTCGTCAGTTAGTTCAGCAACAATTTATGGATCTTAACCAGGCTGCGGCGTTTTTTCATGTTCAACCCGTCACGGTCAAACGTTGGCTTAATGGCACGATCCCGGTCAATCCGATGGCTGAGAAACTGCTCAATATTAAAGCTCGCGGCTATTTGCCTCTCGATATTCGCTGGGAAGGTTTTCGGGTTCATGAAGAGCGCGCCACGTTGCTCACGCCGGATAGACGCGAGTTCAGTCCCAAAGAGCTAGAGAATTTTGCTTTGTGGCGCGATGAACATCGCCAACTGGTGAAGTTGTATGGCCGATTGAAGGATCCGTGCCCTACGCCACCGGTGCCCAATTTGCCGCCGTTTCGTGGCGGCCGACGTGTTGAGCCTAAGCCCTGGGTGCCGGAGAAGTTTAAGTGATGCCTGGAAAGTTTTATAAGGTTACTGTTTGCTTAACAGAAATCGGCGCAAGTCTTGCTCGGCACGCATCACATTCAAAATGATCGCTTTATCATTTTCTACTTTGTAAAAGATACGGCACGGCTCGACGATGACCTCGCGGTAACTGAGATATTCGAGCTCGGGCGGTATGCGGCCTGATTCAGGAAAGGTCTTGAGGCGGTCAACTTTGGTGTAGACGGTGTTCACCAATTGCTTAGCGGCGACGACATTGTCGAGTGCGATGTACTCGGCGATGTCGTTGAGATCCGCTAAGGCAGCCCCCGTCCAGACTATTTCAGCCATTTTGCCAGCTTTTCCTTGGCTTCTTCATGACTGTATGTATCGCCGTTGGCCAGAGAGCGTTCTCCGCGTGCGATGCCTTCCAAGATCGCCAAACGGTTTTGCATGAACTCATAGTCTTCAACATCGACCAGATATGCAGACGGTTTGCCGTGCTCAGTGATCAACACCGGCTCTTTAGTATCGTGCAGATCGGCCAATATTTTTGTGGCCTGACGTTTTAGAGAGGTAACCAGTTCTACTTTCATGTGTGTGGCTCCTTAGGATAACTTGAAGTGATACTATTCTATCACTTTAGTCCAGAGGACGTAAGGAGCAATTTACTAAGCGTGTCTTTACGCTCAGAATGTTTATATATTCTGTAAATCTCCCCTAATTAGTTGCGCCCACAATTAGAGGTTTCTTTCATCAGACGCAAAAAAGCCTACGCTTGTGGGCTTGTCGTTTAGTCATATCTGAACTTGAAGAGTAATTCTCCCATACCTATGCCGTCAAAAGGTAAATAGCGTTGCTCAGTAAGTTGCGTCAGTGCTCTCTTATCGTCTTCGGTTAATTCAATTAACACTTTATTTTCTTTGCTTCTGGTTAGCTCCCCGTAAACAGGAAGACTCAACCAGCCTTCTTTTTTCAATATCGTTAAAGCGTGTTGTTCATTTTCACTTTCAAGGGTTTGGATGAGCTTATCTCGTTCAGAATCCAAACATCTAGACTCTGCCAAGCTATATAAATAGACCACAACGCTAGCTTGTTTTTCTCGTGGTAAAGAAAGTAGCCAATCATTGACTGGATATGGGTTATTTTTGCGGTTTTCTTTGTCTCCACACTCATCAAACTTTTGTATAAAGCTTGTATATGCTTCTATTGCAATTATGGATTTAAGTCCCAAATGTGCTGGAACTTCGACTTGAGCATAGGTCAAAGGACATCCTATGAGTGCAAAAATACTACATAGCCTGATACACACACTTCCAAAACTCATGCTCTGCTCCTTGAGATTTTAGCCATTGATTATATGCGATTTTTTCAATTTTCTTTCTGTTAACCTTGTTAATAGAAGTCATTATGCTAGCAAATCCCTCCCAATCATACACCGCAACATTTGTCAGCTTTTCATGAGGTTGACCCTTTAGAAAAATATCAAAAAACGGGATCACGGCGACCACTTTCGCTAACAGGTTCGCGCTTTCTATCGTATCGATAATCTCTTCGACCGCTTTAATGCCCGACACGGATAAACGATCCGGATCCATTTCACACTGTGCAATATTTATCATCATCAAGCCTCTACAGGTCTTCGCCAGTCGTCTACACCATAAGTACTCGCCATATGGTGCACCCACTCTATTTTGCGGTAGTTGAAAAACAGGTTTACAAATTGGTTTGTATTGCTTGCTTTATCCTCTCTGGAGTCAGGCAATAGCAACTGAATCTCACTCAATCGAGCGTTGGTCAAAGATGTGGAAAAAAAATGCTCCTGCTTTCCACTTATCGACATCCGATACCAATCGAGTGAAACCGATTCTAAGGCTTCACCTTGGCAAAGTGCGTTGTACAAAAGTGGTAATGCGCTGTTGATTTCACAAGTTACTTTCAATGGGCCATGAATCCGTTGTCCGCTTGGCTGACCACTTTGACGGTCTGTCGGAGTGACAACCGAATGTCCGATGCTCTGAACTAAGATTTCATTTTGATGAGCCTCTACGGCCTTATCTCCGATCGAATCGTGCGAACCTGCTTTTTGGGTGATAAACCCTTGATTAGTTCCGATGATACGTAAATAACAAGGTTGTGGCATAGTTGATACCCAAATGGTTGTATATCTTCATTAAACCTACCAAACAAATTGTGATCGGTTCAAGAAAACACATCCAAAACGCCAACGTTCATGAACACATATCACGCCGGGCAATAATCCGCTTGCTTTAGATACAAAACGGCCCACATCTGTGGGCTAAGTGTATGAGTCAATTGTTACCATTTAGAGCCTTCTATTGTTCGTATAGCTAACAGAATTAGAAGATTTCACAACGCAGTGACGGTGTCACAATTCATCCAATGGGCTAATTAAATCACGCAGATGCGGGACAGGAATTAAACAAACATACCGGATATGCGCTCACTACGCATTGTTACGCCGTAACCCAGCTTGTTGCTGCCTATGTATTAGAATCAACAAAATGGGCTATTAACCCTAATACCCATCTACTTTTGTCACAGTGTCACTACTTGAGGGCTTGTTTAACTGGCTCTAATTGCCAATCGTTGTAAGCATATGAGCGTGCGCTAGCCATATAGCGTAGGTTCAAATTGCGATTTGAAAGCAGTATTTCGACGAATAGATCGTTTTCACTACGGCTAACGGGCGTAAACCTCAGAACGTCGCCATGACAAGTTCTTGCAAACTCCAGAGGCGTTCCGTTCGCAAGAATACTAACACTTTCACTATCGACGAAATACTCACTGCTTCCGCACTCTACTCCTTGAAGGGTCATCGAAAGTTGCTTGTGTTTAGCCACTTCTAGTGTGGGCAAAGCAATAGACTGTGCGATAACGTCTTGTTGTTTCGCGATTGCAGGCGAGGCAGTTATAGCCAAAAAAACAGCAGCTAGGCTGAATTTAGTCCGTAGGTTCATTCTGTGTTCCTGTGATTCACTATATTTCTAAGCCTATCAGACACATCACAAAATGGAATCCAATTCATCAACTAGTGTGACGTGTTTTCAGTACTTTCAAACCACAACACCAAACTTCCCCCAAACAAACAGCACATAGATGCCATGATATAGCGATTGGGGAATCGTTACGCCGCAACACCGCAGAATAATGCACTAGCCGACAGTAAGTGCTTGCACACTGCACTTTCAATTGTGTAATTTAATTACAACCCCTGTTTGCTTAAAACTACCGGCAGTATAAAATACCAAGCTAAGTTATTGAAATTAATTAAAAAGAAAGGTCGTTCAGCAGTTGGCGCTCTGACTTTCAACCACTTACAGAATTGACGATTTTGGAGTCAATGGAGTTACGTACGTTGGACTGGAGGATTCGGGTTATTGTTTGTTAATGCGTAGATTTAGTTATAGTGCGTCTTGAATTGGAGGTATAAAAAAAGAGCAGTTCCCTGCTCTCTTTATCAAGTTTAGTGTTTTCTCGTCGATTACTGTTTGGCAGCTTTTTCTCGAATCTGTTCAGCGACAACTTTAATCGCTTGTGCTGTACTCATGCCCTCTGCCATTAGTTTTTGAATTTCTTCGACTGCTTTTTGTTGTTGTTCGTGTGTCAGTGGTGGCAAATCGTCAAACATAAAAAAGGCTCCTAATATTTTAGGAGCCGACTATATTACGAATTACAGTGAAAGGCTAGTAACCTACCCCAGCGATTTAGTTAGTAACTTGTCAGGAAGTTAATGTAGGCTCCCATAGAATTTTCGTTGGTGTAACTCGCGCCAATATCAAGTTGGAATAGATTTAGTGGAGACAAGCCAATACCAGCAGTAACCGTATCATCTAGGTTGTCGTAAGCCAGATTGCGGTTCCAACCTGCACGCAGTTTTAACTGACGCATGATGTCGATCTCACCACCGACTCTTAGCATCTGAGTGTTGTCGTTAAAGTTGGTGTAGCGCTCTTCTTCATTTAAATCGTAGTCAACACTAATAGTCGCGTAATCTGCAACCAATCCAACACCCACGGTATAAAGTGGTCTCATTTGGTAAGAGTAACTGACAGGATCAAATGTGCGACTTTGCGTTGCATCGATTCTAGAAGTTACAGTAGAACCAGCCAACTCCTGAGTATTAATGTCACGAGAGACTAAGTTTGTTGCAGCAAAACCAACTCTAAGCGGACCATAAAACCAGAGAAAGCCGGCGTCCATATTGAACATGGTTTCACCAGTGCCGTTATCGCGAATGTCTTTAATGTCGTAGTTGTTCAAGTTCGCTGAATATACATACGTGTAGATCCGCTGAAGCTTTGGCGTAATACCGAATGAAATGTGTTGGCCTAAGAATGTCTGATATTTAGCTAATGAAATACCGACTTCCGTCACGCCGACACCAACAGCATTTACTGCACTTAGTTCTGCATTGATCGCAGGGTTAAGTGCTGGGTCGATACCACTGTTAGCGCCTTTGTAAATATCTGTTTGCGCAAATGACTCTGCATACGCTTTGCCGAACACATTCGCCGCTATGTATCGGTTTGGTATTGCGAATGCAACGACGCCGCCAAATTCTAGTTTTGCAATGTCACCTTCAAGTGCATTTAAGGTCGTTTCTAGTTCTGATATGTTTGAATAGTCACCACCAATCGCTTTGTCGATTAAGCCTGCGGCCTTGTCGAGATCATCAACCATCATATGTTCATCGCTATACGATAAACCAAAACTTGGTGTGATCATGCCAACGTCATCATTACGACGATAGATTGCAGTTAGTGCTGGGTTGTAGAAAGGAGCAGTTAGAAAATTTGCAGAGACAACGCCAACGCCACCCATTGCGTCTCCGCGAGCTTCAATCGCGTAGTTAGCTGCTGAGGCCGTTCCCGAAGCCAAAGCGATAGACAACGATAAGAGTGTTAGTTGTTTTTTCATATCGGTATAAACTTTTTTTATTCCATGTGTTTATATCGACCTATTGTCTATCAACTTTAATTATTCCTCTACTGAAACATCATACGTTTTACTAATTATTTGTGATTGTTCAACAATTATCGGCCCTTGCCAACGTTGATGGTTAATCGCAACCGCTAAAACATAGCGTCCTGGCTCGATACCAATGTTGCCGAGTGACGTTGGATAATCTGCATCAACAGTTTGACCCCAGACACGAACATAATTGCCATCGACATAGTCATAGACCGATGTATCCAGCTTAGGCAGTGGGCAATGTGGATTGAGTAAAGCGTTACGCTCTACTTTCCATTGGGCTTTTGCATTCCAGCGCACTGAGACTGATGCTTTCGGTTCCCCTAAAATTAGCCATGAACTCCAAGATGTCTGATCTGCGGCTGTGACATCAATTCGATATAATCCCATGGTGACGCGACTATTTAGATTATATCGTTTGGTGTAGACCTTAGTTCCGACTTCATTGTCTTTTGGGGTCGTCTCAGTAAAGGTATTGTCTGTCGAAATTGTCTTAGACACCCAGCGCGTTAAAGAAATGTCTTTTATCTCTTTGCTGGCCTCGACTTCAACGATGGCACGGTATGCATCACGGCCAGGACTTTGAATATCTGTCCGACGTACGATGACATTGCTGATCCATTGAGGTAACGATTTATTGTCGAGTGTTTTACCGCAATCTATTTCAAGTGACTGGAGTAAAAGGTCATTGAGATGAGGTGTGATAGACCGATTTTGTTCCAGTTGCCAAACTTCTACTAGAGACGAAAACATAGACGGAAGATCGTCATTGAGCAGATGCTTATGCGCCTGTGTTAATGGTGAATTGCTTTCGAACCAAGGTACTTGTATGGCTGAAAGCGGTGCACTGACCAACAGTGCACCGAGTAATAGGCTTGGTTTAACCATTAGGCTTTCATTTTGTATCCAACGCCACGAAGCGTTTCAATCTCTAAACCAGGTAACTTTTGACGAAGCTGCAACACGTGTGTGTCTACAGTACGAGTCGTTGGGAAATGGTTGTATCCCCAAACATGGTCTAGTAGTTCATCACGAGTAAACACTCGGCCTAAGTTACTTGCCAAAAAGAGCAGCAAATCGAACTCAGTACGCGTTAACGTAATCGATTCGTCTCGGTAGAAAACTTCACGAGTTGCCTTATCGATGATCAGATGCTCAGTAACCACTTTAGTGTCGTCAAAAGAATCACCTTCAGGTGCACGCAGTTGAGCTCGAATGCGGGCAAATAATTCCGCTTCGGCAAAAGGTTTGGTCAAATAGTCGTTCGCACCTGCGTCTAAACCCATCACCTTGTCTTTAACCGTCACTAGTGCAGTCAGTAGGATAACTGGCACATCTTTCAGCTTTTTCCACTCTACAAGGTGGTCAACTGAGTCACCATCAGGTAACTGACGATCAAGAATGACAAGATCCGCTTTTTCCCAGTACTGCGTTACGTCAGCAATTGTTTCTGAGTGGAAACATTCGTATCCCGCTTGTTCAAGGCTGACTAGCAGGCCATCAGCTAAGTTTTTGTCATCTTCAACGAGAAGCAGTGTCTGTTTCACAAGGTATCTCCAAAATAAACGTTGTTGGTGGACCAACTAGCGACATTTTTCCGCCCATCCTTCCAACCATAGATTCTACGATGGTTAAGCCTAATCCTAGGCCACTTTTACTTACAAACGGCTTTCGAAGTTGACGCCAATCTTTAGCAGACAACTCGCCCTGATCCATCACTTTAACCGTAATTTTTTGTTTCGCTGTTGTCACATCAACAACAACGGGTGCAACACCATACTTAACCGCATTGCGTATTAAATTGTCTATACAGGTTCCTAACCAATATACATTGAGTTTGGCCGCGACGTCTTGGTTTATGACAAATTTGACGTTGCTATTAAACTCTTCTTCAACTTTAAATTCTAACCACTCTTCAACCGATGGTACCCAGTCTGTTGCAAGAGGTTTGTTATCAGATTGCAAGTAATCTTTACTCGCTTCAGCAAGCTGACGTAAACGTCGTGAATCTTCACATAACCGGCGAAACTCGTCATAGACAGTTTCGGGTAGCTTTTCAAACTCACGGCGAAAGCCTTCGACCGTCAACGACAAACTGGCGATCGGTGTACGCAGCTCATGAGTCAGAATTTGTAAAATCAGCATTCGGCTCTTCATCTCTTGTCGCTTTGTATTCCAGCGATAAAGAGACCAGCCCATCACCAACAAAATATTGGCAATAACCAAAACCACCATACTAATGCGTAAAACATCAGAGTGGTCTTCAACTTCCCAACACAAATTGCCGCGTTGAACAAAACAACTTGCACTCGAGTCTCTTAAATTAAAGGTAACCCCTGCTGTCTCGATGTTCTTTCGCCATACGCTCTCTGGGAACACGAGATAATTATCATTTTGGCGTAACCATAGCTCGTTACGCTCAACGAACATGCTCGATCCGGAAATCAAAGCAAGAACAGCATCTTCGTTCATACGCTGTAAACGTCCCAGTAACGTCGTATCTGAAGCGAGTTCACGCTCCTGAATATGCATGTACTGTTGCAAATTCTCCAACTGGTCAGGATGCCCTAACACATAGCGACTGGCATATGTGCCACCGCCCGGATGAATTAACGCACTGCGAGCAAACCATTTTTCGCTCAACTGAGTTCCCTTACACATCGCTCTTGTAAACACCAGTGGTTCGGTGATCAAAGGGCTGAGTGGAAGTTTACCTGTACAGTTTTGTGCAAGGTTATAGAGACGTTGAACATCTCGCAGCGGATACGTGGCGGTCTGAGGCAGCATAGATTCAGGCGTGAGCAAACGTGTTGGATAGTCAGACTGCAAACTACGAATATCGTAAGACACCGTCGCCTGCGACTCATCAAATAAATCCACAAATCTGTCAATGCGCTCTGGCAGCGACTCAGCGTATACGCCACCCGACTGTAATGTCAGGCCAATTATCGCTGCTTTTAGTATCGTCTTTATCAATGCAAAAATTCAATAAATCAGTAGGTTAGATTTAGAGTAAAACATTATGACAAAAATACAAAATCGAAATGTGATATCCATGTCAGAAATAATGCTCATAAATAACAAAAGCCAGCATATAGCTGGCTTTTATATTGAAGTGTTGAGCTTATAGAGCTTTAGAGATTGCGTCTACACTCTCTTTCGCATCACCAAACAACATCTGCGTATTTTCTTTGAAGAACAGCGGGTTTTGAACGCCTGCATAACCTGTGTTCATAGAGCGTTTGAATACGATAACGTTTTGCGCATTCCATACTTCCAGTACAGGCATACCTGCAATCGGACTGTTTGGATCTTCAAGCGCGGCAGGGTTTACCGTATCGTTTGCACCAATTACCAATACTGTATCTGTTTGAGGGAAGTCATCATTGATTTCGTCCATCTCTAACACGATGTCGTAAGGCACTTTTGCTTCCGCAAGTAACACGTTCATATGACCAGGCAGACGACCGGCAACTGGGTGGATACCGAAGCGAACTTCGACGCCTTGCGCACGTAGCTTCTCAGTGATTTCGTGCACTGGGTACTGTGCTTGTGCTACCGCCATACCATATCCAGGAGTGATGATTACTGACTTCGAGTTCTTCAGCATATCCGCCACTTCTTCAGCCGACGTTTCACGGTGCTCGCCCTGCTCTTCATCAGAAGAGATAACCACTTCTTGACCGAAACCACCAGCAATAACGCTGATAAATGAACGGTTCATTGCTTTACACATGATGTAAGACAGAATGGCACCCGATGAGCCGACAAGAGCACCTGTTACAATCAAAAGGTCGTTAGCTAACATAAAGCCCGCTGCCGCCGCTGCCCAACCTGAGTAAGAGTTCAGCATTGAAACAACAACTGGCATATCGGCACCACCGATTGATGCGACCAAGTGATAACCAAATGCAAACGCAATTAGAGTCATCACGATAAGCGCAAACATGCTGCCATCAGCATTAACGAAATGAACCAAAAGCAACGTTGAAACAACGATCGCTGCAAGATTCATTTTGTGTTTATGAGGCAGATTTAGAGGCGAAGAGGAGATAATGCCACGTAGCTTACCAAACGCAACCACCGAACCAGTAAAGGTAACCGCACCGATAAACACACCTAGGAACACTTCCACAAGGTGAATCACATGCTCAGCGTGAGTTGCTGACTCCGGCGCATCAAGATAGCTGTTAAAACCAACAAGAACCGCAGCCATACCTACAAAGCTGTGTAGAATCGCAACCAATTCTGGCATCTCGGTCATTTCAACTTTCTTGGCGAAATGGATACCAATGCCACCACCAATTACCATAGCGATGATGATCCAAACTAGACCTTGAGAGTCTGGACCGAAGATCGTCGCGATCAACGCGATCGTCATACCTGCGATACCATAGTAGTTACCTGATCTCGCAGACTCCTGCTTAGACAATCCTGCTAAGCTCAAAATAAAGAATAATGCAGCAACAATATAAGCTGCTTGTACTAATCCTGCAGACATTCCCTGTTACTCCTTAATCTTTACGGAACATTTCAAGCATGCGCTTGGTAACGGTGAATCCACCGAAGATGTTGATACTCGCGATCAGTACTGCGATAAACGAAAGGAATGATACGACACCATTGCCCTGACCGATTTGCAGTAACGCGCCAACAACGATAATGCCGGAAATGGCATTCGTTACTGACATAAGCGGAGTGTGTAGTGCATGGGTAACGTTCCATACCACGTAGTAACCTACGACGCACGCAAGAACAAACACGGTAAAGTGAGATAGAAACGCCGCTGGAGCAACAGACGCGATCCAAGCAAATGCACCAACTGCAGCAACCAAGCCTGCAATTTTCTTAACTGGTGAAACTGGCTCTTCTACTTTTGGTTGTGGTTTCGCTTTCGGTTGCGCTGCTTTTTGCTCAGGTTGCGCTGAAACTTGAATTGGTGGTGCAGGCCAAGTAACTTCACCTTCCTTAATAACAGTGACACCACGAAGTACAACATCTTCAAAATCGATATTGATGTTGCCATCTTTTTCTTTAGCCAACAGTTTAAGCAGGTTTACGATGTTGGTTGCGTAAAGTTGCGAAGACTGAGTAGGAAGACGACCGACCATGTCAGTGTAGCCTACGACCTTAACGCCATTTGCTGTGGTGATGACTTTGTCTGCAACTGTGTATTCACAGTTACCACCGTTAGCTGCCGCTAAATCCACGATCACGCTACCTGCTTTCATGCTATCTACCATCTCTTTGGTAATTAGCTTAGGTGCAGGACGACCAGGAATAAGGGCTGTAGTAATGATGATATCAACATCTTTCGCCTGTTCAGCGTAAAGCTCAGCCGCTTTCTTGTTGAATTCATCCGACATTTCTTTGGCGTAACCATCGCCAGACCCCGAGTCCTCTTTAAAGTCGACTTCTAGGAACTCAGCGCCCATTGATTGGACTTGCTCTTTAACTTCAGGACGAACATCAAAAGCACGAACAATCGCGCCGAGACTGCCAGCCGCACCGATAGCCGCAAGACCAGCAACACCCGCCCCCGCGACGAGTACTTTCGCTGGTGGAACCTTACCTGCGGCAGTGATCTGACCGGTAAAGAATCGACCAAACTCATGGGCTGCTTCAACGACCGCGCGGTAACCAGCAATGTTAGCCATGGAAGAGAGCGCATCAAGGGCTTGTGCTCTTGAGATACGCGGTACAGCGTCCATCGCCATTACGTTAATGTTTTTGCTTGAAAGCTTTTCCATTAATTCTGGGTTCTGTGCTGGCCAGATAAAACTGATCAAGCTTGCACCATCTTTTAGCAGCGCAATTTCATCATTCTTTTCATCTGAAAGAGGCGCATTGACCTTTAAGATCAAATCCGACTCCCAAACCTGCTCGGTAGAAACGATTTTCGCTCCCGCCGCTTCAAAAGAAGCGTCATCGAAACTCGCTAGTTCACCTGCCCCAGCCTCTACGTTAACTTCGAAGCCTAATTTTAATAACTGCTCGACCGATTTCGGCGAGGCAGCCACTCGCGTTTCACCCGCGAGTATTTCTTTTGGCACACCAATTTGCATTAGCTATTCCTTGACTATCAGCAACAATGATTGTTCTGTTTTTATCCAACGAATTTAGATACTTCAAGCATTTTGTAACAAAAACACAAAATATCATTACATATAACCGTTGGGAATGAATAAACCAGCTGGTTAGATCGTTCAGCAATATGCCACAAATTAGGTCAGAAAAGGTCTAACCAGTTGGGAAAAATTACCATGAAAACAACCGATTATGTAGCATCTAAATACTAAAAAGAGCCATCAGCATAACGACTAATGACTCTCAAGTTTATGATGCTTATCAATTTGCGATAGGATCTTATTGGAAAATGTTGTCGCCCATTTGATCAATGAACATTTGTGCTTTCTTCAACATAAATTCGTTGGCATCGTTCGCACTTGGCAAAACGTCCGAGCGAATAAAGCGATGTGATTTTATCTCTTCACCAAACTGCTTGGTGATTCGCCCTGCTATCCGGTATTGACCACCCTCTGACTGTGCTTCTTGATAGATCAAATACCCCTTATATTCAACAGGTTCTACGGCAACTTCTGGTTGCGCTTTCTGGCCCCCAAACAAGCGAGAAAAAAGTCCCACACACTACTCCTTGGTTAATTACTTCGCCTTGTGCAAAAGTGGTTTTTCGAACCACTCAAGTTCAATGTCATCATCAAATACCTGCTTGCTGAATACTACAGGCACTTCATCTTTCCTATTTTTACGTCGGTCGTCAACAATCATTGTCTTGGCGGCTTCAACAGCCACTGTCGCGTATTGCTTTAAGGTAACTAAACGTTCTTCAGGCAACGCAGACAAAAAATCGATGTCATGGCGAATATATACAGGCCTCAATTGACTCAATGCTAAGCACGCTAGATCAGCCAACTGTTCATGATCAAAGTTTTCAATATAATCTGGCTGGGCTAAAACTTGCCCGACCAAGGTTTCCATATAGTTATGTACGTCAACACTAATCTGCATATAACTCAACTCCCTTTAAGAGTTACCTATCCTAACATTGCTTACTTCATCGCGGCATGTGGTTTTCATAGTGATGAGTAATCAAACACCATTTTTTGAACACAATTCATACACGCCTTAGGTTTTCATAGATAAGTTTAGTAAAAAGCTTGGAAATTCATCAAATAAAAGTATTCTTAACGAGTTATTAATCAACAATTGTTTCTATTCAGGCTAGGTTTCATGTCGTTTTCCGTCGTCACTACAAATTGGTTCCGAATTGCGTTACCTCTGCTATTGCTGACGTTTATCGCCTTCGGCATGGACAATGTAGTGAGACTTACTCAAGCGAACCTCGGTTTCGTCACCAAAATGCCTTTTGTTTTGTTCGCAACGGCTATTTTGCTTGCCAATCCATTTAAACAAAGTCGAATCGCTATGACGGCGAGCGCCCTAGCAGTGGCTTACTGGTTGATCCAAAACCGTTTACAGTCACCTCTGTCTTCTGGCACCACAATCTTAGAGCTTTCTCTGCTGGCTGCACTGCTACCTATCGCCTTAGTTTTAGTGTTCAGTTACAAGGACAGCAATCTGTTCTCACGCTCTTTTGCCATCTACTTGGTTAAGCTCGGTCTTTTCGTACTGTGGTGTTATCTCATTCTGACGCATTTCTACGACGGCGGCTTCGACGACATTAATGAGACTTTTTTGTTTGTGATCCCAACCGTTTCAAAGCTGCCGTTTATTCTCGTAGTCTATCTACTGGCTATGGTGCTGATATTTGCTATCTGTGTGCTGAGTCAAAATCGGATAATCGACGTCGTGCTCTATTCGTCAGCTTTGCTCGCGTCGACCACATTTGTATTTTTCCATATTCCGCATATCTCAAGCACCATGTTCTCGCTCGCTGGCATCTTGCTATTGGTCTACTTGTTGTCTGCCAGTTACGAATTGGCGTTTAAAGATACCTTGACCGATATTCCTGGTCGCCTAGCGCTTGAGTCTGATTTACGTCATCTGGGCAGGCGTTACACCATTGCCATGCTCGACATCGACCATTTTAAATCATTCAATGATACCTACGGGCATGATACCGGCGATGATGTGCTTAAACTTGTTGCGAGTCGCTTACAGCTCGTTGGTGGACGTGCCAAGGTTTATCGCTATGGTGGTGAAGAGTTCACTGTCCTCTTCAAAGGAAAGCTGGCTGACGAAGCACAAGACCATCTTGAATTGCTCAGAGCCTCAATTGAGTCTTACGAAATGACCCTGCGCAATCAGGATTCTCGTCCAAAGAGTGACAAATTAGGGTCTAAAAAACGTGGGCCGAAAAAGAACCAAGACAGCGTGAATGTGACCATCAGTATTGGAGTCGCAGACAGCAGCGAAACCAAGGACGTCTACACGGTAATGAAGAGTGCAGACGCGGCTTTATACAAGGCCAAAAAGTCTGGACGAAATCAGGTCTGTCTCGCCTAGCCTTCAATCTGCCTGATTAAAGAACAGTACAATACTGCCCCCTTTGAGATTACTTCCGTAATTGATATTCAGGCCGATTCCAACGTTATCAATCCAATCCGATTCAAACGGTGGCGTCATTAACCAACCAACAGATCCTTCGTAATAGTATGCGGTGCCAAGTGGTTTGCTGGTATCACCACCAATATCTATTCGTCGAAAGCTACTGTAGATAGATTGAACTGATCGCCCGAAACGGCTGACGTTGTAATAGGCTTCAATCCCATTCGCGCTATACCACCCTTCTGGATTTCCGACTTCTCCATAGTTCGCCTCTCCCCAGCCTTGTCCATAAAAATAGTGGAAAGATGACGACAAATTCCAACTTCCCCATGTGGTGGGTTTGTTGTACTTAAATTCAACATGTGGCTCAACCGATAGTGCCCATGCATCGGTGTTAAAAATGACATTATCTAATGCGGGTTTTACGACATTATTTGAGAAATCACTGCGGTAATCATGATTATTTCTAAAATATTGAAGATGAACCCCAACGCCTGGGGTCACTGTCCAAAAGTCTGTCAGCTGGTATCTATAGCGGTAGGCCGTAAACGCACCTAACACAAACTCGTGCTGATAATCATCTCGATCCTGTTCGCGGATTTCGTAGTCTTGTCTCGAACCAAGTACTGAGAACCGTGTAAAGATTTGGTGTTTATGAACCGCTTCATCATCACTGAGATCAAAGGTGTATGGTAGCGCCGAAACCGCAATTTGCTGACGCAAAAGAACCGACTCCTGTGATCCTATATCTTCGTTGTCGAGATTGAACCACTCGTTTGGGTCAAAATCGTGGACACCAAAGGTAAATACGTCACTATCAGTTAGCACGATTGCCGCTGAAAAAGCTTGTTCCAGATAGGCCTGATACGCTTGGCTTCCCTTCGCACACGCGAATGGTGACACAAGCACTAAAGGCAAGGATACATAGCGAGATAGCCGTGAAACAGACATCGAGACCTGAACTCAATTAGATCAATAATAAGAATAAGTTAACGTCAAAGTTCCGGTTAGGCAATACGAAAATTTGACTATTCTGAACACTTAAATTGATTACGCCCTGACACTTTAGCTTGGTAGAGTAACTTGTCGACAGAGTCATAAAATTCGTCGATACTTTCACGACCGGTAGGAACTTTGCTGAACACACCCTGTGACACCGTCACGTAGCTGGCAATGTCACTGTATTCATGCGCTATATGGGCATTTTCCAACGCATCTTTTATTCTTTGAGCATCGGTGTGCGCTTTGTTTTTATCGCTATGGCCGAGAATTACAACAAATTCCTCACCACCATAACGACCTACGACTTCACCACTTCTTTCGAACAAACCGTTAAGGATCGAAGCAATAGCGATTAAGCAACGATCCCCTTCTAAGTGACCGTAGTTATCGTTGTAAAGCTTAAAGCGATCAACATCGAGTAATATCAAGCTCAATGGCAGTTCATGGCGTCCATGTAACGTGATCATTTCTTGAAGCTTTTCATCGATACAGCGGCGATTTTTCACTTTGGTCAAACCATCTTCTTGAGCGAGTTTGGCGAGTTCTTCGTTGGCTTTGGCGAGAGCTGCGGTTTTCTGTTTCAGTTCACGTCGCATAAAGGCAATGCGTTGCATCGCAACAAGCTTAGAATTTAGGACAATTTTATCAACGGGCTTAACTAGATAGTCATCACCACCAGCCTCAATGGCATTGGCCACCATGCTCGGCTCATCATGCCCACTAAGAAAGATGATGGGAACCCAGTCAGGATAGAGTTCGCGGATTTTCCGAGATACCTGAAAGCCGTTCATGTCAGGCATGGAGATGTCTAAAAGGATCAATTCAGGTTCAAACTCTGGATAGAGCTCAAGTGCACGGGTACCAGAGTCAGCCATTTCAACCGTATGGCCAAGTTGCTTGAGACGAATTGCCAGTTGAATACGTTCCATCTGAACATCATCAACCAACAATATCTTCATGGAAGAACCGGTTATTTCCACTCTATCAATATCCTAGTGCTGGGATCCGCTAATAAATCGTCAAATCTTCGTTTACGCCGGAAAAACAATCAAGAAATCACACGCTTAATAAAAGCATACTCTACCACGGGTTATTCATCCATTGAAGGTTGACTTTTAGCGCCATTTTTTTACGATAGCGCGGTTACTAAATACATTTTAAGAGAAATCATACATGTCTGACGTTAATCAAACAGAACAACCAAAAGTAGACTTAGCAGAAGTATCAGCAGAACTTCGTCAAGTAATTGAGTTTGACCAAGTTCCGGAAGCGATGCACTACATGGTGACGTCAATCCATGAAGTTTCTGAAGAAGCCGTTCGTGAATCTTGGAATGAGCTACCAAACAGCGCACAAAACGTTTTGGATAACTTTGAACAGTTTCATGCACTTGTTTCAGTAAGTCAGGCATTTGCTGGTCTTAATGTAATGGAAGAGTTTCCTTCATTAAACCTACCGAAAGAGATGACTGAAGAGCAAAAAGAAGAGTACCGTGCTCAGCTGCTTGATCAAGTCCTTCACAACTGCGTGAAAGATATGGTGAAGCAAATTAAGAAAGCACGCCGTGACCCTATTCTAAAACGCGACTTTACTGACGTATTCGCGAAATAATAGAGTTAAAAAAACGCCGCTAAATGCGGCGTTTTTTAGTTCGATAACACAATGTCTCTCTGCGTAACACTGACACCTTTGATTTGCGCATAAACGCTCATACCTACGGTCAACGCGAGTTCATCTCTCGCCCAAGCGGTGATTGTTGCACCTAAATAACAGTTTTCAGCTAACTTTAACTGGATAGAGACACTCTGACGATCTTGCCCACTTGAGTATGTTTCAATGCTGGATATCGTCGCCAAAAAGATATTGCGGATTGACGTTCGTTTCGGCTCTTCAAGCATCAATGACACGTCATTTGCCCTAACTTGTAGGCGAACAGGCGCGCCAATGGTTCCATCAACCTTTTGCACCCACAAATTGATACTTGGAGCAAGTTCTACCTTAGATAGAGCGTATTTGGCATTGTGCTCAATAAGGCGCCCCTCGAACAATGAGCTTTGCTCTGAAAAGGACTGCCATGGCTTCATTGCCTTTGAAGACCAGACTTGATCAATTGGACCCGCTACCGCAATTGTCCCCTGTTCTACCACAACCAGATGGTGCGCTAAACGCAAAACCTCGTTCAAGCTATGCGAGACATAGATAATCGGGATCTCAATACTGTGGGCTAACTGTTCCAAATATGGCAACACCTCGCGTTTGCGCGGTAAATCAAGGGATGCGAGTGGCTCATCCATCAATAGAATGCTCGGTTTAGACAATAACGCACGGCCTATGGCAACGCGCTGCTTCTCGCCCCCCGAAAGCTGGTGAGGATAACGGTCAAGCAAGGTTCTGAGCGCTAATAGTTCCACAACGTCATCAAAATGCGCGGGGTCTGCCGACTTAACTCCGTAGGTAAGATTGCGGCTGACTTTAAAATGTGGAAACAACCGAGCATCTTGAAATACATAACCGATGTTGCGTTTGTGTACCGGCTTATTCAACCCCTTTGAGGAGTCAAATAGTGTTTCACCATTTATCACTATGCGACCTTGCGAAGGCGTGGTTAGCCCTGCAATGACATTAATTAATGACGTTTTACCCGCTCCAGAACGGCCAAACACTGCGATGATACCTTTCTCTGGTAAATCGATATCGATATCAAAATTGGTATCACCCAATGACTGCTGGTAGCAAATTTCCAAACTCATAAGTTGCCCCCTAAGCGCTTAGCACCGATTCGGCTTAACCACTCGGAGACCATCAGAGAACTCAACGCGATCGCAATAGAAATAATGCATAAGCGCATCGCTTCCGTTTCAGAGCCGGGAGTCTCGATAAAGTTGTACATCGCCAGCGGGATAGTTTGCGTTTCGCCGGGTATGTTCGATACAAAACTGATGGTAGCGCCAAATTCACCAAGACTGCGCGCAAAGGAAAGCATCGTCCCTGTAATAATCCCAGGAATCGTTAACGGAAGAGTGATGGTAAAGAAGATTCTCACTGGCGAAGCTCCCAGCGTTGCCGCAGCTTGCTCCAACTTGACATCGACACTCTCCAAACTCAAACGAATGGAGCGCACCATTAATGGTAACGAGACAACGATACACGCCAATACCGCCCCTTTCCAACTGAATGAAAAGACAATATCAAACTGTTGATATAGCCACTGACCGATAAACCCTTGCCTACCCATAGAGATCAGTAACAGATAACCGATCACAACGGGCGGCAAAACCAGCGGCAGGTGAACTAAGCTATCGACAACGCTTTTACCAACGAATTGTTTGCGAGCAAGAACCCATGCTATACCAATACCCATTGGGATGAGCCAGATAATGGCAAAAAGTGCCACCTTGAGGCTGAGTAAAAGTGCCTGATATTCGTATTCTGTTAGCACATTCAGTTCCTATTGATTATCGACTTCGAATCCATAGCGTTCCAAAACCTTTCGCGCCTGTTGTGTTCTCATAAACTTCACGAATGCCTCTACTTGCGGCTTAGTATTAAGTTGAGCCATAGGGTAGACAATCGGCGAGTGACTCGATTCAGGGAGGCGAGCAATAATTTTAACTCCCTCACTCATTAACGCATCCGTTTTATAGACGATTCCCAAAGGCACTTCATTACGCTCAACCAGAGCAAGTGCAATGCGAACGTTATTGGTCGGTGCAAGGGATCGCTCTACGGCGGTCCAGATACCTAGACTCTCTAGAGACTCTTTAGCATAGATTCCTGCTGGAACCGCGTTGGTCTGCCCTATGGCGATACGCCCTTTTTGAAGATAGTTTAACCATGAGGCGCTATCATTGATGTTCAGTGAACCTTGGTGGTCAACCGGCGTCACGACGACGAGCTGATTTCGGGCGATGTTAGTTACAGCGTCACCTGATATAACTTTCTGTTCTGTCAGGTAATTCATCCATTTTTCATTTGCCGCTATAAACACATCAGCGGGAGCTCCTTGATGGATTTGTCGAGCGAGAGACGAGGTGCCGGCGTAAACAGAGGTAGCCGAAAACGACGACTGTTTTTCAAACTCACTGACTAATTCGTTCACCGCGTTGGTCATAGATGAAGCCGCATAGATGCGGAGTTTGTCTTGCGCTTGTACTGACACACTCGCGGATAGAAGCAAACTCACGCCAAATGTTGTTAGGAGGTTCTTTATTGTCATTACTTATACAGTTCAGGCCAAAGTTGTTTGAGATCGAGATGTTGTTCAATTGCATCCGCAATTCGGTCAATCGCGCGTTGCTGATTCGCTTTGTGATCGACCTGTGCCACATTGCCAGCTCCTGCCCAACGGAATATGGTGTTGGCCGCTTGCGGGTCATCAAAGATACCATGCAAATAGCTACCAAACACTTGATTGCAATCACTAATCGCTCCATCAACTGTCGATGAGTCCAATACGATTGGTGCTGAACCACACGTAGAAGTGATGCCTGCATGAATTTCATAACCGCTAACCGTCGATGTTTGATCACCTAAAGTCAGCGTTCCTTGGACATTCGTTAACGTCTTATGTGGCTTTAGCTCTGTATCTACCTGCAAATAGCCAAGCCCAACACTTGAGCCTGCCGTACTCTCGATACCAAGTGGGTCGTGTATCCACTCACCCAACATCTGATAACCACCACAGATCCCCATGACTTTACCACCAAGACGTATATGGCGCTGAATATCAGTATCCCAGCCTTGGCTACGCAAGTATTCCAAATCGCTACGTACCGCTTTTGAACCGGGTAATATGACTAAGTCGGCATTGTCTATCCGCTGACCATTTGCCACGTAGCGGAAGTTAATATCAGGGTTTACCCTTAACGCATCGAAATCAGTATGGTTGCTAATGCGCGGCAGGATCGGGACAACAACATTTAAGCGGCTCGTTTCTCCAATCACTTGTTCCACATTAATCGCATCTTCAGCCTCAAGATCAAAGCCGTGCAAATATGGCAAGACACCGATAACAGGTTTACCCGTTTTCTGTTCTAGCCAGTCTAAACCTGATTGTAATAATGAAATATCACCCCTAAAGCGGTTAATCACAAAGCCTTTCACCCGTTGTTGCTCTGATTCCGATAGCAGTGCCAACGTTCCGTATAGGTGAGCGAAGACGCCACCACGATCAATATCAGCGACAATGATGACAGGGACATCCGCTTCCTCAGCAAATCCCATATTAGCAATGTCGTTTTCTCGAAGATTAATTTCAGCAGGGCTCCCTGCTCCCTCAATAAGCACTGTGTCGTATTGTTGCTGGAGAATGGCAAAAGACTCCATAACAATCGGTAAAGCCGTTTTCTTATAGCTCTGATAACCGATCGCATCGACAGTGGTCGTCGCTTTACCCTGAAAAATGACTTGCGCCCCAGTATCGCTTTGAGGTTTGAGTAACACTGGGTTCATATGCACGCTTGATTCAATATTTGACGCCAACGCTTGAACCGCCTGTGCACGACCAATTTCACCGCCGTCCGGCGTTACTGCACTATTTAGTGCCATGTTTTGTGGTTTGAATGGGGCGACGTTGACGCCCTTTCTGGCGAGCACTCGGCATAGACCTGCCACAAGGACACTTTTACCGGCATCTGAGGTGGTTCCCTGAACCATAAGAGCTTTTGAATTGGACTGCATTTGTTTTATCAATCGTGGTTTAGCGTGGAGTCATAATAAACGTTTTTTAACTATTTCCTCAAAAAAATGAACGGAATATGAATCTCATACTCAGCAATGGTTCAAGAAGCGCCTGCTTTAATAGCATCATCGATTTGATACTTACTAGTTAAACAAGGAACACAAAAATGAAAAAAATGATTCTAGCAACGGCAGCCACTCTAATCCTTGCTCCTACTTTTGCAATGGCAAACGACGGACACCAAAAACAATCAAACCGCCTCTCATACACTGGGCCTGTAGAAATCACCAGCGTTGATACCTTGCTTGCTGACACGAGCATGTTTACTGAGAGAAACGTGGTCGTAGAAGGTACATTGTTACGTCAAGTTAAAGGCGATACGTTTATCTTCTCCGACGGTAAAGGTGAGATTCAAGTGGAACTCGATGATGACATCATCATGACCCAGCCAATTAACGAAACCACAAAAGTTCGTCTATTTGGTGAATATGAAGGTGGTAGAACTCCAGAAATTGAAGTGGATCATATCCAAATTCTATAATTAAATGAATTAGTCTCTCGATTAAGTTATTATTTGGCTTGCTTATTGCAAGCCATTTTTTTTAGTCAATTTATTGTTGTTAGTCGGAGACTACATTTGAAAAAGATCATTTTGGCCAGTGCCTTAGCATTCGCAGGTATCAGTGGAAGCGCCCAAGCAAATAATTTCAACTACAACTTCTTCGAAGTCCGTACTGCGATTGGGCCTGAAATGACAGGTGCAGAATTCAGTACCTTCTTCACTGAAAACTCGCATTTTATACTCCGTGCCGATTCCCAATTCGATAAGGACTATGACTTAGCTGGCGGTATTGGCTTCAACGGTCCAATTAGTCAGTTTGCCGATGTTTACGGTCAGCTATTACTTCACCAAGTAAAGTTCACTAAAGAAGCTGGCGGTGAAAGTGAAACTCAAGCTGAAGTGAATATTGGTGTTCGTCTTTGGCTAACTGATCAAGTCGAAGCAACGGCAAGACTTGGCCGTAACGACGATTCATCCGTTGCGCACGCTGGTGTTCGTTTCCATTCGACTCAGCAACTTTCGCTTTCTGCTGAAACGCGCAATAACGGCTTATATGGCCCACAAATCACGATGTCAGTGCGTTTCCAGTACTAACCTTTCGATACAATTGCCAGAATAACAACGCCCAGCTTAATGCTGGGCGTTCTATTTCGAGTCTCAACGTTAGCGAACCACAATCTTTCTTGGCACCAGCTCAACCCCTGGCTGATAACGCTTTGACGCGGCATTAAGGGCAAGTGCCATCGCGCTGTCAGCAATTAGTTCAAATTGCTGCGGCAATGAGTTAATTGGCATTGGAAGAAAATCAAGGAGACGATTGTCACCAAACGTAGCGATTTTAAGCTTACTTGCAAGTTCCGGTCGCTCTAACAGTACATCAAGAACCCCTTCAAGCAGGGTATATGACGTAGTAACAATCGCATCTGGCAACTGACCACTATCACACCAATCACTCAACACCTTTTTGCCATCCGCACGATTAAAGTGCTCACCATAGCCAATGGTGTACTGAGCCTGATGTTGTTTAATCGCCTTTTTGAATCCAAGTTCACGTTCACGAGATATATTCAACTCAGGTAACGCGCCAATAAGGCCGACGTTAGTTACGCCGTCACTTAAGACAGACTTCGTCAATTCGAAAGCTCCACCAAAGTCCTCACTGATCACGCAAGAAAAATGTTCGTCGTCTAAAGGACGGTCAAGTGCAATAACGGGAGTCCCTCGGTTCTGCAAGTCGATGTAATAATCGCTTGCTTCTGGTATGACACTAGCAACAAACAACGCGTCCACTTTTCGACTGACTAACGCATGGACAACACTTTTTTCAGTTTCTGGATCATCATCAGAACATGCGATTAAAATCTGATAGCCCGCTGAGCGAGAGTTTTGCTCCAAGAGTTTGGCTAAACGTGCATAACTGGTGTTTTCTAAATCAGGAATTATCAGGCCAAACGAACGGCTTTGCCCTGCTCTAAGCGTGCTGGCCGCCAGATCTGGACGATAGTTATGCTCATCGACCACAGCCATGACTTTACGCTGTGTTTTCTCACTAATTCTGTATTTTTGAGCCTTACCATTGATTACATAGCTAGCGGTGGTTTTCGAAACCCCTGCCAATTTGGCTATCTCATCCAGTGTCATATCACCAACCTTTGTTCTGTGCGCGAGATCATAATACTTCATAAAGGATCCCTCGATGAGTTGAATTATATGCTGAAACGATTCAGTATAAAAGCTGAAAGGATTCAGCAACACTCATAAAGTGAGCCAAATCACTCAAATATATCGATAGTGAATGTAATAGGTTCCTTATAGCTCAATGAGTTAGAGTTAAATAATGCTGAATCCACATATTTTTGCCTTTTTGCTGAATCGATTCAGCTAATATCAGCAAAAAGCGAGTGACTTTTTGGGCACGATTGACCCTTTTAAAATCCTTAAGGCTGGAGAAGCACCATGCTTAAGTTAGCAAATAGCGACATCACACTGGCTCAAGTAGCAAGTGACAAATTTCAAGCGATTCAAAACATCGCAGCAAGCCTCACTCAAGCAGGTCTTGTAGAACAAGGCTATGTTGAAGGCATGTTGAACCGAGAGAACCAGAACTCGACATTTTTAGGTAACGGCATCGCGATTCCTCACGGGACGACTGACACACGATCAATGGTCAAAACAACAGGCGTTGCTGTACACCACTTCCCTCAAGGCGTTGAATGGGGAGACGGTAACAAAGTTTACCTAGCGATTGGTATTGCTGCTAAATCAGACGAACATCTCGGCATTCTTAAACAGCTGACTAAAGTACTATCCTCGGATGGTGTCGAAGAACGTCTACGCGATGCTAAAAGCGCACAAGAAATTATCGCGTTACTCAATGGTGATGTTCAACTTGAGGCCGACTTCGACGCTTCATTAGTACAACTGCAGTTCCCTGCTAGCGACATGGTTCAGATGAGCGCTGTTGCTGCGGGTCTACTAAAAAACACCGGCTGCGCGGGTCCTGAGTTTGTTGCAGACATCGTATCAAAACAGCCTACGCACCTTGGCCAAGGTTTATGGTTAGTAGGTAGCAATAAGCAAGTCACACGAACTGGCGTATCGTTTGTTTCGACGGCAAATGACTGTGAGTTTGAAGGGCTAAAGGTCCGCGCACTGGTTGCTTTTAGTGCATGTAATAGCGCCCATAGACCTATCCTTAACCAGCTTTCACAAATCGTATTCAACCAGCAACAAAGTCAGCTTATCGACGCTTCTGTTGAACAAGTGCTGTCGCTGCTAACTGGTGAATCTCAGGCTTCATCGCATGTCGAAGAGACAAATAGTGCGGTATTTAAGATCAAAAATACCCACGGTCTACATGCACGTCCAGGCGCTATGTTGGTTGCGGAAGCTAAGAAATTTGAGTCAAACATTCGTGTCGCAAACCTTGATGGTGATGGTAAAGAAGTCAACGCCAAGAGTCTGATGAAAGTTATCGCTTTAGGTGTTAAACACGGTCATCAGCTCAAGTTTTCGGCTGAAGGTGCTGACGCATCAGTCGCATTGGAATCCATCGGTAAAGCAATCGCTTCTGGCCTAGGTGAAGGCTAAGGAAACGGTATGAATCAAGTGAAAACTAACCGAGTGGTAACTATCACGCTAAACCCTGCCCTAGATCTGACTGGCACACTAGACAGATTAAATACTGGTTCGGTAAGTCTTGTTGAAAAAAGCAACCTCCATGCGGCTGGTAAAGGTGTCAATGTCGCAAAAGTACTTAGCGACCTCGGAGCTCATGTCACTGTTACCGGCTTCCTCGGCAAAGACAATCCTGAACTCTTTCAACAACTTTTTGATCAGATCGGTGTGGACAATCAGTTCATTGAAGTCGAAGGCGCTACGCGTATCAACGTAAAACTTGTTGAATCCAATGGTCAAGTCAGCGACATCAATTTTCCTGGCGTACAAGTTACCCCTGCCGATGTGATGCGTTTTGAGCAAACACTTTTCTCGCTCGCTGAGACCCATGACTACTTTGTGTTAGCGGGTAGTTTGCCGGGTGGTGTAAGTGCAGAGCAATGCGCTACTTGGATCGAACAATTGCGACAAAAAGGTAAGAAAGTTCTATTTGATAGCAGTAAATCTGCACTTCGCGCCGGTATCAATGCGCGCCCTTGGCTAATCAAACCAAACGATGAGGAGTTAGGTGATTTCATCGGCCAGCACCTCACTACACCGGAGCAATGCCAAAATGCCGCTCACACTCTAAGCGATAAGGGCATCGAAAACATCGTCGTCTCAATGGGGGCCGATGGTGTGATGTGGCTCAATCAGGGCCAGTGGCTTCGAGCTCAACCTCCCAAAATGGACGTGATTAGCACCGTCGGTGCAGGCGATACGCTTGTGGCTGGCTTGTGTTGGGGACATATGCAATCAATGGAAAAACAAGAATTACTTCGCTTCGCAACTGCGCTATCAGCTTTGGCAGTTAGCCAGGTGGGCGTAGGACTAACCAGTGAGGAACAACTGGAAAACATCAAGCTGCAAACTGAAGTCAGCGAACTTTACCCTAATACGCACTTAGACAAACACTAAGGAACAGAAGGTTATCAGTATGAATATTGCTATTATTACAGCTTGTCCGAGCGGTGTTGCAAACAGCATCCTCGCGGCAGGACTATTAGAACAAGCTGCAGCGAAATTGGGCTGGAAAGCAAAAATTGAATGCCAGTCAAGCGTGATTGAGCCAACCTTACTTAGCAGTGATGATATTGCTCACGCCGATGCCATTATCATCGCGTCGAATACGCCTGTTGATACTTCGCGCTTTGTAGGTAAAAAAGTTTACCAAGCCGAAATAAGCTCTGTTGTTAAAGACGCAACTGCATTTTTGCAAACCGCACTCAACAATGCGCAAACCCTTTCTCAGCCTACAACAGTGGTCGAGAGTTCAGACTATGTTTCGGCTGGCAAAAAGATCGTCGCTATTACCGCTTGCCCAACGGGTGTCGCGCACACTTTCATGGCCGCAGAAGCACTCGAAGAAGAAGGCAAACGTCGTGGTCACCAAATTAAAGTCGAAACTCGTGGTTCAGTGGGTGCAAAGAACCAATTAACCGACCAAGAAATTGCTGAAGCCGATTTGGTTATTATCGCTGCGGATATTGAGGTTCCCCTTGATCGCTTTAACGGTAAAATGATGTACCGCACCAAAACGGGACCTGCACTGAAGAAAACCGCGCAAGAAATGGATAATGCATTTGAGCAAGCATCTATCTACCACCATTCTGGTAATGCAACTTCTTCTGCTACTGATGAGAAAAAAGGGGCGTACAAGCATTTGATGACCGGCGTATCACATATGTTGCCTGTCGTGGTTGCTGGCGGTTTGATCATCGCCCTATCGTTCGTATTTGGTATCGAAGCATTTAAAGAGGAAGGCACTCTTGCCGCTGCCCTAATGACAATCGGTGGTGGCTCAGCATTTGCACTGATGATCCCTGTTTTAGCGGGTTATATCGCCTTCTCTATTGCTGACCGTCCGGGACTCGCCCCAGGCCTAGTCGGTGGTATGTTGGCAAGCTCTACTGGTGCAGGCTTCTTAGGCGGTATTGCAGCAGGTTTTATTGCAGGCTATGCCGCTAAGTTCCTAGCCGATAAAGTATCACTTCCTCAGTCGATGGAAGCACTTAAACCGATTTTGATCATCCCATTCGTTGCGACGCTATTTACTGGCTTGGTGATGATTTACATCGTCGGAGGCCCAGTTGCCGGCATCATGAACAGTCTGACTGATTTCCTCAACAACATGGGCTCAGACAGTGCCGTTCTGCTTGGTGTTCTACTTGGCGCAATGATGTGTTTTGACCTAGGTGGTCCAGTGAATAAAGCGGCTTACGCGTTTGGTGTTGGTCTGCTTGCCTCACAAACTTATGCGCCAATGGCGGCGATTATGGCAGCGGGCATGGTTCCGGCTCTAGGCATGGGACTTGCGACTTTCGTTGCTAAGAATAAGTTTGATCAAAGTGAACGTGAAGCTGGTAGAGCCTCATTCGTACTCGGTCTATGCTTTATTTCTGAAGGTGCGATCCCATTCGCGGCGAAGGATCCGATGCGTGTTATCCCAGCATGTATGGCTGGCGGCGCATTAACAGGTGCCCTATCTATGCTGTTTGGCGCAAAGTTAATGGCACCACATGGCGGTCTATTCGTATTGCTAATCCCTAACGCGATTTCTCCGGTTGTGATGTATCTTGTGGCGATTGCAGCAGGTACTGCGGTTACAGGCCTAGGTTACGCTTTCCTCAAGAATCGCTCAGAATCAAAGCAAGCGACATCAGCAACGGCTTAACTCGATTCATTGCCTCCCCCATACTAGGCATAAGCACCTCATGCGAGGTGCTTTTTTTGTTATGGATTGAGTTAACAATCTACAATTCAATAACATAGCCATATGCAATTACATACTAATTGCATGCATATTTTGACCTGTGCACAGTACGCAGTGCTAATTTGTTGTATAGTGTACGGGTTTTTCCATTAACTTAGCTTATGTACTTCTGAATGCACAAACTCGGTAGCAAACTCTTTATTCAATTCACGCTTGTTTTTTGTGCTATGTCGTTAGTTCCTTTTCTCTATTTCTACACGCAATTCAACCAGTTAAATAGCAAAACTGAACAGTTTGTAGAACAGTTAAACCGTAATAAGCTTGAATATGCAAAAGCAGAGTTGCAAACCTCGCTTCAGCAGATGACATCATCGCTCCGTTACTTGTCAAATAACGGCATGCTCAACCAGACCGTTACCGACCCAAGCAACGAAAATATTGATTCTCTCGAACAGTTTTGGCTTCTTATCGCACGTACGCAAAGCTACTACTCGCGACTTCGCCTAATGGACAATTCAGGTATGGAAATTGTTCGTATCAACATCGGCGAACGTTTTACCGAGATTGTCGATAAAAATTATCTCCAATATAAAGGCGACCGCGATTACTTTCGTTACGCAAAGAACTTAGCTAACAATGACATTGGCCATTATGGCATTGATATAGAGTCAGAAAATGGTCAACCTGTATCTCCGCTTGTTCCTGCTTACCGAATCATTTACCCGCTTACACTTGATGGTGAGCGTAAAGGTTACTTTATCGCTAACCTCGATTTACAGCGTATTTATCGTTCACTCGCGTATAAACGCAATTCAGTGAACCTACCGAATATCGTGACATCAGAAGGCTATTATCTGATGTCGTCAGGTGACGATAAGTTGTTGGGCAACCTCGTTCAAGCTAACGCCAGTTCGAATATCGCGCTTCAATACCCTCGCCTATGGAACAGTTTAAAGTCCAACAGCATTGGCACTATCAAAGACAAGAATGTCTGGCTGTCTTATACAACGGTTGAACTCGACAGCATTGATAAGATCGACACGTTAATCTTCTTTACCAAGACATCTTTGGCAGAGGCACACTCTTTTACCGCAGAGCAACGCAACGATCTTTACTTACAGGCCACGTTTATTACCATAATTCTGTTGCTACTTACGTTTACTTTCGTTACTTGGAATCACAACCACGAAAAGAACAGTATCGACAGTAAAATCGCTCGTGCTGCGATGAACGGGATGTCTGCGATGGTCATCACTGACCGCAATAATAGAATCATTCAGGTCAACGATGAGTTTACCCGCGTTAGTGGCTATAAACTCGAAGATGTGAAAGGCCAGCCACCGTCACTGTTTGCGTCTGGTAAACACCAACAAGAGTTCTACATGAACATGTGGAAAGTCCTCGAAACTAAAGGGCTTTGGGAAGGTGAAGTGGTTAACAAACGACGTGATGGCTCGCTAATTACTGAAATTCTGCGTATTCAAACCGTTAAGGATCGCTACGGCATCATCCAGTTCTATGTTGCCTCATTCGTCGATATTTCGCACCGTAAGGAACTTGAGAACCGCCTAAGAGAGTTAAGTGAAAAAGACGCGATGACGTCACTTTGGAACCGCCGTAAATTCGATTCTGAAATGCAGACACAAGTTCAGCGCACAAAGCGTTACAAAAAGAATGAAGTGACTGCACTCGCCCTACTCGATATCGATCATTTCAAACGCATTAATGACACTTACGGCCACGACCGCGGCGATCAGGTCATTAAATCCGTTGCACAGTCACTGACGCATCATCTGCGTCAAACCGACATTATTGCTCGAATTGGTGGTGAGGAATTCGCTATCATCATGCCCCATACCTCTCTAAGAGAAGCTGAAGTGGTTGTAAACCGACTCCGTACTGCGATCCATCTAGAAAATGAACTCAAGGTGACAGTTAGTGCTGGTTTGACTGAAATATCTGATAGCTCAGAACAGTCATACAAACGAGCCGACATTGCACTCTATGAGTCTAAGTCTTCTGGGCGTAACCGTGTATCAATACTCCCTGCTTGTGAAGCTAGCACGATTGCTTAGTTTTGGTGCATCTATTTGACCTATGATGCACCAATTCGCAACATTGATTTTATAATCCAGCTCTAACTCACTGATCTAACTGGCGTCTCCTTCTTGGCTTAATTCTTGTACTACTCTCTATATCGCCTTTATTGCACTAATATGGAGATTAGAATGCAAGACACTCTCACCGTTATACTCGCAGGGGGAATGGGTTCTCGACTTAGCCCACTCACGGATCACCGCGCTAAACCCGCCGTTCCTTTTGGTGGCAAGTACCGTATCATCGATTTCACGCTGACTAACTGCCTCCATTCAGGTTTGCGTAAAATTTTGGTGCTTACTCAATACAAATCGCATTCACTGCATAAACATCTACGTGATGGATGGTCGATTTTTAATCCTGAACTGGGTGAATTTGTCACCGTTGTTCCCCCTCAAATGCGCGGCGGTGGCAAGTGGTACGAAGGAACCGCAGATGCGATTTATCACAATCTGTGGTTATTAGAGCGCAGCGATGCAAAGCATGTGATTGTGCTATCTGGCGATCATATCTATCGCATGGATTACGCCGAAATGCTTAAAGATCATATTGAAAACAATGCCGCGCTCACCATCGCTTGTATGGGAGTGCCGAGAAAAGATGCGTCTGCTTTTGGTGTCCTCTCGGCGAATCCCGATGGACTGATTGACACATTCAGTGAGAAGCCTGCAAACCCTGATCCAATGCCAGGTGATCCTGATAAAAGTCTTGTCTCTATGGGTATTTACATTTTTGAGATGGAAACTTTGCAAAGAGTTCTAGAGCAAGATGCGGCCAGTGAAAACTCGTCCCATGATTTTGGTAAGGACATCATTCCCAAACTGATCGATGAGCGTAAAGTCTATAGCTATAATTTCTGCTCTGATCGTGGACGTGTTGCAAAAGACTGTTACTGGCGTGACGTTGGCACCATCGACTCGTTTTATCAGGCCAATATGGATTTGCTTGAGCCTATACCTCCAATGAACCTGTATCAGCCAAGCTGGGGGATTCGTACCTACGAACCTCAGTTGCCCCCGGCTCGAACCGTCTCATCTGCCACCGGTAATGAAGGCATTTTCATCAATTCGATTATCGCCAATGGTGTGGTCAATTCTGGTGGTTCAGTACAGCATTCGATCATCTCATCCAATGTTCGCATTGATGATAGCGCAACCATTGTCGATAGTATTCTTTTTGACAGTGTTAAAGTCGGCAAGGGTTGTAGGTTAGTAAACTGCATCATCGATAAACACGTTGTGATCCCCGACAATACAGAGATTGGTGTTGATTCAAAAGAAGACGCGAAGCGTTTCCAAATATCAGACAAGGGTATTGTGGTCGTTCCTGAAAGTTACAAATTTTAGTTAGATTGATCGTATAAGGCCTTGGAATAATCCAAGGCCTTTTTTTTGTTTATAGTGGGCAACTCACCTCTTCCCAGAACCAGTTTGATTGGGTTGGTGATTCCCAAGTTCCAGGGCTGTTTTTCGCGATAAAACATTTATCGTTATAGGTGTATGTATTGCCATTTACAGCTTGGGTCACACCGGGTTCCCACTGCTCTACTGGGCCAGTTGGGTTAGTGCCACCATTGTCACCACCAGTTCCACCATTACCGTCTCCGCCCGCTGAAAGATCTGCAAGAGGTAGATCAGGGTATTCAGCCTTCAATGCATATTCAACCCCGTTGATCTTCACTGTGTAGTTAGCAGGGCCAGAAATTGGTAAGTAATAAACCATGTCTAATTCATAAACCTCACCATTGGCCATGTTTTTCCAGCTTGGTAAAGAGAACGACACGCGATGCATGGTACCATCAAGCCCCCCAATGTTGTCCGCTCTGGTATGTCCAGAAGAGATAACCGCGAGTCCACCGCCCGATTGATCTTTGGCGTTATCCGGCGCTGAGACAGGAATATCAAACTGGAACTCCGTTCCCCCAGGTATGACCTGACCAGTATTGTTGGTAAAGGTCAATTTAGGGTTAATTGGGTAGTTTTGATCCCCGACTTTAAAGCCGCCCACCGTTACCGCTATATCGACGGCTTCTGCTGGCATTGAACTCGTCGCAACTTTATTTCCATAAGGCGTCGCTGTTGCAAATTTGTCGTAGATTGCCTTAGTCATCGTGTTACCCATATGGTACTCACCACTACCGTTAGCACACGCTTGCTCAGTCAGATCGATGGTAGTACGTTGACCATTCGCATCTAGGTTATAACAGTTGTAATCCCCTGCTAATTCCCAGAACATGATTCCACCGATCTCTTTATCTATGACGTAGTCAGCTTTGACGGAAACCGACTGCTCATCTTCGGTTGAGAGGAAGACACTTTTCTCTGCGTTCCATAACCAAGGAGCAACGGCAACCGAATCATAGTTGCGTGTATAAGTACCAACCAGTTGATGCTGCGGATTATTTGGGTCTAGGTTGTATGCCGATGCGTAGCTGCCTAAAATACCATTTTCTAGGTTTTTAGCGTGCCACATTGGACCTGAGCCTGCCCCCATCTCATTCCCTTTCGGGTCAGTATCGTGCCACATATTATCGATACCAATAGCACCGTTACCGCAATTGTTGCTTTCACCTTCACCGGTACCTTCAGGACATTCGGCCTGATTTGGCAGTGCTGCTCGGCCCCATAGACCATTCGTCCCACCAGTTACACCCTGCCAACCGCGTGTATAGTAAGGTACGCCGATATTGATTCGGCCAGCGGGCATTGAACCACGGAAATAGTGGTATGCCCAATCGGTGTTAAGATAGCCTATACCACCGTACTGAGCCGTGTTGTAAACGTTCCATTGCGCCAACTCTGAATCTTCACCAGTGTCATACAGTGCGGCATTGTGACCTACATGATCATTCCATGCCCCGTGCAAGTCGTAAGACATAATGTTGACGTAGTCGAGGTACTTGGTCACATCAAATGTTTCCATGCCGCGTAGCAGGTACCCAGAGGAAGGCGCGGCAATGGTGAGCATGTAGTGCGTACCATCCTGAGCTGAAGCTGCATCGAGTTTTTGACGAAGCACCTTCATCAATACTTGGTACGATGCCCATAAGTATGGACGGCGTGGTTCCATAAAATCTTTATCATATGGGTTACCTGCACCAGCCATAGAGGTTGGATATTCATAATCAATATCTAAGCCATCAAAACGGTAGGTACGCATCATTGCCACCGCAGAGTCGACAAACTTTTCTATACCTGCGTGGTTAATTGAGCCGTCAGCATTCGTGGTCATCGCGTAGAAACCTCCGTCAGCGACGCGATTTCCATCAGCACCAAAATGACCGCCAGTTTCTGCCCAACCACCAATCGAAATCAAGGTTTTAACGCCATAGCGTTCCTTGTATGTAGCTAGTGCACCAAAGTGGCCTTTGAAGCCAAGAGTTGGGTCAATATCGACGCCTTCCCACTCTTTACCAGTCGCGGCATTATTCGGATCGTTGACATCACCCAGATTGACTTTTCCATCCGAGCCAATCCCTACAAACGCATAGTTAATATGAGTAAGCTGTTCCCACGGAATATCTTTCACCAAGTAAGCGGATTGAGGATCATCTCCCGCGCGCCAACTGGTAAAGTAGCCAATAACTCGGCGTGGATGATCCGCGCCCATTAATTCGCGTCCATCCTCGTCGTACTTGGTACAATATGGCACATTGATGCCTTCCGTTTGATACAAACCGTCAGGTCGACAGTTCGCTACCGTTGGTTCACCGTTGACCACCAGCGAAGTCGTTGTTGAATTGGTTGTGGCGCCTAGGTTATCGGTCGCCCTAGCATAAACAGGCAAACTACCCGCTTGGCTCGCGGTGTAGTTAAGTACATATGGTTCAGTAGTGACAGTTCCTACAAGTGTCCCAGAGACAAAGAAGTCTACCTTATCGATCGTACCATCTGAGTCAGCAGCATTGGCGGTAAGGGAAACTTGTGCCCCCTGATCAACAACTTCATTCGACAATGAGATATTTATTGTCGGTGCAATATTATCTGGCGTGGTTGAGCTGACGTTAACTTGAACGCTGCTAAGTTGGCTCTTAACGCCAGCGTCATCATAAGATGCTGCGTTAATTTGGTGCACTCCAGATGTTGCAACCCAAGTTGATGTATAAGGAGCAACGCTGACCTCTGCCACTACTACGCCATCGACGACAAACTCAACTTTGCTGATTGTTCCATCTGGATCTGCTGCGTTGGCAGACAGAGTGACAACGTCACCTTCCGTAATCACATCACTCGCTTGCGGTTGAGTTAATTCCACAGTTGGAACTTGATTATCTCCTCCTGAAGTACAGCTGCCTAACTCACTCCAGTAGTCCCACTGGCTCGATGAGTTTAACGCGGGGTCATTGTTCCTCGTCCAATAATTAGCCTGATATCCTTTGCCCTGATACTCAACTTGGTCGCCGCCTGAATAGGCAACGGTAGAGTCCCAACCAACTAGAGTCGTACAATCTATCGCTGCGTAGCTGTTAAACGCCATTAAGCATGACGCACTTAACGAGCTAAGCGTGAACACGCGTTTAATTGTGTTCGGTTTAGATGTATGCATTTCCCGTAATCCTTAACTTGTTGTTTCACAATTAGATTTATTTGTAGTTAATGCTGAAGGACTTAAAATCCTCAGTAAAATAACACTAGATAAGATTGGAAAATTCGCACGAAGATTATCGTAATACTCCAAATTGACTCGCAATATGGAATGTTGTACGTGCAACAAGGCGACACTTAATTTGCATCGATAACTAATTTTTGATTTATTTCACCAGAAAAAAATAAACCTCTCCACGCTTAGCATGAAGAGGTTTATTGCAGAAGATTGACTAGATCTCCTATAGGGAAGAAAGAGAATAATTCTTTTTCTGAAAACAGTATTGCCCAATTGGCTGTCAAAAAACACTGTAAAGATGTAAGCGTCAGTTTCCCCTTTTAAGCAGCATTTGCCTTCGGGGTTTCATTAAAGTGGCGCTTAAATTCTCGTGAAAACTGAGAAGTACTATTGTATCCAACCAATCTCGCAGCATCTGCCGCTTTAAGCCCTTCAAGCTGGATCAGTTCTCTTGCTTTGTTCAGCCTGACCTTTTTTATATATTGGATTGGTGTCTCAAGGGTTACGCTACGAAATGCCTGATGAAATGCGGAAATACTCATATTGGCTTGTTCAGCAAGCTCTTGAACGGTAACTGTGTCTGTATAATTCTTATGCAAATAATCTAAAGACTTAGCGACACGAGCATAGTGACCCTCGTGTCTTGCCAAATCAAACAACACATAGCCTTCTTGGCTCATCAAGACTCGAAACGCTAACTCTTCCATCAACCCTTCAGCAAGGATATCTGTCTCTATTGGATTACATAATGCTTGTACTAATCTTTTACACACATCAAGCATCATTGCATCCATTGATACCGATTTAAGGCCAGTGCTTGCATTGACGTCGCTACGAGCTTTAAAGCAATTTAGGGGTTCAAGCTGATTGACCAAACGATGCAGGCGTTGAGAATCAATATCGATGCTAAGCCCCAGTAATGGTTCACCATTTTCGACAAATGCTTCACATTCGAGCGGCATGGGTACCCCAACAACTAAATAGTCTTCAGGCCCATAGCGTACGGGTTCATTACCCAGATAAATGTTCTTAGAACCTTGCCCCAATACAATCACACCAGACTGATAGACAAAGGGTTGTCTAGCGTTACCACGGCTACTGCGATAAAAATGAACACCTTTTATCGCCGTTTCAATGATCCCTTCAAGATGGTGCAACTGTTTACACTCCACATACTGTTTCATTAGTTCAGCTAAGGTCATAATTTCTCCATAACCGTTACATTTATAGAAATAGGCAACTTTTTTAGAGAATCTGGTCTTTAACAGACCTCTTGTCAAGACTATTATGCATTAAATCGAAGCAAACATGTCATTACATAGCAAACAAGAGGCAAGTCGCAATGCAATTTAGCTACGTAAACCCAACCCAGATTCACTTTGGTCAAGGTCAGATTCAAAGCATCAGTTCGGCAATCCCTTCAGATCAAAAAGTTTTAGTTATTTATGGTGGCGGTTCTATTAAAAGCAACGGCGTATATGATCAAGTCGTGAAAGCACTAGAAGGTCATCAATGGTCCGAGTTTTCAGGAGTTGAGCCTAACCCAACCAAAGAAACAATGGATAAAGCAGTTGCAATCGTTAAAGAACAGCAAATCGACTTTATTCTTGCCGTTGGTGGTGGTTCAGTCATCGATGGTTCTAAGTATGTTGCAGCTGCCGCTCATTATGATGGTGATGGCTGGGATATTTTTACTGGTAAGCACAAGGTGACTTCGGCAGTTCCTCTTGCCGCTATCTTAACGTTGCCAGCAACAGGTTCAGAATCGAACATGGGTGCTGTGATTACCAAAGCAGAAACACACGACAAACTTCCGTTCATGACGCCGCATGTCCAACCGAAATTTGCGGTTATGGATCCTGACGTGATGAAGACTCTGCCAGAGAAACAACTCATCAATGGTATTGTCGATGCGTGGGTTCACGTCTGTGAACAGTATATTACCGTTCAGCACCAAGCGATGGTTCAGGATGGCTACGCTGAAGCCCTGCTTAAAAACCTTAAACAACTCGGTGAAACGTACAAGTCACGTGATAACGATGCATGGCGTGCAAACCTCATGTGGAGCGCTAACCAAGCCTTGAATGGCTTAATTGGCTCTGGTGTACCTCATGATTGGGCTACGCATATGATTGGCCACGAATTTACCGCTCTATGGGGTGTTGATCACGCACGCTCATTGGCCATTGTGCAACCTTCACTCCTGCGAAACCAAATTGAAGTTAAGCGCGCTAAATTAGAGCAGATGGGTAGCAATGTTTTTGGCCTTGCTCCAAGCAAAGACTTGGCAGAACAGACCATCACCGCTATTGAGTCCTTTTATCAATCACTTGGCGTTGAGACACAATTCACTGATTATCATGGCACTAAGCAAGAAGCTGTTGATGCAGTATTGAGTCAGCTCCAAATGCATGGGATGGTTGCTTTAGGTGAACATCAAGCGATAAATTTAGATGAGAGCCGTAAGATTCTCGATCTAGCTATTGCTTAACCCTAGCGAAATATTTACTCTAAAAAAGCAGCGCTCGCTGCTTTTTTTTATAAGAAGGATTTTATGTGGTTACTGATCGTCGTTGTATGTACGATTCATATTTGGAGTATTGACCGGTCGAATAAATGGCTGTTTTACTTTACAAAAACCACACCTATCCTACTTATGTCTTTGGTTGTCTTCAGCCAATCTGTAACCGCTCTAGACCACTACTCATTTGCTATCGGTATTGCCTTACTGCTCTCGTCTGTTGGTGACTTGTTCTTAATGCACCCAAAAGACAAGTTTATTCCAGGCTTGGTCGCCTTCCTTTGTGCTCATATCGTCTACAGCGTGGCATTTTTATATCCGATTGAACACATTTCCAGTTACTGGACTTTGTTTACATTGATGGCACTCGGGATGCTCGTTTATCTCTTGCTATTACCAGGATTGGGCGGCTCAAAATTCCCTGTTGCCATCTACACCATAGCAATACTATTGATGGTATGGAGTGCGATCGAATTCTGGACATTGGTGCGCATTCCTTCAGCCGGATATGCGATGTTTGGCGCATTCATATTTGTCATTTCCGACATTGTTCTAGCCATTGATCGTTTCAGAAGTAGCTCCGCGTTTTCCCGCCATGTTGTGATGATTACCTATTACACAGCACAAGCGCTTTTAACCCTTTCTGCTGTTACTTAACCTGATAACGATAGATCAAGTCATCGTAAAACTGACCACCAATTTGGTAAGCGTCTTTTTCTCTTTCCGCGAGACTGAAACCCGCTTTTTCCAGCACTTTACACGATGCAACGTTTCCATCAGTTACAATCGCATTAACCGTTTGAATTGGATAGTTGTGAGTAGCATGATCGATCAAGGCAACCAATGACTCTGTCCCGTATCCACGTCCATGAAATTCCGGCAACAGCAAATAGCCAACCTCAATATGCTGTTGATTGTCTTCAGACAAACATAGCCCCGTCACTCCAATGGCATTACCCGATTTTTTCTCTTTAACCACTAAACACAACCAATGGCTGTTAGGCCAACTCCACTTGGGAAGACGAGATTCAAAACGCTGACGAATTTGCTCTGTCGTCGGTTTATCAAACGCATAACGAATCACATCATCATCTTGGTGCAATCGTTCAAAGAGCTGCCAATCATTTTCCGTGATTTGATCCATCAATAATTGTTTTGATTCTATTGGATACATTTAATTCCTCTAACCTAATATCTCATCGAGTGCATGCTTTGATTGTTCGACCAATGACCAAAGCTCACTTCGCTGCTTCAAATAAATCTCACACGGTTGCTGAGCTTTTTCTATCTCGAGACACAAGTCGAACAGTGCCCCCAAGCCTAAACTGCCCGCAGAACCTTTGAGTTTATGAGCAAGTTGTTTAATTTCTCTTTGATCATTTTGCCCAGCCGCGCTATCTAACTGCGTTAGAATCTCCTGAGCACCATCACTGAACAAGCCACAGATTTCCACCATTTTGGCTTGCCCCAACACAGCCATATCCGCAATCACTATTTTGGGGTCGATAATGGTTTGATTAACTTGTCGCACTGACGTGTCTTCTTTATGACAATCGTTTTGTTCTAACAATAACGACTTGCCCTCTAAACTATTTTGGATCATCTGGCTAAGTGCGTCCTTATCGAGCGGCTTAGGCAGATATCCATCAAAACCCGCCGCGATGTAACTTTCAACTTCTTCATTGTATACATGCGCCGATACCGCGATCATTGGCGTCGGCATTCGGTTGGACGACTCAGTTTCTATTTGTTTCAACTCACCCAATAACGCAATTCCATCACAATCAGGCAGGTTGATATCCATCAGCACGATATCGAACGAATGCTGCTCGAAGTCACTCTTAGCGCTCTTTCCATCAACAGCCGTCATGACTTGATGTCCCATACTCGCCAAGAATCCTTCAGCGACCATGCAATTCACCGGATTGTCTTCAATCAGTAAAACGCGAGCGGTCACTTTACAGTTGGTTACCGTATCTTGTTGCTCTACTTCCTGACCTAACTGTAGGGGAACAGAAAACCAAAAACGGCTCCCTTCGCCAAGTGAAGACTCAAGGTGGATCTCTCCCCCCATCGCCTCAACCAATCGCTTACTAATCGCCAGCCCTAAACCTGTGCCACCTTTACTGCTCAATCCTCCCGATGCCTGAGTAAACGCATCAAACAAGTTGAGCTGCTCTTGTTCGCTGATACCTACACCCGTGTCCGATACTTCGAACAACACATGTCCATCATTGTCAGGGTCATGAGCAACATAGATATCGACATGGCCTTTGTCAGTGAACTTGATAGCATTTCCGACAAGATTGTTAAGAACTTGACCGATTCGCGTCATGTCACCAAACCAGAATTTATCCACATCACTTTCGATACAATATTCAAGTTGCAGCGACTTTTCTTGAGCTCTTCCATTTAGTAGTTGCTTGGTGTCATCCACCATTGCGTGCAGATTAAAGTCGATTGGACGAATTTCTAAATGCCCCGCCTCAATCTTTGAGTAATCGAGCACGTCATTGAGGATGGCAAGCAAGCCGTTACCACTGCGATTGATAACATCGACATAGTGGCCCTGTTGACTGTCCAATCCGGTATCTTTTAATAACCTAGCCGTCCCGAGTACCCCATTCATTGGTGTGCGAATCTCGTGACTCATCGTCGCTAAGAACGCCGACTTGGCGCGGCTGGCTTGCTCGGCCTCTTGACGGGCGCGTGCATGATTTTCTACTTCCTCATTTAACCTGACATTGGCGAGTTGCAACTGATGAGTACGCTCAGTCACTAGCTCCTCTAGATGACCCTTATGCTGTTCGAGTTCGCGCTTCGCCTTGGCTTCACTTTCTGCGACCACCTTTAACGCCTTTGCCGTGTTACGCGCAGTAATGATCGCTTGCCCCATATGTGCCAATTCATCGTTACCTTTAACGGTAAGTTCGACTTGCAACTGTCCTTTAGCGATTGAAAGCAACGCCGAGGAATATTCTGCAAGACGTTTTACTACGGATATATAGACCACTTTCCATACGATCAACACCACGATCACCATACCCAAAACCGTAATAATCGTCAGTGTTAGCTGAGCGTAATCGAGGGTCGTTTTTAGTTCTTCAACCGCACGTGTCGTGGAAGCATTAGACTCGTCGACCAGCTTGTTTACGGTAGCATTCAGTGTAGAAAACTGAGTCAGAGTATCTTGCATCAATTGCTGCGCTGAACGTTCGTTCTCATATCGTTGAGTGAGCACATCAAAGACCACCTCACGAAGTTCAAGTTTCTTGAGAAGTTCCGCCATCTGTTGCGATCGAGTAGGATCTTCTACAGCCTGTACCCTTCGTTTCATAATATTCAGATTACTGCTGAACTCTTCTCTAATGGTTTGAATACGATTGATATCCGATACCGTACGTGCTTCCTCTATGTGGTTAAGCAGCTTGAACGCCAGTAGATGAAGCTCGTGTAATCGTTCGGATAGATCAAGATCGACCTCAACCAGAGCATCGAGCGCGTTATACGCCTGCTCTATCTGGCGTTTATCAAGGAGGGCGTAGATGTGAGTTACATTGGCAACAGCAATGGTAGATGTGTTGGCGACTTGAGTACGAGTAAGCTGTTCCAGCTCTAGAGCAAGGTCGCGAAGTTCACCTGTTCGTACCACAATATCTTGACTGAGAAATAGCCTTTTCTCGACCACAATTCCGAACTTAGCAAGAGTATCGATGACGATCTGAACATCCGACTCCAACCGAGTCAGTAATCCAGAGTCAAACGAATCAGAACCTAACTGTTTGATATGAGTCAGCAAAGATTCGAGCTGAGAAAACAACTCTTTTCCCGAACGTTGACGCTGCTCTTCGCTCTTCGCATTGGAAAGCGTCTGTACTGAAGAAATGATGCGTGAACTTAATTCGGACACCTGTCTTGCTTCAATCATTGACGGGATCGCCGAATTAACCACATTTCGCTCTGTTTTTGCCACAGAACTAAAGCCGAATACCCCGATTAACGCAGAAATCAAAACCAATAACGCCATCGCAAGGAATGCCAACAGCAGTTTGCGTCCAATACTGGCTTTAGCTAGTAACATCGAGAATCTTCACTTCTTAAGTCTTCTATAATGCGCTATATTTTGCAGTGTTTAATCCGCCTTTACCAACGAAATACTGCATGTCTTTGATCTCAGCTATCCAAAAGCGAGCCACACTGTTAAGTTCAATGCTACTCCTCGCAGCGGCATTTAATGCCCACGCGGAACAACCGCTACGAATTTGTGCCATCTACCCGCATTTAAAAGATTCATACTGGTTATCGGTCAATTACGGGATGGTTGATGAGGCAAAGAAACAACACGTCGATCTCAGAGTATTGGAAGCGGGAGGCTATCTTAACCTCGAAAAGCAACGCGAACACATGTCTCTGTGTGTGCGTTGGAATGCCGACGCGATCATTCTCGGCACAGTCGCCCCAGATCTCTTTTATAGCTCACTTCGTCAGAGTGTTGGTTCGATCCCTGTGTTTGCAACGGTAAATCAGCTGATTGTGGACAAAGAAAACAGCTCCGCTCTGAAGGGTGAAGTGGGTGTTGATTGGTACTGGATGGGCTACTACACCGGTGAGTATTTAAAAAACAAACACCCACAAGGTTCCGGTCGAATGAACGTCGCGCTTCTACCTGGCCCGAAATCGAGTGGCGGGACCAAACCGGTCATTAAAGGCCTCTATTCTGCGCTTAAAGGCAGTGATATCCATATCGTAGAAACATTATGGGCAGACAATGATAAAGAGTTACAACGTAACCTTGTTCAGCACGCCATAGACAATACAGAGTTGGATTACATTGTAGGAAGCGCAGTAGCCATCGAGGCTGCAATCAGTGAATTACGCAGCACAGACCAAGTTGGGCAAATTGGATTAGTTTCAACATATCTCAGTCATGGAGTCTACCGTGGTCTTTTGAGAAATCGCGTTGAGTTTGCCCCAACAGATAAGATGGTCGAACAAGGTCGTCTGTCTGTCCTTCAGGCTGTCCACTATTTGAAAGGCGAACCTTACGAAAAGATCCAAGCGCCTATCATAGAACCACTGACACCAAACAAACTCAATCCGAAGGTGATTGCACAATCCCTTTCCCCCTCGGAATATCGACCCACTTTTTACGTCTATAACGAAAACAATTAGGAAGTCTAAATGGAAAAAACGACTCGTACCCTGCCTGCACATAAACATGTGGCGCTTGTCGCTCACGACAATTGCAAACCAGAGCTATTACGCTGGGTAAAAGAAAACAAAGAGAAGCTACAACGCCATTTTCTTTATGCAACAGGCACCACCGGCACAATGCTCAGCAAAGAGACCGGGCTCGCGATCAAAAGCATGATTAGCGGCCCAATGGGCGGCGACCAACAAATTGGTGCGCTAATCTCTGAAGGAAAGATCGACGTATTGATCTTCTTTTGGGATCCGCTAAACGCCGTACCCCACGATCCAGATGTAAAAGCCTTACTGCGTATCGCGAGCGTTTGGAACATTCCAGTAGCGACCAACCGTGCAACGGCAAAATTTATTATTGAGTCAGATTTGATTGAAAAGGAAGTCGATATCGAAATTCCCGACTACCAAGCGTATCTAGCCAATCGTACTTAATGCCATCTATTCTTGCCCGTGAATATCACGGGCTTTCAATTTATGGCGGTTCTCACCTACTCGATTATATGAATTGCTTCCCATTCTTTACCAAATCTATGCCCACATCCCATCCATAGTCTCGCTTTAGACCAAAATCCAATTGTAAGCATTATCTTATATCGCTACTCTGTGGGTGAATAAGAAATAAACTAATAAAAGTATCCAGTCTGATTTTTGCTGCTGAGAGATCCCGTTATGGATAACAATGACAAGCTCAACGAAATACTGTGCTGCCCGTTATGCGGCAGTGAAGAATACCTGCTTTCCGAATCGGATAGCATGTTATGTGCGGAGTGTGGTTCATTCTTTGAAGATGTCACACAACTCACAACAAACTGCGCTCTGCCTACAGTCAAGCTGCAATGTCGCGTGATATCTTCAGTAAGTCACTAAGCTATCTTTATAGCATCTGTTCGAGCTCAGTAAGATGGTTGATTTTCCTTAGCTCAAAAACATGTTGACGATCATTTAATCCGGCTAAATGAATAGAACGGACGCCTGCTCTTACACCGGCCTCTAAACCTTTAGGCGTATCGTCGATATAGAGACATTGTTCACGGGTAAAACCCATATTCATCACACAGTATTGAATAAGATCGGGCTCTGGCTTCCAACTATTGGTATCAAATGCAGAGAAAATTTTACCGCTGAAGTAAGGCAACAGACCAGTTAGGTCAAGACAACGCTCGATTTTATCTTTAGGACCATTTGACGCGACACAGTACTCAATGCCTTTGTCATCGAGGAACTGTAATAAATCAAAGACCCCGTCCATTGGCTTTAGCTGTAGTTCAAACAGTCGATCCAATATATCTCTGTAAACGGGTTCGAGTTGGTCGATAGAAACGTTGACATCTAACCGCTTCTTAGTAGCCGCAAGAATATCAGCAAGCTTACCGCCTTCGAAATGGCTGGCTGCTGCTTCATAAGTGAGGGTAGCACCAAATAGAGCAAACGTGTCACACAGTGCTTGGCAGCAAAGTCTTTCACTATCAACTAACGTGCCGTCACAATCGAAGATTACACACTGAACTTGGGACTCTGTCATGCTCATTACCTTGTTAATTCGCCAAGAGAAATAATAAGGTAGTGAGTATTAAATGGAATGATGTGCTTAACACTTCCCTTGATAAATAGAAGTTTATGTCAGATTTTTAGACCATGTCACCATTTTATCGTTGGCACAATGATGAAGTCATCACTGCTCAATGATGAAGGTGTGGCTATCGCCAAGTGGCAGATCGAGTTTGGTGTACAGCGCAGCAAGAAATCCCTCTTCAGTCACCTCAGTGCCGCTGCTTTTCAATACAACATCAGAAATGAGAACCGTTTGCTGGTCTATGGTGACTATCGCCGCAGCTACCGCCTCACCTTCTTTAAAACCAAGATAGAGTGAGCAAGGTTCTGAATAGATGATTTGGGTTAAAAACTCAACAATCAGTTGCTGATCTGACTCATTACTCCAGCGACTAGACTGCAATAATGCAAACATCACCGTAAGACGATGGAAGTCGACCAGAAAGATATCTTCTGGTGCCATCTGGCTATCCGCTACCGGTATCTCTGACAACGTTTGGTATTGACGGCTAGATACGGCGTCTTTGTACAGTTCCATACCCGCGATGCTCTCTTTGGTAGGAAACTCGACATCTACTTGCTGATAAAGCCATTGGTTTTTGATTTCAGCAATTTTTGGCAAAGTCATAGTCTAGGGTGAACCTGTACAGATAGTGAGAATGGAGCGAGAAGCTTACTAGATAACGCCTTGAGGCGACAAGTCTTTTAGCCAGTTATTCGCAAACCACTATAAAAAGCGGATATGCTAATTACATTAAAGCGCAGTCTAGCCATTTTTGCTCAGGATAACGCGCTATGGTGTAAAACTATCACTATGAACCAAATCGAACTTCTTCAACCAAGCCAGTATCAATAGAGTAAGTCACCTCCAGATTGCCTTCGAACTTATCAAAAGGTGGAACCATTCCTAAAACAGGTAGTTTTCGCGTTTGAACTATTTCAATTGGGTCCCCAAGAATACTACGAACTTCATCCGCCTCCATACGACTATTCAATGACTTGGGGAAACGCCCATCAACTCTTTTCTTAAAGATAATAACTTCGAGTATCTGAGTATGCTTATTGAAGATCAACTCAGCTTGACTGCTATCCGAAACGATATAGAAACTATTCAAACTCTCATCAACAATTTCAGGTACGTTCCCCCCTATAAGTGAAAGAAAGGATGCATCTTTTAATAAAGTTTGATACGTATTTCCTACTAAGTATTCATAAGAGTGGCTCATTTAATAACATCCATTTTGTTTATTGAGTCCGAATGAGTCGGAAAGACTTTACTGGGAAACTTACAAAACTGTGGCCAATTTTAGTTGACCACTACATTGCCAACTTAAATCGTTACTGCTTTCTAAACCATAATTACATGAGTTTTTCTACAAAAGATAGGGAAGGAACTAGAAGCCAACTCCATATCCCAATACTATTAATCCACATAAACAATCTAAATTTTTTTGATTCAGTCTTAACTCGATATCTTATAAAAGGGTAAGCTATCCAGTACCTTGTTAGACGACTGACTATTGAGTAAGAGGTTTGGAATTGCCATCTTAGATAACCTTTTTCATCGTAAAGCTTGTCTAAGTCTTTAGCTAGTTGCTTATCAATAAAAACAATGCGTTGTACGTTACCTAAACCAACCACAGCACTCATGAGCACGCCAGGGATTCCCCAGATTATGGCGTAAATTGCAAAAACTCCACTTATAACGTTAAGAAAATCACTCAAAATAAGTCCTCTACTAGTGCTTCAGTTGCTTCTGTATACTCGATGGCTTTTTCATACACAATATCTCCTGTGCTTTTACCAATAGTTGCCCCTATAACACCTCCGGCAGCTCCTCCAACGACGAATGCACTAATTGAAGCTATAGCAAGGACAGGGGCAGATGTAATCCCGACAACACCAAGTGCTAACAATGTTCCTGAAGCTGCCCATTGTCCCGTTTGTGCTCCAATTAGCCAACCTCCAAGAAAGCCACCAATTTCACGAGTCGTAACTTTGCCGCATTCTCCTGAACCATCAACAGAACAGGCTTCATAAATATTCTTCACGCCACTTGCTGCACCAAGCACTAGCCCTACGTAACCGACTCCACGAGATGTCGCGATACCAATCGCCACATTTGCTATTCGCTTACCCAAATTCGGTACCATACCTTTTGCAATAATTTCATCAGCATTATGGATAACAGAATGAGTAGAGAGTTTTAAGTTACGTCGAATCTGAGTGTAAATAGGAATTTGAACAGAACGTTTCGATAATGCAGCAAAGCTACCATCTAGCTTTTTAAATAGCGCAGCACGTTCTGCAACAAAAGAACCATAGTTAACACCACCAACACGACTTGCCATCGCAACTTGAGAGACGTAAAGCTGGTTAATTTCAAGAAGCACACCATTGATGTTTTTTAAATGTCGCTCAACACCTGTGGCTATAGCACCGACTCCCAATGAAGCATAAGCGTATAAGTCACCTGGAAGGCCATCTGAGCCGACTTTTTTAATTGTTTCATCAGCATAATAATCTAGCACTTCAAAATGGCGATAAACGGTAGCAACTTGTTCCTCAGTCAGTTTCGCTAACTCAACACTGGCTGTTTTCGCTTCCTCTATAAGAGCATCAAGTTTACTTGTCTGCTCTTCATTAATCGGCTCTTTGGTCGGGACAACTACAATCTCCCCCTGCCGTACAGGGTTGTTCAAGTGTGCGTTGTATTTTTTTAATAGTTTTTGAGTATCTTCGCTTGTATCTGGAGAGAAAAAGCTTGACCAAAAATCCTCTAGAGGTTGGGTTTGATCTACTTGGGTAAAACCAAGTTCAAATTCTGTCGCAACGTCAGAGACTGTTTTGATATTTACCACAGGGATGTCTTTTTCGACCAACCTTTCGTTATTAATTGAGACTATCGACGTATCAACTAAACATCGCTCTGTGTAGTTATAGAACGTGTTTAAAGGTTGATTAAATCGCTTTGGGCTCTCCGGTGGTATCTCGTAAACAGGCTCTTTTTGAATGCTTCGCGGTTGCTGTTTTTCTACATTCAGAGAATCCCCTACCGATAGCGACATGGGATCTGCATCATACTGTGGATTAAGTTCCAACAAAGCTTTTGGCGCTAGATCATACTGCGTGGCAATCTTCATCCACGTTTCTCGCATACCCGTTTCGAGATCAGTTTGAACGATATGCTTAACGGGCTGAGGTTGTGGTTTGGCTGGTTTTTCCGTTTCAGTTCGTTTGATTATGGGTTGTTTTGTTGCCTCAAGTAACTGAGGCACATCTAATTTCACCCCATGCTCGTTCAACCACTCCTCGCTCAA